>CAZROX010000031.1:0-14510 GCA_964601845.1 uncultured Halothiobacillaceae bacterium
TACCGGCGGGTGCTCAAGCAACCAGCACTCATCCTCTGTAGTGGGCGCGCGCGTGGCGGTGAAAGACTGCATGGCCTGCCATGCCTGTCGATAGGGCACCTGGCCGAACCAACGACAGCATAGACTATTGCGTGCCACTGCGCAGGCTATCTAAAAACTGCAGGTAACGCCGATGCATACCCTGCCACAAGGGCCCGGGCACACCCGATGCAACCGGCTGATCATCGAGCCGTGTCACAGGCAGCACACCGCGTGTGGAGCTGCATATCCAAATCTCGGTGGCGCGCACAAGATCGCTCAGCTTGAGGTTGCCCTCGCAAACCGCACAACCGAGGGCGGCGGCATTTGACAACACCCATACACGGGTCACACCGGGCAAAATATTGCCCGCCTCGGTAGCTGGTGTATGCAACACCCCATCGATCAGCGCAAATACATTGCTAGCGGCCCCCTCCAACACATAGCCCGATTCGACAATCAGCGCCTCCTGCGCACCCTGTGCCACAGCCTCGCGCTTGATCAATACATTGCCGACCAAAGAGGTCACTTTCAAATCGCGCCTACGCCAGCGTATTTCCGTACACGTGCGCAGTGAAATCCCGTGCTCGTAATGTTGCTGGGGCACGGGCGGCAGCGGCGAGCAGAGCACAAACACGGTCGGCGCGGAGCAATCGGTGAAATCGTGCTGGCGCACGGATTGCACGCCGCGCGTCACATGCAAATAAATTTGATTATCCGCTACCGGCGCATCATCGATGAGTGTTTGTAGGATCGATTGCCACTCGAGAGCCGTGTGCGGATTGTCGATTTCCAGGGCGCGCAGCGTGTTATCTAGGCGCGTTAGGTGCCCTGGCAGATCAAAACAGCAACGCCCATAAACCGGTATCGCCTCATAGGCACCATCGCCGAACAGAAAGCCGCGATCCATGGGGGAGATGGACACTTGCGCCAAGGGCACAAAATCGCCATTAAAGTAAGCATTGCATAACGACATGATGAGATCGCTAGCGCATGTACCGCAACAGTTTATCGAGATAGCGCCTAAAGAAGCCCCCCTGATCGACGTCTTGCAACAGCACCAGTGGCCGCTTTAGCGTATAGCCATCCTCTGCACTGACCGTGATCTCTCCAGATACAGTGTCGCGTCTCACCGGTGCCACGATATCACCTAGATAGGTAATATCGCGCTTAATGCTGCCCAGCGTGCCGCGCTGAATGGTGATGTACAGATCGTTTTGTATGCCAAAATCTGCCTCGCGCTGATCGGACTCCCACACACGGTGTGTATCGAGCACCTCGTACGCATCGTACAACTTGTAGGTTTTGAAATGACGAAAACCGTAATCGAGCAGGCGTCTGCTCTCCCGTGCGCGCATCTCCTCGCTATCGGCACCCATGACCACGGATATCAAGCGCATGCCATCTAGCTGTGCCGATGCCACTAGGCAGTGGCCCGCGGCCTCCGTATAGCCTGTCTTCACACCATCGACACGCGCATCTCTGCCCAATAGCGGATTGCGGTTGTATTGCTTGATCCCATTGTAGGTAAAGTCACGTATCGAATAGCGCGCGTAGTACTGCGGAAAATCGTGTATCAAGGCGCGGGTCAGAATCGCAATATCGCGTGTCGTGGTGTACAAATCCTTATCCGGCCAGCCGGAGCTATTCGTAAAGTTCGAGCCGGTCATGCCGAGCTTGGTGGCGTAAGCGTTCATTAAATCGGCAAAGCCATCCTCGCTACCAGAGATCGCTTCGGCTAGGGTCACGGCCGCATCATTGCCAGATTGAATCACAAGCCCGCTGATGAGGTTGTCGATCGTCACCTGCTTGCCGACCTCCAAAAACATGCGCGAACCGCGCATCTTCCAGGCTTTTTCCGACACGGTAACCTGCGATTCGGGTTTGAGTGAGCCGTTGGCCAGCTGATCGTAAGTCACATAGGCTGTCATCAATTTGGTCAGGCTCGCTGGTGGCAAGCGCGTATCTATGTCGTACTCCACCAAAATCCGCCCAGAATCCATGTCTTGCAGCAGATAGCTATCCGCCTCAATATTCGGTGGTTTTAGCTGCAAGGTCGCAACTGCCGCGCTGGTATAAGCCAGCGCAGTGATAGCCAAAATACCGCTAATAAAAAACCGCCATTGAGGCCAGAGTATCTGCTGCAACAACATGCCGCTCCCTAATTGATCAACCTAAACACACAACCCAAAATACGTGCCAACCCGGTGCTAAGGCACAATAAAGCTATCGATGCCCGCCTCGGTCAGTATCTTGCGCACCTCATCGGCACGCTGACGACTCACCGCATTGATGCGCACCTTATAGTGAATCTGCCCACCCTCTGCATCCAGCTCAATCACCGCCTGATCCAACCCAAGTGCGCGACACTGTGCGCTCAAGTCGAGCGCACTCTCCTTAGCGGTAAAGGAGCCAACTTGAATCTTAAACAGTGAATCTGCCCCCACGGCATCTTGCTCGGTCGACTCAGGATCGGGGTCATCGGGGACAATTGCACGCACCTCAACCTCAGACAAGCCCGCCTGATCGATGCCGAGCGCCACCGCTGCGGCGTAGGAGAGGTCGATAACCCGGTCATCGTGAAATGGCCCCCGATCATTGATATGTAGCGTCACGCTCTCGCCATTGTCCAATCGGGTGACCTCCACATAAGTCCCCAATGGCAAGGTGCGATGCGCTGCGGTTAGATCGTGCATATTGTATACCTGACCACTGGCAGTCAGGCGGCCATGGAAATCCTCGCCATACCATGAGGCCTGGCCGCGCTCGACGTAGCCATCGGCACTGGGCAACACCGTATAGGACTTGCCAAACACCTTGTAGGTGGTGGCACGCTTACCCGAGTAACTGATCTCCTTAGCAGGCTTTGCCTCTACCAGTGCATAGGTGACCGCCGAATTATCCGTTACCTCTTCCTCGCCATACCGATCGTAGATAGTCGGCGCACAGGCAGTGAGCGTACTGGCCAACAACGTGAATACTAGGAGATGCGCCAGCCGACTCATAACAGCCCCATCTGACGGCGCAACTCAAGACCCAGTGTCAGCACCGCCATCGCGTAGAGTTTGCTGTGGTTGTAGCGTGTAATGACGTAGAAATTATAGTGGCCGACCCATACCTCGGGCTCGGACTTGGACTTACCCTCTAGGGTGTACAGCGTCTTTTTGCCGGATAAGTTCTGCAATGGATTGGCACCCACCTGGTGCAACTCCAAGAAATTTAAAGTGGGTTTGAGTTTTTTGGTCACGAGTTCCTGATACTCGGTACCCTCTGGGTATACGCGTTCGGCCACAGGCTTGCCGGTGCGCCAGCCGTGACGCTTAAAATAATTGGCAATGCTGCCCATGACATCGGGCATGCTGCCCCAAAGATCGCGCCGGTTGTCGCCATCGGCATCGACTGCATATTGGGGGTAGCTGCTCGAGATAAAGTGCGGCACACCGAGCGCACCGGCGTAGGAGCCGTTAACCGCAAGCGGGTCGAAGCTCTCCTCCCGCGCCAACACCAAAAACTGCACCAGCTCACTCGAAAAAAAACGACTGCGCTTTGGATAGTCAAACGCCAAGGTCGCCAAGGATGCGAGCACCGGATGCTTGCCACTGTGCCGCCCATACGCACTCTCGATGCCGATAACCGACACCATGACCCAAGCGGGCACCCCGTAGGTCTCCGCCAGCCGATCGAGCGTCACGGCGTGTTTTTTCCAAAAGGCGACACCATTTTCAATCCGCTTGGGCTTGATGAATATCTTCTGGTAATCCTGCCAGGTTAATACTTTTTCTGCGGGGCGCGAAATCAACTCAATCACCCGATCGCGGCGCTCGACACGCGACAATAAGTCTCGCACACGATCGGCATTGAATTGATGATCGCGCACCAGTGTCTGCACGAGGGCTTCTGCCTGTGGATGCTGGCTGTAATCGGCCAGGGCCACAGCGGGCAAGCCGCTCGCTAACAGGGCCATAAGCAATACGACATAACGACAAAAAATAACTGACATACAACGCCTCAGATAGTGTTCTTAGGATAAAAACCGCTTGGATTGCCCACACATAATCATACCGAACCCAATCATTAAGGTCACCATAGAGGTGCCACCATAACTGAGCATGGGCAGCGGCATACCCACCACGGGCAACAGCCCCATCACCATACTCATATTGACAAAACAATAGGCCAAAAATGTCAGCGTAATACTGCTGATTAACAAGCGCGCATAGGGGTCCTCTGCACGCATGGCCAGTACAAACCCCCGCCAGGCCACCACAAGATACAGTGCCAACAATACCAGCACGCCGACAAAGCCAAACTCCTCTCCCAATGCGGCCAAAATAAAATCTGTGGATTGCTCGGGCAGAAAGTCCAACTGCGATTGCGTCCCCTCGCGCCAGCCCTTACCGCTCCACCCGCCACTGCCAATGGCAATTTTTGACTGGATAATATGATAACCCTTTCCGAGCGGATCGGCCTCTGGATCCAAAAATGCGACGAGGCGCTCGCGTTGATACGGATGCACAAAGTGCCAGAGTGTGGGTAGCACCACAGCGAGCGATGCCAAGGCAAACAGAATGTAACCCCAGCTGACCGTAAAAAACAGCACAAACATACCACTGGCAAACACCAAGATGGCGGTGCCGAAGTCCGGTTGCAGATAGATCAAAAAAGTCGGAAAAACGATCAGCGCCAGCGCGACCACGATGGTGAGAAAACTTGGGGGGAGCGGGCGCAAACTGACCCACCAGGCCACCATCATCGGCAAGGTGATTTTAACCATCTCAGATGGCTGAAAACTAAACAGTCCCAAGTCAAACCAACGCTGCACACCCTTGCCGTAACCAAACTGCAACACCAGTGCGACCAGCAACACACTCAGACCATAAAAAGCCGGTGTCATCGAGCGGAGCCACTCGAAACTTAACTGAGGGATTAACAGGAGTAACAACAGGCCAAAGCTAAAATGTATCGCTTGGCGTGTCACGATATCGGTCGTTGGCCCCGCTGCACTGTACAGAATTGCCAACCCATAAAAACTGAGCAAAATCAGCGCAATGACCAGCAAGGGATCCCACGATAACATGCGCCCCGTTGCTGTTGTGCTGGGAAAACTCACAAAAACACCATCTAGAAAATGACCCAATTATCGCACGTCACCGCGACAAACCCAAACTGGCTTCGACCTTTGCGACCTTTTCGGCCTTTTTGCGCTTTTTGCCCTTTGCGATCTTTTCGGCCTTTAGATCACTAAAGAATGCATCCAATACCTTGCGGGTAATCGGTGCGGCCACACTGCCACCACCGCCGCCATTTTCTACGATAGTGGCGATGGCAATTTTGGGGTTGTCGATCGGCGCATAGGCAATGTACAGCGCATGATCGCGCAAATGCTTCTCGAGGCCGGCCTCATCGTAGACGGCATCTTGGGCGATACTGATCACCTGCGAGGTACCTGTCTTGCCCGCCACTGGGTAGTCAGCCCCTAGATAAGCTTGGTGTGCCGTACCCAGATAATGCTCCACGACATCGCGCATCGCGCGCTGCACCAGCTGCCAGTGCGCATCTACATACTGGAGGGTCTCGCCCCTAGGTGCCAGCACCGTGACAGATGACGATGGCTGGATGCGCAACAGATGTGGCACCACCCGCACGCCACGCATGGCGAGCACACCGGTGGCACTGGCCAGCTGTAACGGCGTCATCAGCACATCACCTTGGCCGATCGCACTCAGCAAGCTGTCACCGGATGTCCAATCGCCCCGGCGCCGAGTCTGTTTCCAAGCGGGTGTCGGCAAAATACCCGGCTGCTCACCGTGTAAATCTATCCCAGACTCGCGGCCAAATCCAAAACCGGCCAAGCCATCCAACACCTTTTGTATCTGAACACGCTGCGAGAGCTCGTAAAAATAAATATCACACGATTGGGTAATCGCCCCCTGCATATCTATCTGGCCGTGTCCCTCTTTGAGCCAGTCACGGTGTTGGCGCTCATCGTTGGGCAGGTAAAAGACACCGGTGCAAAAGACCGACTGGTCTGGATCGTAGCCCGCACCCAAGCTTGCGAGCGAGATAAAGGGCTTCACGGTCGAGCCGGGGGCATACTGACCGGCGATCGCCCGATTGAACTGGGGATTTCTTGTGTCTTGGTTCAGCTTGCGCGCCTGATGATAGCTAAGGCCGGTGATAAACGTATTGGGGTCAAAGGTCGGCTGACTCGCCAGCACCAGTACATCGCCGTTGCGGGGGTCTAGGGCAACCACTGCCCCCTGATGCTCGCCCAGCGCCTGCTCGGCCACCTTGGTCAACTCGATATCCAATGTCAAATGCAGATCGTTGCCCAACACGGCGGGCACCTCATCGAGCACCCGCACGGTGCGCCCAGACACATTGACCTCTACCCGCTGATAGCCCGGCACACCGCGCAGCAGCGACTCGTAGTGTTGTTCGATGCCAGTTTTGCCAATGTACTGGATGCCCGCGTACTGCTTGGAGTTAAGTTTGACTTTTTCCTCTTGGGTGATGCGCCCGACGTGCCCGATCGCGTGCACGCCATGCGGCCCGTAAGGATAGGTGCGCTGTAGACGGGCATCGACCTGCATGCCGGGCAACCTGTGCTGGGCCACCAGCAATCTGGCCACCTCCTGTTCGTCCAGATGGTTGAGCAACGTGACCCGCTCGTGCCCCTCGGTCTGTTGGAATCGCTTCTTGAAGTGGAACAAAACGGCGGGCGGCACATCGATGATCGCGCGAATCTGCTGTAAAAGCAGATCCACATCGTCGACCTCCTCGGGAATCAGTGTCAGGGTATAGGCTGGCGTATTCTGCGCCAACACCCGACCCTTCCGATCGTAAATGCTGCCCCGAATCGGTGCGATCGGGCGCAATTTGACCCGATTATCTTTTGAGAGCGTGGTGTAGTGCTCGTGCTGGAACAGCTGCAAGCTGGCCAATCGCCAGAGAATCACGATCAGCACCAAGCCAATCAGGGCAATAATCAGATAGAGGCGGTTTTTGAATCGTTCTGAATAGAGTGCTTGGTTTTCAGCCAGCATGACAGCACCCAGTCACCCGCGCAGCGCGGATCGGGCGGCACGCTTTTCCATCACTTGTTTGAGATACATGCATTAAAAAACCACAATGTTGTAAAATTGCATGTGCGCACCGCAACATTAGGTGCGCGCCGGCGACATTTACCACGCCGATGCCCACAGGTTTGCTATGATGCGCGGTGCCGATTAGCGCATCGTCATGGTGGCGCACTGGTTAGTGTATTGTAAACAAAAAACAGTTTTATTAAATCTGGATAATTCAAATAATGGACGACATATTATTGCTTCTCGCACCCATCTGTGGCGTTTTGGGATTAATTATCGCCTGGGTCATCTACATCCTACTACTGCGCCAGCCTGCAGGCGATGCAAAAATCACCCAGATCGGCGATGCCATTCATCAGGGTGCCATCGTGTTTATCAAACGCGAGTACTCGATGCTGGCGCTGTTTATCGCCGTCCTGCTGGCGGCCATTTTTCTCTCTGGCCTCGGGCTGAACACGGCGATTAGCTTTATGGTCGGCGCGCTGGCATCCGCGACAGCGGGCTATCTCGGCATGTACTCGGCCACCCGTGCCAATGTCCGCACCACAGTTGCAGCCCAGCACGGCCAAGCGCGCGCCCTGTCGGTCGCCTTTTTTGGCGGCTCAATCATGGGGCTGTGTGTCGCCTCACTCGGCTTAATCGGGCTCGGCGCGCTATTTTGGTACTTTGGCGGCGACCCCACCACCGCCCATGCGATCCACGGTTTCGGTGTCGGTGCCTCGACGGTCGCGCTCTTCTCGCGTGTGGGTGGCGGCATCTACACCAAAAGTGCCGATATCGGCGCAGATTTGGTCGGAAAATTGGAAGAGGGTATCCCCGAGGACGACCCGCGCAACCCTGGCGTGATCGCCGACAATGTGGGCGACAACGTGGGCGATATCGCCGGTATGGGGTCAGATATTTTTGAATCCTACTGCGGGGCGATGATCGCCAGCATCGCCATCGCATCGGCCATGATTCTCAGCGAGTCGCTAGCGCTTGACAGTCTATTGTCCACCGGCAGCCCCAGTATGTTGATGTTCTATCCGCTGTTCCTGGCATCGCTCGGTCTGCTCTGCTCGGTGCTGGGCATCCTGACCGTGCGTTTGCTGGCCAAAAGCCCGCCGGATCAGGCACTGCGCTGGGGACATCAGTCCGCTGCTATCTTGTTAATCGGCGGCAGCTATCTGCTGACACAACAGCTCGGCATACACTGGTATGTGTGGCTGGCGGTGCTATCTGGCATCGTCGGCGGCACCATCATCGGTCTGTCGACCGAATACTACACCGCCTCCAAGCCTGTGCGCCGCATTGCAGAATCGGGTAAAACCGGCAGCGCCACGGTTGTTATCACAGGTCTGGCCGTGGGTATGGAATCCGTGGTGATACCGATTCTGACCCTAGCGGCGGTCATATTTTGCTCGACCTCGATGGCCGGGGTGTACGGTGTCGGTCTGGCGGCAGTGGGCATGCTATCGACTGTCGGCATCACGATGGCACTGGATGCCTACGGCCCGGTGGCAGATAACGCCGGCGGCATCGCCGAGATGGCCGGGCTCGGTGCCGAGACACGCGAAATCACCGACAGCCTCGATGAAGTCGGCAACACCACCGCCGCCATCGGCAAGGGCTTTGCCATAGGCGCAGCGGCCTTAGCCGCCCTGGCCATCATCGCTGCATTTGCTGAAACCATGTCGATCAAGCACCCAGACTTCGCACTCGAGGTATCCAACCCATTGGTGCTAATCGGGCTGTTTATCGGTGGCATGCTACCTTTTTTGATTACCGCCATCACCATGACGGCAGTCGGCGATGCCGCCATCTCAATGATCGAAGAGATTCGGCGCCAGTTTCGTGAAATCCCTGGGCTCAAAGAGGGCAAGAGCGACCCGGACTACAACACCTGCATCGACATAGCGACCACAGCGGCGCTGAAAAAGATGATCGTCCCCGGCATTATCGCTGTGGCATCGCCGGTGCTGGTCGGTTTTCTTATCGGCCCAGAGGCACTCGGTGGCATGCTCGCCGGTGGGCTGATCACTTGCATCATGTTGGCGCTGATGATGGCCAATGCGGGCGGCAGTTGGGACAACGCCAAAAAATATGTCGAGAAAGGCAACTTTGGCGGCAAGGGATCGGATGTGCATAACGCCGTAGTCGTCGGCGATACGATCGGCGACCCTTTTAAAGATACCTCCGGCCCGTCGATGAATATCCTGATCAATGTGATGGCGATCGTCAGTCTGGTGATCGCACCGCTGCTGTAGGGTTAGTCTAGCTGTGGCAGCTGCCAGTCTATCGGCCGCTCGCCATGCTGCTCTAGCCAGGCATTGGCACGTGAGAAATGTCGGCAGCCGAGAAACCCGCGATAGGCCGATAAGGGAGAGGGGTGTGATGAAGTCAACAACAAGTGCTTCTCTCGATTGAGCATCTGCCCCTTGCGTTGTGCGTAGCTGCCCCAGAGCAGGAACACTAAATGTTGATGCACGCGATCAAGTGTTTCCACAATCTTGTCGGTCAGGATCTCCCAACCACGTCCGCTGTGTGCACCGGGCGTGCCATCCTCGACCGTCAGAATACTATTGAGCAACAGCACCCCCTGATGCGCCCAAGACTCCAAGCAGCCGTGAGTGGGTGGTTGAAGCCCGAGGTCCTGCTCGAGCTCGCGGTAGATATTGGCCAAAGATGGCGGCACGGGGACACCCGGTGGCACCGAAAAGCACAAGCCTTGCGCCTGCCCGACTCGATGATACGGATCCTGCCCGATTATGACCACCTTGACAGCATCGAACGGAGTTAGCGCCATTGCACGAAAGTAATTTTCGCCAGCTGGGTAAATGGATGCACCGGCGCGTTTTCTGGATAGCAGAAAATCGCGCAGCTGCTGCATATAGGGTTGGTTAAACTCATCCTGTAGATGCAGCTTCCAGGATGACTCCATTTCTAAACGTTTCTGTCGTGTCACACGCGCCACTCCCACTCATGTACCGATTCAGTATTCTTATGCTGGCGATTACCCTATACGCCGCCCCCGCCCAGGCCGCCCTACAATGCACCGCACCAACTTATCAAATCACCACCTCACCTGCAGGTGTCATACAGGCGCAGGCGCAGGCGCTATCTAGCACAGAGGATAACCTGTTGCTGGAGGGCGATGCGACCCTAGAGACCAATGGCCAGCGCCTGAGTGCACAGCGTATCGAATACAACCGGCTCGATGAGTCCATGCAATCTAGCGGCACCGTAACCTATCTGACATCGCAATTGCAGCTGACGGGCGAGCGCCTAGCGATACAACTCGCACAACAAGGCTGGCAGGGTGAGCAGATTGCCTTTAGTCTGTCGCGCACCGGTGGCACCCTGCACGGCACCGGGCGCCAGGTGCAGGGCAACCCCGATAAAATTGAAATGCAACAGGCAAGCTACAGTATCTGCCCACCGGATGCACAGGATTGGTCGCTCAGTGCCGATCGGGTATCGCTCGATCTGCGCACAGGCCAGGGCACCCTGCGCGCCGGCACCCTGTACGCCTACGGTTGGCCCATCTTCTATCTGCCCTGGCTGCAATTCCCGATTAGCGACCAACGACAAAGTGGACTGCTGACACCCAGCATCGATAGCAGCGACTCGCGTGGGCTGGAGCTCAGCGTGCCCTGGTACTGGAACATCGCCCCCCAGAGCGACATGACCATTACCGCGCGCTCCATGCAAAGACGTGGCCTGCAATGGCAGACAGAAAATCGCTATTTGCACGCAGGTGGCCTGTGGACACTGCATGCGGAATACCTCGATCGCGATAGGCGCACCCAGCGCCATCGCAGCTACGCCAGCTTGCAACACCACGGCGAGCTGTGGCCAGCTTGGCGCACCCATATCGACCTCAATACGATATCCGATGCGCAATACGAAAAGGATTTCAACGATACACTCTACAGCCGCAGCTACTGGACGCGCGAGCTAGCGCTCCAGCACTCAGGGCAGCACGAAAACCACCGCTACCAGCTGGGCATCTCGCTGGAGGATCACCAAGCCAGCGACCCTGCCAATCGCTCGCCCTATAGCCGCGTGCCCCAGGTCGCACTCGATTGGCAGTACACGACGCCCCTGCCATTTGTCGCCCTACATCTGAACTCCCAATGGGATAAATTTGAGCGCGATGAGCGCGCGCTAGATACCGCTAATAGCCTCGATATCCGACAAGCCCTGCGACACCATTTTACCGGCGGCCTGAGCCTGCAGCTGAACAAGCCGGCCTGGCAGCTACAATTAGATGCCCAACATTTGTACACAAACTATCAACTGACCACCAGCGGCGCCAATACAACACCAGATCGGACACGCAACCTGACCAGCCTCTCGGCTAGGGCGAGTATGCACCTGATTCGCGATCGAGGCACGATGCGCCAAACGCTCGAACCCGAGCTGTACTATCTAAAGGTGCCCTACCGCGACCAGAGCGACCTGCCCATTTTTGACAGTGCAGACTACGACTTTGGCCTAGCGGACATCACACGCGACAATCGCTTTTCGGGCATAGATCGCATAGGCGATAGCGAGCACGTCGGCCTTGGCCTGACCACACGCAGACTAACGCAACAAGGCGATGAGTTGATGCGTGCGCAACTGGGGCAAATTGTGTATCTGGCAGATCGGCGGGTACAGATCGACAGCCCGACCGCCACTCAGACCAGCTCAAATGTCGTCGGCCAAATCAGCCTACAACCGCACAAAAACTGGCAGGTGTACAGCGAGGGACAATGGGATCCGCACAGTACAAATCTGGTGCGATCCAACTCGCGCATTCGCTATGCACTCAACGATATTCAATACCTGCAACTGACACACCACCAACAGCAAAATCGGGCATCACAGGTGCAACTGACAGTTGGCCTAGGCCTGAACAACTGGCGCAGCGAATTCAACTGGCGAGACGGTAACAATGATGATCGTGAACTGGGGTTGAAGCTGTATTATGATACTTGCTGTTGGTCGCTAAGAACACAATTTTTGATGCAAAAACAAGATGGTCAAGAGAGCCGATCAATCGCGTTCAAACTGAGTCTAAACGGGCTGAGCCATACACGCTAAGATTGTCATCGCAATCAGCTGGGCACATAAAAAAAGTAACCGCATGATCCTAAAGCCGCAGAGCGCTATATCGGGTGTGATTGCCTATCGGGTCGCGATGCGCGCCCTGTGTTTGTGTGGGCTAGCGTTGTGGGCACTGGCAGCGCCCTATCCGGCTCAGGCCGCAGAGGATATCCTGCTCGATCGCGTAATTGTCACTGTCAATCGGCAGGCAATTTTGGAGAGCGATCTGCGCCACCAGGTCAATGTCTTGCGCGCCCAAGCCCAAGCGCGGCAAACCAACCCCTCGACCAGCGAGCTAGAGGAGCGGGCGCTCAATTACCTGATCGACCAATCCGTTATGTTGCAGGCGGCAGCCCAATACGGCATCGCCGTCAGTGATGCGGAGCTCGATGCATTTGTGAGCCAGATCGCGCGCGACAACAATCTGACCCTGACGGCATTTCGCCAGCAGCTAGAGGCATCTGGCGAGAGCTATCTGAAGTTTCGTGAGCAGGCGCGCAAAAATCGGCTCATCGCTCGGCTGCAATACGATCAAATTGGTCGCCATGTGTTCATCTCCGAGCGCGAGATCGACGACTATGTCGACAGCCTGGCCGCAGCTGGCAACGAAAAATACACCCTGCAACGCATCATCTTACAACCAGATGCCCCAGTTAACGCAGAGGCAATCCTACAGCAACTAAGCGAGGGTGCCGATTTTTCGGCACTGGTCAAACGCTATTCACAAGCCCCCGAGGCGGAGATCGCCAATGGCGGGAATATCGGCACCTACGCACTCGGCAACTTGCCGCTCAGCTATGCCAATGCGCTGAGTCGAGCAGGGAGTGGCGATACGGTCGGCCCGATACAAACCAGCGCCGGTGTGCAGCTGTTGCACGTGGTACAAAAGGACACCCCGGTACAAATGCTCGACGAGCTCAAGGTGCGCCATATCGTGCTGGTGCCCAACAGCCTGCGCGACTCACAACA
The DNA here is from genome assembly GCA_964601845.1 of uncultured Halothiobacillaceae bacterium. Taxonomy (GTDB): domain Bacteria; phylum Pseudomonadota; class Gammaproteobacteria; order CAZROX01; family CAZROX01; genus CAZROX01. The sequence continues at coordinate 13,146 of CAZROX010000031.1, forward strand.
GACCTATCTCGCACTCCTCCAACTGCGCCAGCAGCTGCTAGCGGGTGCCCCCTTCGAAACCATCGCCAAGGCGAACAACGAGGATACCACCCGCAGCACAGGTGGCGATCTGGGTTGGGTGAGCGCGCTGAGCACCGACTTGCCCGGGCCGCTACTGCAACAGATCGGGCAGCTCGATGTCGGCCAGCTGAGCGAGCCGATCCAAAGTCCAACTGGCTGGCATCTGGTGGAGGTGCAGGAGAAGCGCGCGACCGATGCCACGCGCAGAATCAAAAAGCGGCTCGCCAGACGCACCTTGCAAGAACAAAAGTCCACCGAGCAGATCGCACAATGGCTAGAGAAAATACGCTCAGAGGCCTATATTGAATACTTGGCAGAAGAATTCGAACCCAGCACAACTAGCTGATCGCCCGATAGTCATCACACCGGGGGAGCCTGCCGGCATCGGGCCGGACATCGCCATCATGCTGGCACAGCAACCACAGCGTGCGACTTTGGTCTATCTGGCGGATCCCGATCTACTCAGCCAACGCGCCGCCCAACTCAATCTGCCCTTTCAACCCAAGCTATGCGATGGCGCGCCGACGCACCCTAGCCCCCCCGGCACAGCCTGGGTACTGCCGATAAAAACCGCGCTACCGGTCATAAGCGGCGTGCTAGCACCCGAAAACGCGCCCTACGTAATGGAGACACTGGACAGGGCGATTGCCGGCTGCTTAAGCGGCGAATTTGCCGCCTGGGTGACTGGGCCGGTCAATAAATCCATCATCAATCAGGCCGGCATCCCGTTCACCGGGCACACGGAGTACATCGGTGCAAAAACAGCTGCCGAGCCGCTGATGATGCTCACCGATGGCCACCTGCACGTCGCCTTGGCAACAACCCACATCCCACTCAAAATGGTGCCATCTCGCATCACACAAAGTGTGCTGACCCACTGTTTAACCACCCTGCACACAGCCTTGCAGGACTGGTTTAATATCGCCGAGCCACGCATTGCCGTGTGCGGGCTCAACCCCCACGCCGGAGAATCCGGCCATCTGGGCGATGAGGAAATCACGATTATCAACCCGGTGCTCGATCGACTACGCGCACGCGGTTGGCGCCTACAAGGGGCGATGCCAGCTGACACGGTCTTTACCGAGCACGTACTGGCCGATACCGATGCCGTGCTGGCGATGTATCACGATCAGGGGCTACCCGTACTCAAGCACCGCGGGTTCAATCGCTCGGTTAATATCAGCCTAGGATTGCCCATCGTGCGCACCTCGGTGGATCACGGCACAGCCCTGACCATCGCCGGCAGCGGCGATGCACACCCAGGCAGCTTGCAGGCAGCGCTAGATTTGGCTAGTGCGATCTGTG
>CAZROX010000032.1:0-7105 GCA_964601845.1 uncultured Halothiobacillaceae bacterium
CGGGCGCAATCCCCACTGTTGGATATGAAAGCCGCCACGGCTGATCGATGCGATGGCCGCCGCCTCACAGGCCTCCGCGCGCGTCATGCTGGGCAGAATATCGGCCAGTCTGCGCGATAGCATCGACTTGCCAGTGCCGGGCGGGCCGCATAGCAGTATGTTGTGTCCACCGGCGGCGGCAATCTCTAGGGCGCGCTTGGCGCGGTGCTGGCCTTTGATATCGGACAGATCAATGGTCGGCTTGCGCGCGTGCATGGCCGGGTCGATGGTGGTGACATCGAGCAACTGCTGCGCGCTCAGGTGGGCGCAGACATCGAGCAGGTGTTTGGCACCGTGAATGCGCCCGCCCTCGGCCAGTGCGGCCTCTTGGGAATTGGCCATCGGTAGCACCAGTGCGCGGGTTGTGTCGGCGCAGGCAATCGCCGTTGGCAGGGCGCCGAGTACGGGGTGCAGGCTGCCATCTAGCGACAGCTCGCCGATAAATTCGTGTTGATGCAGGTCGCGATCACTCAGCTGCTGCGAGGCACAGAGCACCCCAAGTGCAATCGGCAGATCAAAGCGCCCGCCATCCTTGGGCAGATCCGCCGGTGCGAGATTGATGGTGATGCGCCTTGGCGGGTAGTCAAATTGTGAGTTGAGCAGGGCCGCACGCACGCGATCCCGACTCTCTTTAACAGCGGTTTCTGGCAGGCCGACTATGGAGGTGGCGGGCAGGCCGCCTGTGATATGAACCTCGACACGCACCGGGATGGCCTGAATACCAACCAGCGCCCGCGAGTGGATAACTGCGAGTGACATTGAGCAACTCCTGTTGCAAGCGTAACTTCCATGTAAGTGGTCAGTATACGCGATCGCTCCAGGGGGGCGGGTAGGTTGCTTGGCCGTGTACTCGGCCCGATATTACTCGCCTGGCGTTGCGGGTGCATCCTTGTGCGCGGGTTGATCTTCGGCCTGTTCCAGTGCCCCTAGGCGCTTCTCAAGTTGTGTCAGCTTCTCGCGTGTGCGCTCTAGCAGCGTGCGCTGGATGTCGAAGTCTTCTCGTGTGACCAAGTCGGCCTGTTGCAGTGCCGATTGCAAGAGTGCGCGCGCATTGCGCTCAAAATCTTGTTTGATGATCGCGGGTGCATCGCTTGGAAACAGCTGTGCCAATTGCTTGGCAAGCTGGCCAAAAAACAGATTATCCATAGGTGCTTATGCTCCGTTAAGTGCCCCGTGCAAGCGGTTAGATATTGTCGTCGATGAACTGTACCAGCTGCGCGCGCGATAGGGCGCCGACCGTCGTGGCATCCACCTGGCCATTTTTGAATAGCATCAGCGTGGGCAGCGCCCGCACACCATACTTGGCCGCCAGCTGGGGCTGCTCCTCCACATTGACCTTAACGACATGGATTTTGCCTGCATAGTCTGCGGCGATCGACTCGAGCACGGGGGCGATTGCCAAGCAGGGTTGGCACCATTGTGCCCAGTAATCTACCAGTGTTGGCAGGGTGGATTGCAATACCTGATCGGCAAAGTCGTTATCTGTTGCTTGGGTGATGTTCGTCGCTGCTGCGTCTGTCATTCGATTACTTCCGTGGGTTCAATTAGGGGTTAACTGTGTGCATACTTAGCAGGCGCTGCCTCGTTATGCTCGCGCTATAGAGTAGCGCAAACTGGGCGGTGCGTCACCTTTGTTTTGCACATTGGTGGGGGGCAATAGATAGTTTGTGTGTGCTAAGTGCTTGCATTAGTGTCAAAACCTACACTATATTGCTGGCATTAGTGGTGTAGATTGTGTGGCTGGGTCGATTTTTTGCGGGTTTTATCGATCGGGCGGTCTCATCGCAAATTAAAGTGCCGGCGCGATAGTGGGTTGTCGGTGTCATGTATCCTGTATTTTTGAGAGGGTTGGTATGAATTATTCACTGAGCGTTTTGCGTGCTAGGGCTACCTATCTGTTGTTTGCTTGTATGGCGGCAGCATTTTTGTGGGGGACACTCTCCACACCGGCGGTATCCAAACCAAGAGAAATTAATGTGGCGTACTTTTTAGAGTGGCCAACACCCAACCAAGTGGCACAGCTAGAAGATATCTACGACAAAGAACTCGGTGTCAAGGTGAACTGGAAGGCATTTGGCAACGGTAACGATATGTCCGCTGCGATGGCTTCTGGCGATGTGCAAATCTCATACTCTCAGGGTTTGATTCCGTTCATCGTCGCGGTCAGCAAGGGCTTGCCAATCACCACAATCGGTATCGCCGTCTCTTATGCCGAGGCAGATAACTGCGTCGTGCATCAGAACGCCGGCCTAGATCGCTCATCCGCAGCATCTGTGAAGCGCACGCTAAGAGGCATGAAGATCGCCACACCCGTGGGCAATGTCACGCACTATAAATTGCTCAAAACTCTGAACTACTATGGTTTGGATGCCGATGATGTCAACATTGTGCCAGTCTCTGGCGGCAACGATGCAGCGGCGGCGTTTTTGAGTGGGCGGGTCGACATCGGCTGTGCATTCGGTGGCCCACTGGAAAAAATGGGAGCCAAAGGCAAAGTGCTGATGACCGGTGCCGAGCAGGAAAATATTGGCATCCTGACATTCGATGTCATTTCAGTTCACAACCGTTTTATGAAGCAGTATCCGGAATTGGTGACGAAGTTCATGCAGGTGACAGAGGATGCAAATCGCGCCTATGCAGATCGGCCAGATGAGAACCTCGGTGTGATCGCACGTGCCGCTGGTATGAAACCCAAGGCCACCAAAAAACTGCTGAGTCAGTTTTACTTCCCAAGTCGTCGCGAGCAGCTATCCGATGCATGGATGGGTGGCAATGTGCAAAAGCTCACCCAGGGCGCGGCAGAGTTTTTTGTCGAGCAGGGTGTGATGCGCAAATCGCTCAATAGCTACAATCGCAGCTTCAAAACTAAGTTTTTGAGGCAGATCAAGTAAGGCTGCGATAGGCTTTCAGGTTGTCTGTGACAACCTATTGGATGTGTGGCCCGCATGTGTGCAACCTGCATGTGGGCCATGCTTTTTTAGCATCATTTGAAGGATTGGCATAATCAATGGCAGGTCTTCGTCTCGATAATATCGGCATGGTTTACACCCTGCCAAACGGCGACTCCGTCGAAGCGCTCAAGGATGTATCCTTTTCCCTACCACCTGGCGCATTGCTCACGGTGTTGGGGCCATCTGGCTGCGGCAAGACGACTTTGCTGAATATTCTGGCCGGCTTTCTGGCGCCCACCTCTGGCAGTGCACTGTTTGGTGCAGGCGATGAGGAGAAGCCGATACTCGGGCCGAGCACGGAGCGTGGCATGGTGTTCCAGCAGGGGGCACTGTTTGAGTGGATGTCGGTGGCAAAGAATATCGGCTTTGGGCCGAGTGTGCGCGGTATGCCTAGGTCGGAGATTAACGATCTAGTGGAACACTATCTGGAGGTCGTCGGATTGCACGGCTTTGGTAGCAAGGCGGTTTACGAGCTATCCGGTGGCATGCAGCAGCGCGTTGCGCTGGCACGCTGTCTGGCAAACTCGCCCGATCTGATCCTAATGGATGAGCCTTTGGGTGCGCTCGATGCGCTGACGCGCGAGAAAATGCAATCGCTAATTTTGAAATTATGGCGTGAGACAGGCAAGACTATCGTACTGATTACACACAGTGTCGAGGAGGCACTGTTGCTCAGTCAGCACCTGTTTGTTATGGCCCCTCGCCCGGGGCGCATTGAAAAAAGCTATCAGTTACCCTTTGCCGAGCTTGGGCTTAACCAAAGCTTGCGCGACATCAAACTGACCGATGAGTTTGTCCATCACCGTGAGGAGATCTTATCGATGATCTGGGCGATGGAGGAACAGATCATGGGACAACAGGGGGATAACTCGTGAGTAGTCCGCATCTTCAAACCCGAATCCTATCTGCACTTGGGCTGTCAAAAGTCGGTGTCGAAGCGCGCAAGGTCGTCACGTTTGGCGATCCGGAGGCGGCACGCGGTGGGTTCTTTTGGAGCATTCTCTCCATCTGCCTCGTGTTTTTTTGCTGGTGGTACGCGACGGCTAATGAGTGGACATCGCCGATCTTTTTGCCCTCGCCGGGCGCTGTTTGGACGGACTTTGTCTTTTTGTGGACCGAGGGGTATCGCGGCTATACGCTGTTAGAGCATGTCGGCGTGAGTGTCTATCGACTCTTGTTCGGGTTTATATTGGGTTGTCTGGTTGGTATTCCCATCGGCTTTGCGATGGGGCTGTCGCGTTTTTGGCGCGGATTCATGGATCCTATCGTGGAGTTTATGCGCCCGATACCGCCCTTGGCATTGATTCCGTTGATGATTATCTGGGCGGGTATCGATAATAAGCCAAAGATTATTCTCTTATTTTTAGCCGCCTTGTGGATTATGGTGCTGGCCGCGCGCTCTGGTGTACAGAGTATTAATCTGGCCAAAATTCATGCCGCCTACACGCTGGGTGCGAGCAAGCCTGCGTTGTTGTTTCGTGTTATTTTGCCCAATGCGCTGCCTGAGATTATCACCGGCATGCGTGTCTCCATGGGGGTTTGTTGGGGTACTTTGGTGGCCGCTGAGTTGGTCGCCGCCGAGGCGGGTATTGGCTTTATCATCGTCGTGGGTGCGAAATTTTTGGAGACAGGCTTTGTGCTGGTGGGTATCATCATTATCGGCATCATCGGTGCGACGGTCGATGTGGGCATGCGCAAGCTAGAGGATTACTTAATCCCGTGGAAAGGCAAGGGCTAATCTCTAAGCGTCAGTGGTAACGGCTCAATATTTTGTAGTGTCTATCTCTTCGGTGAATTCCTGTGCGTAAAATGGTCGCTCTTCTCCCAACGCTATTCTTGGCGCTGGGTTGTCTGTCACTCTTTGGCTGCGCCTCACAAGAGTATTGGTCGTCTGAGGCCGAGTACCTACAGGCGCGTACTGGCAAGTCGTTGGAGTTGCCACCCAATCTGTTTGCCCCCGATCAAGATATCGTGCATGCACTCCCCGGCTCTGAATCTCTGCGCCGCCAAACACTATTACCCGTGTTCGATGACGCCTATTTGGTGCGCGCTGATGGCCAGGTGTGGTTGCGTGTTCCCTACTCGCCCGAGTTATTGTGGCAACTGTTGCAAGGTTACATCACCTACAAGGGCTATGTAGTCGAATCCGCGGAGCCGAACCTTGGCAGGTTGCAGACGCGCTGGCAGCCGGAGACAATTCAACTGCCCGATCTGGCCACCGGTACCCTGAGCGATCAAGCCACCGCCGTGCTCGGCAGTTACGCGTTTCGCCTAGAGCGGGTGCCGAATGAAGATGCGAGCCGGCTGTTTATCACCTATCGATACACGACAAAGCCAGACGACGAGCAGGCGAGTGTGGGTACTCTGGCCCGCGACCCCGAGCGCGAGGCGGTGCAGATGATGGACTTTTTACTCTTTGCTGGGGTGGATGAGCAGCGCGCGCGCGATACCCTGAGCGAGGCGGTACGCCAGAGCCTCAGCGCACCGGTGTCTGTGGATACCTCGTCCGATTATTCGCCAACGCTATTTTACGAGCGCGCGCCCGATATCGCTTGGGTGCGATTACAGCAGGTGTTGCAACAGCTGGGCGGTGTGGTCGTTGGCGATGAACAACAGCGTTATGTCGATATTCAGTCGGATGATACATCGAGCTGGTTATCCCCCTTGCAGAGCGGCGATGCATCGGTCGCGGTGCGGCTGTATGTCGTGCCAGGTGTCGGCGGTGTCTATATGACGGTGGCCGATCGCGAGGGCAATCAGTTGAGCGCCGCCAATGCGGGCTATCTACTCGGCGCCATCGGCAATGCATTTGATCCGGCCTGTGTGATCGACGGCCAACCCTGTCAGACCGCAATACAGGCGCGGCTGTCCGACTCTTGAGTGGAGAGATACTGTGGCACAACTACAATTATCCGAGCAACTAATCCGCCAGACCCAGGCGCACCTGGTCGAGCACGATGATCAGGCACGCGACCCGCTGGTCGCCGCCCAGTATCTGTCGGCCCTGATCGGCTGCCTGCTGGCACGACCGATGCCAGAGGAGGTGGATCGGCCAGAGCTACTCGGCCAGATGTTTGCCTTTTCAGAACACGTCATGAACGATGTCTTGAGTCGCCAAAAAGCGGCACCCGTGCCCCAGCAACAGGTATTCGGCGTTTGGAAGCCCGATGAATGAAACCGGCCATGCCATCCAATGACCCGAACGCTTGTGTCACCGAGCCGCTCTACTATCGAGATGGCTATGCGACCACCTGTGAAGCCGAGGTAGTAGGGGTCGAGCCGCGCTGTGTGATTTTGGATCGCACGGTGTTCTACCCGATGGGCGGTGGCCAGCCGGGCGATAGCGGCACATTGGTGTGCGCCGATGGCCAGGTGCTCGATGTGATCGATACCCGATTGCGTGGTCGCGCTATTGAACACCACTTGGCCGCAGACACCGATATTCCCGTTGGCACGCGTGTCTGCGCCGAGATTGACTGGCAGCGACGCTACCGACACATGCGCATGCACACCTGCCTACACCTACTCTGCTCGCTGATTGACGCACCGGTTACCGGTGGCTCCATCGCCGATGGCCGGGGGCGACTGGACTTTGACTTGCCCGAGTCGACGCTCGATAAAGAACAGCTGACAGCCGACTTGAGACAGCTCGTGCAGGCCAATGCACCTGTGTCGATACAATGGATCGACGATGAAGAATTAGATCGGCAGCCAGATTTGGTGCGCACCCTATCGGTCGCCCCGCCAAGGGGTCAAGGCCAGGTGCGGCTCATCCAGATCGAAGGCATAGATTTGCAGCCCTGCGGCGGCACCCATCTGCGCTCAATCGGTGAAATTGGCTCGGTGCAGGTGCGTAAGATCGAGAAAAAAGGGCGCCAGAATCGACGCGTGCTACTCGTGCTAGACGCCGCCTAAGCGGCCCGCATCACTTACAGCTTGGCGTGCGCGCCCCGGGCGATCGCCCTTGGGCGGCTTGGTTGGCACGCTCTTGCGCGATGATGTCATCGGGTATCTGGCGCATAAAGCAGCAGCAAATATTCTCATCGATCATGGTGCGCGGCCCGAGTGGGTGCGCGATATGCCGATAGGTGGCATGGTGGTGAGGGTGATCATGT
>CAZROX010000032.1:7205-14069 GCA_964601845.1 uncultured Halothiobacillaceae bacterium
GTGCTCATGCGTTTCACCCTCTGCCCGATACTCGGCATGGTGGTGATGCAAGGCGCTCTCGCCACGCGCCAAACGCTCGCTAAACGCCTGCATCAAATTGCCCGCTGTCGGGGCGGTGCCGTGCATCAGCTCGTCTATACGCGCTTGAAAAGCGTCTATGACCTGCGGGCGGGCGCGCAAATAATCCGCTTTTATCCACTCTATCTGCGGATGCTGGGCCGCCACCTCGTCGATGTAATTGTAGATGCGCTTAATCAGATGGCCCGAAAACAAAAAGTAGGGCGCCACCACAATTTTGCTAAACCCGAGCCGCGTCAACATCTCTAGCCCGCGCCCAGTCGATGGGTAGGTGACGCCGGAGTAGACGGTATCCGCCCAGCCAAAGCCCAAGTTTTCGCCGACGATGCGGGTGAGCTTGGCCACTTCTGCATTGGCGTGCACATCGGATGTGCCGCGTCCGACCACGACTAGCAGGGTGTCGTACAGGCTGCCCGCCTCGGGTGCTTGTTCGTAGCCTAGCGCGCTGAGTATGCAGTGCTCGAAAGCGCCGATCATCGCCGGGTGCAGGCCGAGTTCTCGGCCATAGTGGATGGTGATCTGTGGGTGCTGGCGTTGATAGGTGGTCAGCACGGCGGGTATGTCATTTTTGGCGTGGGTGGCGGCAAATAACATGCCCGGCACCGCATAGATTTCATCGACCCCGTTTTGGCGTAGCTCATCGAGCGCCATGTGAATATTGGGCGCAGAGTATTCGAGAAACCCGTGCGCGACCTGGAGTTGCGGGTAGCGTGCCTTGATCGCATCGGACAGGCCGCCAAACTCCTCTCCGGCAGCGGCGGCGCGGCTGCCGTGGCCGCATATCAAAATTCCTTTAGAGGGGGTTTGCATGGTAAAAAAACCTTTAGGTGCGCATTTTACTGCCAGTGGGATCGTAAACAGGCGCGGCTAATACAGTCGCACTGCACAGATGATCGAGTATTTTTATTTGTAACTGGCTGCCGGCCACCGTGTGCTCGGGCGGTACATAGACAAACGCCAAGCTCTTTTTTGTGTGGTGGCCATAGCCGCCAGAGGTGACCACGCCAATGCACTTGCCATCGCTGAAGACCGGCTCGCCACCGGTGGCATCGGCATCCTGCACCTCGATTTCGACATAGGCTAGCTGGATAGAGACACCACTCTCGCGGCGGCGCACCGTGGCCTCGCGGCCGACGAAGTCGGGTTTGTCCAAGCAGAAAAAGCGCATCATATCCGCCTCGACTAGGGTGATTTCATTGGTGAGTTCTGTATGGAGCCCGCGAAATGCTTTTTCTAAGCGCAGACTATTGAGCGCATAGCTGCCAAAGTTGGCCAGCTGACTTTCTTTGCCCGCCGCCCAGAGCGCCTCGTACACGGCGGGCAGATCGGCCATCGGCATATGCAGCTCCCAGCCCAATTCGCCCACATAGGAGACGCGCAGGGCGCGCACGGCTACATCGCCAATGCGGATATCCCGATAGGACATCCAGCGAAATGTTTGCGGGTCGATCGCATCTTGTGTGACACGGGCGAGCAGTGCGCGCGCCTCGGGCCCTGCAATGACCAGCATGCCGTGGTCATCGGTCAGATTAGTGAGGGTCACTTGTTCTTCTGGGCGCACAGCTTGCAAGATCATATCGCGATCTTTCTCCTCGGCGCCGGCACCAGAGAGCAGGTAGAAGGTCGTTTCATCCAAACGGGTAATCGTAAGCTCGCTCTCGATACAGCCGTTGTCGGTCAACATATGGCTGAGCACAACGCGCCCAACCTGTGGGAGACGATTGGCGGTTAGGCGCGTCAGCAGGGCCGGTGCGTCTGGGCCGCTGAGGGTGTATTTGGTAAAGCTGGATAAATCCATGATGCCGACCTGCTCGCGCACGGCGCGGCACTCCTGTGCAATGGCATCGAACGTGCTGCCACGCCGAAAGCCGATGCTCTCATCTTGCCCATCGCACGAGAACCATTTGGGTCGCTCCCAGCCGTGGGCTTCGGTGTACACGGCACCGGCATTGCCCAGGCGCTCGTGCAGGCTTGAGAGGCGGCGGTTGCGCCCGGCGGGGCGCTCCTGCCCCGGCAGATGCAGGATATACATGTGCTCGTAGGCTTGATAGGTTTTGGCGCGCGTGTAGTCGCGATCGGCATAGAGCCCAAAGCGGCGCGGGTCCAGCCCGGCCATGTTGATCTCCGACTCGCCATCGACGATCCACTGCGCCAAGTATTTGCCACAGCCCGCGCCCTGAGCGATGCCGATGGCCGAGCCGCAACACAGCCAGTAGTTGCGCAGACCGCCGACCGGGCCGAGCAGCGGGTTATCGTCCGGCGTGTGTGGAATGGCGCCGTTGATGACGCGCTTAATACCCAGCTCAGACCAGATGGGCATCAGGTTGAGCACGTGCTCCAGCCAGGGGAGTACCGGGTCGTATTCGGCCTCGAACAGCTCGTGGCTCGACCCCCAAGCTGGATTCCCGCTCGTGTCTGACCAGGCCTCGCGCGCGCCGCGCGTCTCGTAGATGCCGATCAAGCCAGATTTTTGCTCCTGTCGATAATAGGCCGAACAGCGCGGGTCGCGCACCACCGGCATTTCGATATCGCTATCGACAAATGCCTGACAAGTCTCTGTAACAAAATACTGATGCTTGATATTGGTGATGGGCAGATGCACGCCCGACCAGGCTGCAATCGCGTTGGCGTAGCTACCACCGGCGTTGACCAGATGATCGCACAGGTAGGTATCCTCTGCTGTGTGTACGCGCCAGGTGCCATCGGCAGTGCGATCCACCCCTGTGACACAACAGTTTTTTTGTATGCTGGCGCCCATTTTTTGTGCCATGGTGGCCATGGCATTGCACACACCTGCGGGGTCGACATGGCCATCGTCCGGTGTCCAGGCACCGCCTATCACGCCCGTTAAATCGACGTGTGGCAACAGCTGAGCAATTTTTTTCGGGTCGATCAGCTGTAGATTGGCACCAGAGTTGTCTGCGATGCCAGAGACCAGCCTAAAGTAATCCATCTCGTGCTCATTGGTGGCAAAGCGCACCGAGCCGCAGCCGTGCCAGCTGACATACTGCCCACTCTGCTGCTCCAATTTTGGGTAGAGGACATTGCCGTAGTGATGTATCTTCGACATGTTGTAATCGGCGATAAAGCTCGGGCACAGCCCCGCTGCATGCCAGGTCGAGCCGGAGGTGAGCTCATCTTTTTCTAGCAGGATGATATCCTGCCAGCCCAGCTCTGCCAGATGGTACAAAAGGCCGACGCCCATATTGCCGCCACCTATAATGACGACGCGCTTGGTGTGGTTCATAAGCGAATACCGATGGTTGTGAGCGAGTCCTCAGCTCAGTGGGAGACGAATGCCGACAAATAGCGAGTTGTCGTAGTCGACACTGGTATTGTTTGTAAACTCGACGTGTAACAGGCGATAGCCCAGATAGGCGTAGGCTTCGTTGGCGATATCGAACTGTAATTCAAGCGACAACTCATGCAGGGATTCGGAGTCTGAAAAGCTGGTTATGCTTGGCGCAGCGTACAGGGAAAAGACCAGTGTCTTGGGGGCGACGCTGCTCGGAATCAGGTAGTGCACCTGCCCGCCAATCGCGATGTTGGATGTTGTCAGTCTGTGGCTGCTGGAGCCATCGCCATAGTACACCTTGGCGCCTATGCCGTAGCGCCAAGCGCGCTGTTCCGAGTCTTGCCTGCCGAGTATGCTACCTTGGGCACTGAACAGATAGTCGTATGATTCGTTGTACAGCAACCCCAGACCGTAGTCTGTGCCGCCATCGGTTCTATCGTCGCTCTCGATCAGATAGCCGACCGAGACGGCCTCGCCGCCAATGCTGAGACTGACACCCGATTTGGCCCAGCTGCTAGGCGCGTAGCATGTGCCCAATGCAGCGATTAGAATGAACAGGAGCGATGTTTTTTTCATGAATATTACTCTAGAGAATGGCCACAATTCCAACACTGGGCAGTATAGCGCACCCTAATATTTACTGGCGGCGATTCACTATGTCAAGTTTGCAATTTGCCGCGCACCGATGGAGGGTATCTTGACGGATACGGCAATCATTTTAGCTGCGGGCAGGGGCGAGCGATTGCGCCCAATAACCGATGTCACACCCAAGTCGATGCTCCAAGTGGGTCGGCATCGGCTAATCGAATACGCCATCGATTCGCTGAGGCGGGCGGGGGTGGTGCATATCGTCATCAATGTTGCCTGGCTGGCCGATCAGATCATCGCGCACCTGGGCGATGGGACAGGCTACGGGGTGCACATTCGCTACAGTCACGAATCCGAGGGGGCACTAGAGACAGCCGGTGGCATCGTCAGGGCTTTGCCGCTGTTGAACCGCGATCGCTTTATCGTCCACAACGCGGATGTCTGGTCCGATTTTGACCTGAGTCAATTGCGATTGTCCGAGGCCGATGAGGCCGATCTGGTATTGGTTGCCAATCCAGCGCACCATCCACAGGGCGACTTTTCACTGCGGGCAGGGCGCGTCCAGCCCTGTGACACAGATTGCCTGACCTTTGCCGGCATCGGGCTGTATCGTGCACGACTGTTCGAGCAGCTCACCCCGGGTGTGCGTGCCCTGTCCGGCGTGTTGCAACAGGCGGCGCGTGCAGGGTGCTTGCGTGCCCACCAACACAGATCGCACTGGCACGATGTGGGAACACCCGAGCGCTTGCAGGTGTTGCGCCAGTTCTTGCAGGCACACGAGGGGTAATGGGGCGGGCAATTCACAGCCACTTTGCGTGTCTGATCGGTGGTGGATTAGGGTTTACACTCAGGGGGACATATGTGAAAATACGCGCTTGTTTCTGTGGGACGTGCTGTGCGGTTCTCGATAGATGCGGAATTGGCGTGTGACGTAACTGCGGTTTTAATTGCGACTTGTGGAGTTGAATTTTTAGATGTCTGAACGTGAAGTGGGAACAGTCAAGTGGTTTGATAACTCAAAGGGCTATGGATTTATCCAGCGCTCCGAGGGAGAAGATGTATTCGTGCATTTTCGCGATATACGCGGCGATGGATACCGCAGTCTCGTAGAGGGGCAGCAGGTTGAATTTGCTGTCGCTCAAGGCGACAAGGGATTGCAGGCAGAGGATGTCTCTCCGGTCGATTGATGATAGTCGGCGTGCGGGGGGTATCTCCCGCACGCCACCTCCCTTGCAATTTTGCTGTTACCTCTAGATTTGATGTAGTTTTTATGAAAGCTGATATACACCCACAATATGGCGAAGTTTCTGTTACCTGTAGCTGTGGCAATCAGTTCAAAACGCGCTCGACCCTGTGCAAGGATTTACGGGTTGAGGTCTGTTCTAACTGCCATCCATTTTTCACAGGCCAGCAAAAAATCATCAGCACCGATCGTCAAGTGGAAAAGTTCAATCGCCGTTATGGTGGTGGTGCTGGGTCTGCATAATCTGTGCCTGTAGTGCAGTGATCAGCGCAACCTGAACAATATCTGCGACCTGACAGCCGCGGGAGAGATCGTTCATCGGCTGTGCTAGGCCCTGTAGTATGGGGCCAATCGCATCGCACCTAGTCAACTGTTGCACCAGCTTGTAGCCAATGTTGCCGGCATCGAGATTCGGGAATATCATTACATTCGCCGGTTGCTCTACCTGCCAACTCGGCGCTTTTTTCGTTAGAATTTCTGGTACGAGTGCAGCGTCTGCCTGTACCTCGCCAAAAAACACATACTGTGGCCGAGAGGCCGCCGCCGCCTCGGTGGCAGCTCGCACCTTGTCGACGACCGGGTGGGCGGCACTGCCGCAGGTCGAGAAAGACAAGAGCGCAACCTGTGGCTGCATATCGAGCAGTGTGTGGGCCGTGTCTGCACTGGCGATGGCAATTTGGGCCAGTTGCTGCTCATTTGGCTCGATTATCAGGGCGCAGTCGGCAAAAATCAGCGGCTGCTGCTGGCCATCTTTCTCAATCAACATAATAAAAAAACTGGAGACGATCTGCTCCGGATGGCGCTTGCCGATAATGCGCATCGCATTGCGCAGCACCTGGGCGGTGGTGTACTGGGCGCCGGCCACACAGCCATCGACCTGGCCACGCTTTAGCATCAAGCAGGCAATGGTGAGGGGGTCCTGTGCTTGGGCGTGTGCCTGATCGCGTGTCATTCCCTTGTGTGCGCGCAGTTGGTATAGGGCTTCGGTGTTCTGCTCTAGGCTGTGCTGGGTGTCGATTAGCTGTACCGCATCTGGCTCGATGCCAAAAGTTGCGAGCCGTTGGCGCAGGTGGTCCGCTTGGCCGATGAGCGCGGCTTGAATGGTTGTCGTTTGATGTAACTGTGCGATCGCTTCGAGCACGCGATCGTCGGCCGACTCTGGAAAAACAATGGTTGTCGGCTGGGTGATGCGACTGATAAGCTGGTCTTTGTACTGCATGTGGCACCGTATTTCGTGTGAGAGAATTATATTATGGCACTGATGATTACCTACGATTGTATCAACTGCGATGTGTGCGAGCCGGCATGCCCGAATCAGGCCATTAGCCAAGGCGAGGAAATCTATCAGATAGATCCTGCGCGCTGCACGGAGTGCGTGGGGCATTTCGATACGCCTCAGTGCGTGGCCCTCTGCCCGGTGGAGTGCATTCCACTCGATCCGGCGCATGAGGAGACACCCGCGCAATTACAAGAAAAATTTTTACGCATCACCGCTGAAAATCCGAGCCCATTGTAAGGTCGGTAGCTTGCCCGAGTATTCGCTGCATCGACCCCTACTGGATAGGATTCAATCCTGATAGGATAGGATTTATGTATACAATAGACTGGGTAGCTAGCTGGGCGTTGTGCGCTCCAGAATAGTCGGTGTCCCTAGGGGATT
>CAZROX010000033.1:0-4471 GCA_964601845.1 uncultured Halothiobacillaceae bacterium
CAATGTTAGCGGGTAGTTCTGGGCGGGGGTGATAAGCGCTGAATCGGCACCGCAACACAGCCAGACAAAACGAAACAGGGCCAGCAAATGCCAGCCCTGTCGAAGTGTCAGTTGATCGTTCCGCAGGGGTTGCAGCGCTAGCGGTTATATAAGTTGTCGATCCGCTCGCCATAGAGTGCTTCAATGATGCGCCGCTTGGGTTTTAGGGTTGGTGTCATCTGGTGATTCTCGATGCTAAAGGGTTCATCGGCGAGAATAAACTTGCGTATTTTGTGCACATTGGAGAGCGTGCGGTTACAGTTGGCAATCACCGTTTGTATTTGTGCCTGTTGTGCCGATAGATCGCCCTGGTCGATCACCGAGCGGGCGGGCACGATAATCGCAGCCAGCCAAGGGCGCTTATCGCCGCTGACCATGACCTGATCTATCTCTGGCGCCAGCAGTAATTGTGCCTCCACATAGCCTGGCGCGATATTGTCGCCGCCGGAGTTGACGATCATCTCTTTTTTGCGCCCGATAATGGAGAGATAGCCCTCGTCATCTATGGACACCAGATCGCCTGTGTGCAGCCAGTCATCGACTATCGCCTGCTCGGTGGCGTGCTCATCGCACCAGTAGCCATTCATCAGGCCATCGCCGCGCGTTAGCAATTCGCCATCGTCTGCCAGCTTGACCTCGACCCCGGGCAGGGCGGTGCCCACGGTTGCTATTTTTATTTTGCCCGGCGGGTTGGCCGATATCATGGGCGCCATTTCGGTCTGGCCGTAGCCTTGTAAAATTTTGATGCCCAACCCGATAAAAAATGTGCCGATCTGCGGGTTGAGCGGCGCCCCGCCAGAGATGAAAAACGCCAGGCGCCCACCAAAAATCGCGCGGATTTTTCGCCTAACCAACAGCCCCAGCAGCGCGTTCTCAAGTGCGCATATCGGGTTGAGGCGCTGCCCGTTCAATGTTTTTGTGCCCAGTGTTAGGGCGCGCGCGATTAATTTTTTAGCCAGTGGTGAGGCGTTTTTTGTCTCGCGTTGAATTTTGTCGTACATCAGCTCGTACAGGCGCGGCACCGCTGTCATGATGGTGGGGCGCACGGTTTTGAGGTAGCCGGCAAACTTGTCGGCACTTTTGCAGTAGTACACTTGCGCGCCCATCTGTAGCGGCATGTGCACGCCTGCTATGTGCTCATAGGCGTGTGCCAGCGGCAGTATCGACAGCAAAATGGCTTGCTCTATTTTACCAAGGCGCAAAATAGAGCGCGCCATATCGACATTGGCCTGAAGGGCGCGGTGGCTGAGCATGACCCCCTTGGGGCGGTTGCTGGTGCCCGATGTGTAAATGATGGTGCAGGTGTCCTCGTCGTTAATCTTGGCAATGATGGGTGCCAGATCGCGTGCTGGGGTGCTATCGAGTAGCTGATCGAGTTGGTGGATGGCGATGTGATCTGGCGCGCTGGCCGCTAGGGCATCGAATGCGATCAGATGCTTGAAATCGCTCAGTTGCGCGGCGGCCTCTAGTAGGCACTGGCCGATGCGCCCACCGGCGACTAGGGCCACCTGTGCCTGGGCGTGCTGCAAAATATAGTGATGATCGTCGCGTGTATTGCTGCTGTAGGTCGGCACGGCAATCGCATCGAGCGACAGCACCGCCAGATCGGCGATGACCCACTGGCTGCGATTTTCGCTACAGATCACCACCCGATCGCGCGCCTGCACGCCCAAGTCTGCCAGCGCCCCTGCCAGCTTGGACACCGCCTCGGCCAGATCGGCATAGCGCCACCCAACCCAGCGCTCATCGATGTTATCGAATAGCACCCGCCGATCGGGCCACCGGTGCGCACTGGCAAAAAACTTAGCTGGTAGGCTCATAAAAAAATTAGATAGGTTTAGTTGGGGGAGTTAGGCACTCACATGGCTTCCTGTAATAGGGTAACAATTGCATCGTAGTTTTGCTCGCCGAGCAGGGTGCGCACGAGTTTGCCCTCGCGATCGAGCAGCACGCTATAGGGCAGGTGGCCCCTCGCATTGCCAAAGCGCGCCATCAGGTTGCTGCCATCGGCATTGGCAATCAGCATGGGGTAGATGGATTCACTGGCGTGCTCGGCTAAAAATTTTTGCACATTGTGTGGGGTGTCTAGGGCGATGCCGATAACGCTGACACCCTCGGCCCGATAGTCGTCGGCGATGCGCGCTAGCTCTGGGATTTCACGCACGCAGGGCGCGCACCAGCTGGCCCAAAAGTTGAGCAAAATTACATCGCCATCCCACTCGGATATCGAGCGCGACTCGCCCGCATTATCTGGCAGCGTAAATGCTGGCCGCAGGTCGCCAACTGCCAGCGGCTCCACCGCTGATAGTCGCGCTGCATCTGGGTCGGGTATTAGCCGATCTTGCGGCAGGGTGTTGTTTTGTTGGCGCACCAGCAGGTGGCCGCCAAATCCGACCATGGCAAAACACAGGGCAAACAAGATGTAGCGCGTTGTGGAACCGATCTGTTTTTTTCTCATAGTTGCTGTAGTTTTTCTATGAAGTCCTCGGCGGATAGATAGCCGTAAATGCGTGCATGGGTTATCTCATTGCCCTGCGCATCAAAAAATAAGATGGCCGGTGGGCCGAATAGTTTAAACTTTTTTAGCAGCGCGCGATCTTGTGCATCGTTGGCGGTGACATCGGCCTCCAACAATACCAGGCTTGCCATCTGCGCTTGCACCTTGGGGACGGACAGAGTGAAAGCTTCCATCTCTTTGCAGGTGATACACCAGTCGGCGTGAAAGTTTAGCATCGTCATGCGATTGCTTGCCACGGCATCATCCAGCGCGTGCTCTAAATCATCTGTGCTTTTAATTAGGGTGAATGCTGCGCGATCTGGTTGAGCCGACGCGGCGATCTGCGCTGGGCTGCCAAAGCCGCTGAGCGGTTGCAGATAGTTCTGGCTGTTGCCCAGCGCGCCCAACAACAGCAAGGTGGCATAGAGCAACAAAAAGATGCCGAGGGTTTTTTGCAGCACGCGCCAGCCGCTGGGTGCCGGCCCCAGCGGTTCGAGCGCGCGCAGGTAGATGCCCAGTCCAACGGCGAGCAGTGCGGCCAGTGCGAGGGTGATGGGTGTGGGGACGATGCGATCGAGCATCCAGATCGCCAGTGCCAAGATGGAGAATCCGAGCGCAGCTTGTATCTGGCGCATCCAGCTGCCGGTTTTTGGCAACCAGCGCCCGGCGGAGGTGGCGGCGATAATGAGCGGCAGGCCAGTGCCAAAGCCCAGCGCAAAGAGCGCGCTGCCACCGAGCAGCATATTGCCCGAGTCGGCGACATAGACCAGCGCGCTGACCATCGGCGCGCTGATACAAGGCCCGACGATCAGTGCCGAGAGGGCGCCCATAATGGCTGCGCCCCAGAGTGTGCCCGTGTATTTGCCCTGAGCGCCGCTCAGGCGCGACTGCCAAGCGGCGGGCATTTGCAGGGTGTACACATTGAACATCGCCAGCGCCATCGCCACCAGCAACAGGGTGAACGCAATAATAATCAGCGGTTGTTGAAACCAGGTTTGCACACTCTGCCCCGAGCGCGCACTGATGACCCCGGCCAGCGCGTAGACGGCGGAGAGCGATAGCACATAGGTTAAAGACAGCGCCAGCGCCCGCCGCCCATTGGGTTTTTTGTCACCGGCCCCAATCACCAAACTGGAGACCAGTGGCACCATCGGCAGCACGCAGGGTGTGAGAGAGAGCAGCAGGCCAAAGCCGAGAAACAATAATACGGTGGCAATAAAGCTGCTATCGCCCAGGCTGAGCTGTGTGTTATCGGCTGGGCGCTCAGTGGCGGCAGTTGCAGCGCCCGATGTGCTCGCAGCACCCGATGCACCCGCCGGCAAGGTGAGACTCAGCGTCTGTTCGTAGGGCTGGTAGCAGACGCCGACATCCGCGCAGCCTTGGGAGTAAGCGGCTACATTCAGCGTGCTTGGCGCGGTGGCGTCTTGCTGGTAGGGCACGGTGATGCTGACCACCCGCCGATGGGTGGTGACCTCGCCAAAGTAGGGGTCCTCGATCACCTGCCCCGCTGGCAAGATAGGCTGCCCCAGCGTGATGCCCGGCGTCTCGGATACAAAGCGAAACTTGTCGCCGTACAGGTAGTAGTCCGCCGCCACGATAAACTCGATCAATAACTGCTGTGGGGCCTGCCACATAATGGTGGCGGGAAACGCCTCCTGCGGCTCTAGTAGCTCATCTGCCGTAATCGCATGGGCTGTGCCCAGGGTGGTGAACAGCGCCAGACAGGTGGCGATGGCAGAACCTAGATGCCGCAGCGCGCGCCTTGCGCCGGTGGCTTGCGTGGGCAGCATCGGCGACAGATGGGAGGGGGTTAGAGTTAGCAATAGATTGTGTCGGCTCTTTTATTAGTAAATAAAACGCGCACGCCATTGTACGGTGCGCACTCGGGTAAGTGTACTTACAGCTTGGATAAGCGGGGCTGGCGTCGCTAACAGC
>CAZROX010000033.1:4571-13617 GCA_964601845.1 uncultured Halothiobacillaceae bacterium
AGGTTGAGCGGATCGGGTGCGGGGTTTTACCGCTGCCCATCATTTTGTGCGCTTTCGTGGGATAATGGCTATATATTGTTTATTTAATGACTTTGGCGGGTTGTGCGCACAGTGACAGATCAGGACAATAAAATTCATATCGACGTCAATACCGCTTACATTGACGAGGAGTCCTCGCCCGAGCAGGGGCACTATGTGTTCTCCTATCGGGTCACCATTCGCAATGACAGCACGGCCCCCGCGCAGCTAATCAATCGCCATTGGGTGATTACCGATGCCGATGGCAAGGTGCAGGTCGTGCAGGGTGAGGGGGTGGTGGGTGAACAGCCCTATCTGCGCCCGGGCGAGGGTTTTCAGTACACCAGCGGCACCATGCTGAGCACCCCCATGGGCATGATGGAGGGGCACTACGAAATGCTCACCGACGATGGCGAGTGTTTTCAGGCGCAGATTCCCCAATTTTTGCTGAGTGTGCCACGCGTCTTACACTAACTGTTAGCGGGAGGCGCGTCTGTGAGCATCTATGCTATCGGCGATGTGCAGGGTTGTTACGACGATTTAATGCGTCTGCTCGAACACATCGACTACTCGCCGAGCGACGATACCCTCTGGTTTGCAGGCGATCTGGTCAATCGCGGCCCGCAATCTTTGCAGACCCTGCGCTTTATCCACTCGCTGGGCGATCGGGCGGTGGTGGTGCTGGGCAATCACGATTTACACCTGCTCAGCGTGGCTTGGGGTGCGACCCATCAGCGTCAATCCGATACCTTCGACGATGTGCTGGCCAGCGACGACTGCGAGTCTCTGCTGCATTGGTTGAGAGTGCAACCGCTGCTGCACTACGACCCATTGCACAAGTGTGTCATGGTGCATGCGGGTATCTATCCGGCTTGGTCGCTCGATCAGGCCAGGGCGCACGCCCGCGAAGCGGAGCGCATGTTGCGCGGTGACGACTATGGCGCGTTTCTCAAACTGGCCTATGGCAATACGCCCCTGCGGTTCCAAGATGCGCAAGATGAGGCCGCCCGTTTACGATTTATCACCAACAGCTTGACCCGTATGCGCTACTGCCACGCCGATGGCAGATTAGACTTTCAAAACTCCGGCCCGCTCGGCAGCCAGCCTGCGGGCTGGCAGGCATGGTTTGAGCTGTCGGATCAACTGCCGCAGGATGTGCGCGTGGTGTTTGGCCATTGGTCCGCTTTAGCGCCGTTTGCGCACCCGCGCTTCTATGCGATGGATTCTGGCTGTGTTTGGGGTGGGGCGCTCAGTGCGCTCTGTATCGAGACGGGTGTGCGTGCGCAGGTTGCTTGTCGGGCGGCCTGTGCGCGCAAGCGCTGATCGCTCTTGTCCTGCGCTTAGCCGAGCGGGTCGGCGCGTCGCGCTAGCACCAAAAATGTCAATGGATAATCGGTGTCTGCACCTGGCTGCAGGGTGTGGCTTTCGCGCACCGGCCAGTCGGTTTCGCAAGGCATGTCAAACACAACGCGGCTCTCATCGGGGGCTGTGTCAAACGTGTGCGAAATTTGAGTGATGTATAGCTTGTGCGCGTGCGGCATCGCTGCGCGGTAGACCTGCGCCCCGCCGATAATGCAGCACTCTTGGGTGTCATCTAAATGCGTTTGCGCCAGTGCGAGCGCCGATTCCAGCGTGCCACAGGTGTGCGCCCCTTGCCGTGGTTGTCCATCGCGACTCAACACGATATTCACCCGCCCACTCAAGGGGCGACATTGAATCGACTCCCAGGTGGTGCGCCCCATGATAATCGGCTTGCCAAGTGTGACGCTGCGAAAGTATTTCAGATCGGCCCGGATGCGCCACGGCAGGTCTTTGCCGGTGCCAATTAACCCGTGGCGATCGCGCGCCACTATCATAGAGATCTGCATATCAGACTGCAGGGTCGGCCTTAATGCTGGGGGCAGGGTGGTAGTTTTCCAGCTGAAAGTCTTCGTACTGGAAGGCAAAAATATCTTTCACCTCGGGGTTGATATGCATTTGTGGCAGACTGCTGGGGGTGCGGGTGAGCTGCTCTGCGGCTTGGGCTTGATGCGATAGGTACAGGTGGGCATCGCCTAGGGTATGCACCAGCTCGTGCGCTTGTAAGCCCACCACCTGCGCCACCATGCGCGTTAGGAGCGCGTAGGAGGCGATGTTAAAGGGCAGCCCCAGAAAAATATCGGCCGATCTTTGGTACACCTGACACGAGAGCCGATCGTCGCAGACGTAAAACTGAAACAACACATGGCACGGTGGCAGGGCCGCCGCCGCCAGCTCGGCGGGGTTCCATGCGCACACGAGGTGTCTTCTGGAGTCGGGGTTGTGGCGCAGGTTGTCGATCAGCGTTTGAATTTGGTCGATATGCTGGCCATCTGCTGCGGGCCACGAGCGCCAAAGGTGGCCGTAGATTGGGCCAAGCTCGCCATCGGCATCCGCCCATTCATCCCAAATATGCACGCCGTTTTCTTGCAGGTAGCCGATATTGGTCTCGCCGCGTAAAAACCACAACAGCTCGTAGATAATCGAGCGCAGGTGAAGTTTTTTGGTGGTGAGCAACGGAAAGTCTGTGTCGAGTGAGAAGCGCATCTGGTGCCCAAACAACGAGCGCGTACCGATGCCGGTGCGATCGCTTTTAAGGGTGCCGTGCTCGTGTACGCGGCGCAAAAGATCGAGATAGGACTGCATGGCTAGGGGCTTTTTTTGTGGGGCGTGAGTGCGGGGCGATAGGCACAGAATAGCAAAAACAGACCGAGACACGCCACGGGAATACTCATCAGTTGCCCCGTGGTCAGCCAGTCGAATGCGATAAAGCCGATATGGCTATCGGGTTGGCGGAACCACTCCAAATTAAACCGAAACACGCCGTACAGGGTTAGCCCCATGCCGGTAATCGCCATGCGTGGGCGGGGTTTTTGTGCAAAGAGATACAGGATGATATAGAGCACGATGCCCTCAAAAAACACCTGATATAACTGCGATGGATGGCGTGGCACCGCACCTGTCTGCTCGAATACCTGCGCCCAGTGGAGCGCCTGCGCACTGAGGTCGGTTGGGTCGCTGATCGGGTAGCGCCAGCACGACCAGTAGGAGATGCTCCAGGGCACATCTGTCACCCTGCCCCACAGCTCGCCGTTGATGAAATTGCCCAGGCGCCCCAGGCCGAGGCCGATGGGCACAAAAATTGTGAGCTGATCGAGCAGGCTAAATAGATCGCGCTTGCTGAAATGGCTGTATAGCCAGATGGCCAGCAAGCCGCCCGCTATGCCGCCGTGGGCCGACATGCCGCCCTCTGTTAGGGCGAACAGTTTTAGTGGGTCGGCGAGGAGGGTGGCATTTTGGTAGATCAGCATATAGCCGATACGCCCACCCAACAGCACACCCAGCGCACTGTAGAACATTAAATTGCCGGCGACATCGTCGGGCCAGTCGCTGCCAATCTTGCGCAGGCGCCTCTGGAGTAGGTAGCTGATGATGACAAAGGAGAGCAGGTACATGAGACCGTACCAGTAGATACTGATCGGCCCGATGCTGAGAAAAACCGGATTAAATTGTGGGTGTAAAAACAAGGGTTGTCTAGCGGCAGTTAGTAGACCGCAAGCAGCTGATTCTCCAGATCACTGCGCTTGGTCAGGTAATCGGCGATTTGTAAGAGATCGTGGAGCAGCGTGCTTTGTACCTGCTCGTCGATATCGGCCTGCTCAAAACCATCGTACTTTTCTGTTATGTCGATCAGATAGTTGGTGGTTGTTTGTATATCGCTTTGTACCTGGGCACTGACTGTCAGCACGGGCAGGCGTCGCTCGGTGTGCTCGATAATACGATGGTAGACCTCAAAGTGCCCGATGGCGACATAGTCACTGATCATCTCGCACAAGCGCGCCAGCTCGGCGGCTTTTATTTCACTTTGCTGCATGTTTTCGAGCTGCTTGACGCCGACTAGCTTGCAGTACTGAACAAAGATGGCATTGCGTTGCTTTAACAGCCGTTTGATTTTGTTGGTGACCGATATCTGCCTGCGATCCCTGTTCTCGCGTTTGGCTTGCAGTAAAAAATCGCTGACGCGCCGGCCGCTGTTGGCACGCGCCGATACACGGCGTACCGACCGCTCGCCGCGTCTGCCAGGGTTGGGTTTTGCCAGGGTGTCCAGCAGCACCGGGCTAATCATTTCTACCGATGATGCAGGGATAATCGTATCTGTTGGCGGTTGTTTTGTTTTATCCATGGTGTG
This sequence comes from uncultured Halothiobacillaceae bacterium, assembly GCA_964601845.1. Lineage (GTDB taxonomy): Bacteria > Pseudomonadota > Gammaproteobacteria > CAZROX01 > CAZROX01 > CAZROX01. The sequence goes on from CAZROX010000033.1 coordinate 8,797, forward strand.
TTTGCGTGAACGGATAAGCCGCGCCACCCGACAAGTACTGTGGCAAATTACCTGTTAGAGTAACACCGCCTTGAGAGGTGACATATGTACAGTGCAAGAGTTTAATCATTTATGCAAGATTTTCAAACTTTCTTTGACAGGGCAAAGCGCGTTATTCCAGGTGGGGTCAACTCACCGGTGCGTGCTTTTCATCATGTTGGCATCAACCCTGTGTTTATCCAGTCGGCCTCCGGCAGTCGCGTGCGCGACACCAATGGCTGTGATTATATAGATTATGTCGGCTCGTGGGGGGTCGCGGTTTTGGGGCATGCGCATCCCGAGGTAGTGGCAGCGGTCCAGGCCGCCGCCGAGCGCGGCCTGAGCTTTGGTGCCCCCACCGAGCAGGAGAGCGATTTGGCCGAGCGGGTCATCGGGCTGATGCCCGCCATCGAGCAGCTCAGGTTGGTGAATTCTGGCACGGAGGCGGCTATGTCGGCCATTCGGCTGGCACGTGGATTTACCGGTCGGGATCTGATCGTCAAGTTCACCGGCTGTTATCACGGCCACGCCGACTCGCTGCTCATCGAGATGGGTTCGGGCGGCCTGACCCTCGGCGTGCCGAGCTCGCCCGGGGTGCCGGCCGATCTGGCCAAGCACACCGTCTCGCTCAACTACAACGATACCGAGGCGCTGCGGACATACTTTGGCCAGCACGGCGATCAGATCGCCTGCGTGCTGCTGGAGCCTGTGGCGGGCAATATGGGCTGTGTACTGCCCGATCCAGAATTTTTGGCGACCCTGTCGGCCCTGTGCACTGAGCGGGGCGCCCTGCTGATTTGCGATGAGGTGATGACCGGCTTTCGCGTCGCCCACGGTGGCGCTCAGGCGCACTATGGCATGACGCCGGATTTGACTTTGTTGGGCAAGGTGTTGGGCGGCGGTCTGCCGCTGGCCGCCTTCGGTGGGCGGCGCGATATCATGCAAAAGCTGGCGCCGGTCGGCAAGGTCTACCAAGCGGGCACCTTGTCGGGCAATCCGCTGGCGGTCAGCGCGGGTCTGGCTACGCTGCGCCAACTCGATCGGCCAGATTTCTACCCACAGCTCAGTGCCCGCACGCAAACCTTGGCGCAGGGGTTGAGCGCGCGCGCCGAGCGCGCCGGTGTGCCCCTGGTGTGCCCGCATATCGGCGGCATGTTTGGGTTGTTTTTCACCGACCAGCCGGTGCACGCTTTCGAGGGTGTCATGCGCGCCGATGCGGCGCGCTTTCGGCAGTTTTTTGTCGCCATGCTCGCGCGAGGCCAGTACTTTGCCCCCTCGCCTTACGAGGCGGGCTTTATGTCGATCGCCCACACGGAGGCCGATATCGCCGACACCTTGGCTCAGGCCGAGGCGGTGTTTGCCGAGTTGGCGTCCTAGGCTTCTGCGGTTTGCGTGCGCCCCTTGAGGTGCGCGAGCAGTTGTCGATCGAGCGTGCCCAGATCGCCGTTGGACATCAGCAGGATGCAATCATCGCGCTGGGCGTGTTCGATCAGATACTCTTGCACATCCGCTAGGCTCTCAAAGTGGCGATAGGTCTCGCTCGGTGGCAGCACCGGTGCCATCGCTTGGGCGCTGTAGGTCAGGCACAGATCGGCGCCCCCAAGCGCCTCGGGCATACGCGCTCGGTGGGTGCCCATGCGCATACTGTTAGAGTGAAACGCGACCACCGCAATCAGCCGCCCGCTCGTCTGGGTTTTTTGGGCGGCAATCGTGCTCGCTATTGCACTGGGGTGGTGCGCAAAGTCGCGATAGACGCTGATGCCATCGACACAGCCAATTTTCTCTAGTCTCTTTTTAACGCCGGTAAAACTTGCCAGCGCCTGTATGGCTTGCGCGGGCGCTATGCCGATCTGTTGTGCCATCGCCAGCGCGGCCAGGGTGTTGTAGGCATTGTGCTCGCCGATCAGCGGCAGGGGCACGGCCAGATTTTGCGCGCTGGGGGTGTCGATGTGCATCTGCTCGCGCGTGAGTTGGCGCAGGGTAAAGTCGCAGCCCTCGGTGCGACCGAAGTATTTGACCGGGCACCAGACATCATCTGCCAAGAGGGGGGCGATATGGGGATCGTCGCCGTTGGCGATGATGCAGCCACCTTGGGGCAGGGTGCGGATTAAATGATTGAACTGGCGCTCTATGGCCGCCAGATCCTCGAAGATATCGGCGTGATCGAATTCGAGATTATTGAGCAGCAGCACATTGGGCGCGTAGTGGATGAACTTGGAGCGCTTGTCAAAAAAAGCGGTGTCGTACTCGTCGGCCTCGATGACAAAGTAGGGGCCTTGCCCTAGGTGCGCGCAGCGCGCAAAGTTGTTGGGCACGCCGCCGATTAAATAGCCCGGGTTCAGATCGCAAGCTGTCAGTATCCACGCCAGCATACTGCTGGTGGTCGTTTTGCCGTGGGTGCCGGCCACCGCCAATACCTGCCGTTGATGCAAAATATTTTCGCGCAGCCACTGGGGGCCGGAGAGATAGTAGATGCCCCGATCGAGCACCGCCTCTAGCGCCGGGTTGCCGCGCGAGAGGGCATTGCCTATGAGCACGCAGTCGATATCAGCTGTTATCTGGGCGCTGTCGTAGCCCTGTATTAGGTCTATGCCGGAGGCCTGTAATTGATCGCTCATCGGTGGGTAGCTGTTGGCGTCCGAGCCGGTCACCTCATGACCGAGCTCGCGTGCCAACAGGGCCAGTCCGCCCATAAAAGTGCCGCATATACCAAGAATATGGAGTCGCATATTGATTTATACTCGCCGTGTTAACAAGGGTGGGTTTTTCTGTATCTTAGCGCAGCCGTTTGGATAAAAATGAGTAGATCGGACACCGATTTGTCGATGGTGCGTGCAGACGATTGGCACGTACATTTACGCGATGGTGCTTGGCTGGCGCTGACCGTGCCCCATGTGGCCAGACAGTTTGCCCGCGCGCTGGTGATGCCCAATCTTAACCCACCTGTCACCACCTGCGATCAGGCGCTGGCCTATCGCGATCGCATCCTCGCAGCCGTGCCAGCGGGCTGCGACTTTTCGCCCCAGATGACGCTCTATCTCAATACCGATACCACGCACGATGAGATCGTGCGCGCCTGTGCCAGCGGCTGCATCGTGGCGGGCAAGTACTATCCGGCCGGTGCGACGACGAACTCGCGCTGGGGGGTCGGGCAAATAGAGCGGCTCTATCCGGTGTTTGAGTCCATGCAACAGCTGGGCATGGTGTTGTGCCTACACGGTGAGGTGGTCGATAGCGATGTCGATGTCTTTGCCCGCGAGCGCGTTTTTATCGAGCGCCACCTTGCGGCGCTGGTAGAGAATTTTCCACAGTTAAAGATTGTGCTGGAGCACATCAGCACGCACGAGGCGGTCGAGTTTGTGCGCGATGCACCTGACACACTCGCCGCCAGCGTGACACCGCAACACCTGCTCTACAATCGCAACGCGCTGTTTGAGGGCGGGCTGCGCCCGCATCACTACTGCCTGCCGGTACTCAAGCACGAGCGGCATAGGCGCGCGCTGGCCGATGCGGCACTCAGCGGTAATCCGAAGTTTTTTCTGGGCACCGATAGCGCCCCGCACGATCGCTCATTAAAGGAGAGCGCCTGTGGTTGTGCGGGCGTGTACTCGGCACATGCCGCCCTGGCGCTCTATGCGGAGTTTTTTGCGTGTCACGAGGCGTTGGATAAATACGAGGCTTTTGCTAGCCACTATGGCGCAGATTTTTACGGGGTGGCACGCAACGAGTCTAGAGTCAAACTGCACAAAACCGACTGGACTGTGCCAGATTCCTACGGCTCTGGTTCGCATCGGGTAGTGCCCTTGCGGGCAGGGGAGTTATTGCGCTGGTCACTGCCAGATTGATAGGGTTTGGTGTGTGGCGGTGCTGGCATTCTTTCTGTGCCGTGTTCGCTGGCATGCAGCACCATTTAGCTTGTTAAAAAATCATGCGCTCACTAGAATGCAGTTGCTGTTTTTTATTTGATTGCGCGCTTAGTCTGCGCTGAGATTTTTTCCATGTCGCTATCCCATTTAAAATCCTGTGTTATTTTGTCGGTGATGGTGTTGGCGCTGTCAGCTTGTGGCGGTGGTGGTGCTGCTGGCGGTACTGGCGGTGATGGTGGCGGTGGCACCCCCGCAGTTTCGCCACTCACCATTAGCGCCCAGGGCGAGGATCGTGTCAGTATTTCATGGCCAGCGGTGACGGGTACGACCTCGTATCGTTTGTATCGCGCAACCAGCGCCAGCGGCACGTTTTCACAAATCTACTCGGGTGCTAGCGCGAGCTATACCGACCCAGGCTTAAACGCGGGTGCCATGTATTACTACCGCTTTAGGTCTTGCACCAGCGCCGATGCGAGCAGTTGCTCAGCGGATTCATCGGCGGGCGGTGTGACCACCAATCCCCCCAAGCCCTCGGCACCACCGACCACAAGTGTGCAGAGTGCCACTCAAATAGACCTCTCTTGGGCTGCGGTAAGCGGTGCGGCCAGTTATCGGGTGTATCGCTCAACGGCGGCGGCGCCCGGTGGTTTTACAGATACCACCAGCATCCCAAGTTACAGTGACACCAGCTTGAGTGCCAGCACCACCTACTCCTACACCATCGCCGCCTGTGCCAGCAGTGCAGATAGCAGCTGCTCGGTAAGATCGGATTCTGGCAATGCCACCACGGGCAGCGTGGATTTGCCAGCGGCACCAGCGACACCGAGCGCGCGTGCGCAGGGCGTGAGTCGCATCGAAGTTTCTTGGGGGTCGGTTAGGGGCGCGGTTCTGTATCGGTTGTCTCGCTCTACTACAACAGCGAGTAGTGATTTTAGTC
>CAZROX010000034.1:0-1340 GCA_964601845.1 uncultured Halothiobacillaceae bacterium
ATATCGAAAGTGGACTCGCTGCTATTTTAAATACCGCGACAGCTTTTTTTGGTGTCATCGTCGCTAGCATTTTTCTGGCCGATGAGCCTCTGACCAAACGCAAAATTATCGGGGCTATTTTTGGCATCTTTGGCGTGGTGGTGATTATGGGTTTCGATGCACTCGCTAATTTCGATCTGCGCAACTGGGCGCAAGTTGCCATTTTGGGTGCGGGTCTTTCCTACGCGCTGGCCGGTGTTTGGGGCAAGCGGTTTTTATCGAGTTATCCGCCTGTTACGAATGCTTGTTGCATGTTGATCGCCGGTGCCCTCCTCATGCTGCCGGTGGCCTATTTTTTTGAGGGGCTGCCGAATGCGCGCTGGTCGCTAGATGCATGGGCCGCAATTATTGCGGTGGCAGTTTTTTCAACGGCGGTGGCCTACCTGCTCTACTTTAATATTCTGATACGTGCCGGATCGGCAAATCTTATGCTGGTGACACTGCTGATTCCGCCCATAGCCGTTGGCCTGAGCATTGCATTTCTGGGTGAACAGCTTGGCTACGAAGCCGTGCTAGGTTTTGCGCTCATCGCCATCGGCCTGCTCGTGACCGATGGCAGATGGCTCGGCCAATTGCGCCAACGCTGGATGTCATCTGATAGATAGAATCTAAGAGTTAAATAGAGCAATAAACTCGCTGCTATTGGTATCTGTTCTAGTAGGCTGGGGTTTTTACCCGCATCATGCAGGCGACACAAAATCACACTGCCGCCAAGCCTCATAGGCAACTAGCGCCACCGCATTGGAGAGATTCAGGCTGCGCACGCCCTGTTGCATGGGGATATATATTTTTGCCGTGCTATCAAATTGGGCGTGAATCGCCTCTGGTAGCCCGGTTTGCTCGGCGCCAAACAAGAGCGCATCGCCGAGCTGAAAACGCCCGCGATCGTAGCGCAGCTTGGCAAATTTTGTAACCGCCCATATTTTTTTCGGTGCCATCGTCTCGCAATAGGCGGCAAACGATGGCCAGGTGCGCACCGCAATTAAATCGCGGTAATCCATGCCCGCTCTTTTACAGGATTTCTCATCCAAACTAAAACCAAGCGGTTCGATCAGATGTAGCCTGGCCCCCAGATTAGCGCACAAGCGCATAATATTACCGGTGTTGGGGGGTATCTGCGGGCTGTATAAAACGATGTCGAATATTGTGGACAACTCTGTCGCCTATCTATTTTTTACGTTAAGCGACCACTGCCGCTATTTGATGCGGCGAGGTGTGAATAGGGGCGTGAGCAATACGACCAACAAGACCAACAAGACTAGTTTTTGGCAGGCTTAGTGCACCGATTTGAAAAACAGCAA
>CAZROX010000034.1:1350-13490 GCA_964601845.1 uncultured Halothiobacillaceae bacterium
CCTATCTATTTTTTACGTTAAGCGACCACTGCGGCTATTTGATGTGGCGGGGCGTGAATAGGGGCGCGGGCAATACGACCAACAAGACTAGTTTTTGGCAGGCTTAGTGCACCGATTTGAAAAACAGCAAAAGATCTTGCATCGCACCGGGTAAAGCATCAGCGTTAAATTGACCGCCAGCAGACCCAAAAACCACAACATCGCCCAAGCGGGGATGGAGAGTGCTAGAAAGGTCCATTGAATCTCGCCGCAGTCGCTCGTGCCTTGGAGTGCCGTTGTCAGGGCCTCTAACAGCGGCATGGTGTTGAGCATGCTGTAGAGACCGCCGCCGCATTCGCTGAGTTCGCTCGGGTGATATTGCAGCCACCACTGGCGCCCTGCGATCAGTGCACCGACGATAGCAAATAGGCTATTGCCTAGGGTGTAGACAGATAGCATCCAGCTTTTTGGGTTGTGCAGGGCGGCGATGAGCGAGATTAATCCGATCAGCAGAAAACAAAACCGCTGCATAATGCACATCGGGCAGGGTGCGAGGTATTCGACATACTGTAGATAGTAGGCATAGCCGAGCAGAGCGGCACAAGCCGCGCTCTGGGAGGCGAATACTAGCCGAACTGTATGGTTGCTTAGCCAGTAACTAGACACCGATCACCGTTGTTTCAAAAATTTCAACCAGATAGGTGACGCCGATGCCGCCAATGACCGCACCTGCCAGTCGAAACTGTACCGACTCCGACGAGATATTTTTCAACCGCACTGCTAGAACAATCAGATAGGCCACCGCACACTGCACCACCGCTAGGCCGAGTAGATAGGCCAACAAGGGTGTCACTTCTGAGCCGATAATGGCACCGCCGTAGGCGAGCCCGTGCAGTAGGCCGATACAAACGAGCAAAGGGGCGTGCCAGGAGGCGTTGGAACGGTTGTACACCAGTAGTGCGCCGACTAGCAGCACGCTAGCGCTGATCAGCACTTCGGTGAAAGAGAGCGTGACACCTGCGGCGAACATCAGGGTGCCCGCGATGCTTGCCAGCACAAACAGCAGGGGCAACAGGATGCGAGTGGGCTTCATGGCGGCAAACAGGCCGATACCGACAATAAATGCCAGATGATCGAGCCCGATGATTGGATGGCCGATGCCGGAGAGCAAGCCCTGCCACGCATTAACTGGCGTGTCACCACCTATGGGGTGGTGCGCCAAAGCGGGGTAGGGGATAGACACAACGATGAGTGCCAGCACAGTAGAGTATATTTTCGACACGTCTTTTCCCTATTCTAGTGAGATTTAATGAGCGACTTCTTAAGGCAAATCAATGTATACAATCAGCGCGTTGACCCAGTCAACCGCCGCACCAAATTCAACACCGATCAGGGCAAACACACCGCACTGAACCGAGTAGGCGCATGTTCTCACAGCGTCGTTGCCATGTCAATTTACGATGATGTTTTCAGTGGGTGCTGTATATAATGGCGATACACATTTTCGGTTAATCTTCGATGCCCAGTTGAGAGAGATGTCTGGCAATACATTTGGCAAATTATTTTGTGTCACGAGCTTTGGCGAGAGCCATGGGCCGATGATGGGCTGTGTGGTCGATGGCTGCCCGCCGGGCATGCCCTTGTCGGAGGATGACTTTATCCACGACACCCAGCGCCGCAGGCCCGGCCAGTCGCGCTACACGACTCAGCGCCGCGAGCCAGATGCGGTGCGGATCTTATCGGGTGTGTTCGATGGGATGACCACCGGCACCCCCATCGGGCTGCTGGTCGAGAACACCGATCAGCGCTCAAAAGATTACAGTGGATTGTCCGATCGCTACCGACCGGCGCATGCCGACTACACCTATCATAAAAAATATGGCCTGTACGACTACCGAGGCGGTGGCCGCGCCTCCGCGCGCGAGACAGTGATGCGTGTCGCAGCTGGGGTGATAGCCAAGAAGTATCTCCAACAGCGTTACGGCGTTCAAGTGAGTGGCTATCTGGATAAACTCGGCCCAATCGAGCTCGATGCCGCAGGCTTCGACAGAGCCGCTGCGGCGCGCAACCCTTTCTTTTGGCCCAACGAACAGCAGGTCGATGCACTGGAGCAATACATGCAGGCATTGATCAAATCCGGCGATTCAATCGGTGCGCGGGTCTGTGTAGAGGCGAGTGGTGTGCCGGTCGGCTGGGGCGAGCCGGTGTTCGACAGGCTCGATGCCGCTATCGCCCAGGCCCTGATGAGTATCAATGCGGTCAAGGGAGTTGAAATCGGGGCGGGGTTCGATTGCATCGAGCAGTTGGGCAGCGTGCATCGCGATGAGATCACCCCCGATGGCTTTTTATCCAATCATTCAGGTGGCGTGCTCGGGGGCATCTCCTCCGGTCAGTGCATCGTAGCGCGCCTCGCACTCAAACCCACATCGAGCATCCGCCTGCCGGCACGCACGGTAGATCATGCGAACCAGGCCACACAGATATCGACCACTGGCCGCCACGATCCCTGCGTCGGTATCCGCGCAACCCCGATCGCAGAGGCGATGCTTGCACTGGTATTGATGGATTTTGCTCTGCGCCATCGCGCACAAAACGCAGATCATTTATAAGTTCGGTAGCGCTTATGCCCGCAAAGAAAAATATTGTTGTATTGATGGCCGATCAGCTGACGGCGTTTGCCTTGGGCTGTTATCGGCATCCGGTGGTGAAAAGCCCGCATATCGACCAGCTAGCGGCCGAGGGAGTGGTGTTCGATGCCGCCTATAGCAGCAGCCCACTCTGTACACCGGCGCGTGCCGGCATGATGACCGGGCGCTTTGGCTCGCGCACGGGCGGCTACGACAACTCCTCCTACCTGCCCTCCACCACGCCGACTTTCGCGCACTACTTGCGCCTCATGGGCTACCGGACCTGTCTTGCCGGCAAGATGCATTTTGTCGGCCCAGATCAGCTACACGGTTTTGAGGAGCGCTATCTGCCAGATGTCTATCCATGCGATCTGGGTTGGATTCCCAATTGGGATCAGCCAGATGATCGCATCGACGAGTGGTACCACAATATGTCGAGCGTGGTGCAGGCGGGCGTGGCCGAGGTGACCAACCAGCTGTCCTATGACGATGCGGTCGGCTATCAGGCACTGCGCGCCATCCATAATCACGCCCGTGGTAGCGATGAGCGACCACTCTGCCTGGTGGTGAGTTTTATTCATCCGCACGACCCCTACGCCACGCGCCAGAAATACTGGGATCTATACGACGATCAATCCATCGATATGCCGCGCGTCCCCATGCCTGAAAATCCCGATCCACACAGCGCGCGCTTGGCAAAAGTCATCGCGCAGGATGCGGTGGATGTCGATGAGGCGATGATCCGCCGTGCGCGTCGCGCCTACTACGGCAATGTGTCCTATGTCGATGAGTGGGTCGGCAAAATTCGCGCCGCTCTATCGAGTTGTGGCCTGCTCGATCAGAGCACTCTGCTGCTGACCTCCGATCATGGAGATATGCTGGGCGAGAGAGGCTTGTGGTACAAGATGTCGTTTTTTGAGTGGTCGAATCGGGTGCCATTAATCGTGTGGCAGCCTGAGACCTGTGCGCCCAAGCGGGTGGCATCGCCCGCATCGCTGGTCGATATCTTGCCCACGTTGGTCGATGTGGCCTGCGAGCAAACCGGTGAGCGGGCACCCGGGTGGATCGACCCCCCCGATGGCCGCAGCCTGTGGGGGCTGTGCCGAGGCGATCTTAACGATGATAACGGTGTCGCCATGAGCGAGTACATGGCCGAGGGAACCGGCGCACCCATGTTGATGATTCGTCGCGGGCAGTATAAATACAACTACTGTGCCACCGACCCCGAGCAGTTATTCGATCTGGTCGCAGACCCCGATGAGCTGCACAATCTCATAGATTCCGATGCGCATCGCACCCAGCTCGAAGCGTTCCGAAAAATGCGAGCAGCGCACTGGGATGACGATCTGTTGCGACAACAGGTGATACAAGATCAGCGGCGGCGGCGATTATTATCCAAGGCGCTGAATATCGGTCGCTTTACCTCTTGGGACTACCAAGTACCGAGCGATATCGGCAGCGATTTACACACCCATGCCAATGTGGATTTGACCGAATTTGACAACCTGTCGCGCTATCCAAGGGCGCAGCCTTTCAAACCCAAGTGGCGCTAGTGTATTTTGTGACTAAGCGCATCTGCGGCTAGCAAACATGCTTTGAAATGCGGCTGAGCGGAGTAGATTATTTGATAAATGGCCGCGCACTTTGGCCAGAAAATACAATTTTTATCATTCTGCAATAGTGTAATGATATAAGCTATAATTTCCGAGTTAGTACATTGCACTTTGGTAAGACCCGTGCAATATTTTTGATATTTTAGTTGCTGTTATCCACTGTTCCAAAAATAGGCAATCAGACCATGTTCGGTAAAATGTTCGGAATGTTTTCAACTGACCTGTCTATTGATTTAGGTACAGCCAATACACTGATCTATGCGCGTGGCAAGGGCATCGTTCTCAACGAACCCTCGACCGTTTCAGTGCGTCGCGGCGATGACAGCAAAAACCGCAAAGTCGAAGCCTATGGCCATGCAGCAAAATCCATGCTGGGCCGTACCCCGATGAACATCAGCGCTGAGCGCCCCATGCGCGATGGGGTGATCGCAGATTTTTATCTGACAGAGAAAATGTTGCAGCACTTCATTCGCAAGGTGCATCACTCTAAGTGGTTCAAGCCCAATCCACGGGTGGTGGTCTGTGTGCCCTGTGGGGCAACGCAAGTTGAGCGGCGCGCCATTCAAGAGTCGGTATTAGGTGCAGGTGCCCGTAAGGTGTACCTGTTAGAAGAGCCAATTGCAGCTGCCATCGGGGCGGGCATACCGATCAATGAGCCGATTGGCTCTATGGTGCTCGATATCGGCGGTGGCACATCCGAGGTGGCGGTACTCTCGCTCAATGGTGTGGTCTACTCCGCCTCTGTGCGCATTGGTGGCGATCGCTTTGACGAGGCAATTGTGAACTATATTCGGCGCAAATACGCGCTGGTTATCGGCGAGGTGACGGCGGAGCGCATCAAGCGCCATATCGGCTCAGCTCAAGTGGGTAACGATGAAGAGGTTAACTTGAGCATGCGCATCAAAGGGCGCAACCTGTCGGAGGGGGTGCCACGCAGTCTTGATCTCACCAGTGGCGAGATACTCGAGGCGCTCAAAGAACCACTCAGTGGCATCGTATCAGCTGCCAGAACTGCACTTGAAAAGACGCCACCGGAGCTTGCATCCGACATTGCAGACTCGGGCATTGTGGTAACCGGTGGGGGTGCACTGTTGCGCAATATCGATAAACTCTTGAACGAAGAGACCGGGTTACCCATTGTCATAGCCGAGGATCCACTCACCTGTGTGGCACGTGGCGGTGGGCGCATGTTGGAAATGATGGATTCAAGAGAGAGAGATTTTCTCTCAGTCGACTAGTGCATTCTCTTTGCGCCGGCAAAGTGTGCGATAACGGTATCCACTTTAGTCGCTAATCTGCCATCTATGCAGTCGTCACTTTTCTATAAAAAGCGCGCTTCGCTCCCTCTCTTGCTGATAGTGATTGTTTTATCTATCGGTGCTATCTGGCTCGACTCCCAGACTAAAATTTTTGCGTCGGTACGATTTTATCTGGGCACCGGCTTGAGCACAATTTACTATGTTGCAGATTTTCCGACCAGAGTGGGCGATTGGTACGATGATTCTTTTGAAAATAAGGTAGCGCTGCTGCAAGAGAATGCGCTCCTAAGAGAGCTGATATTAGATCTTGAGAGCAAGCAAGTGCAGATGGATGTACTGGAGCAGGAAAATATCGCACTGCGCGAGCAATTGAACTCGTCGCTGCGGGTGCGCTATGGGTTGTTAACAACCCGCATTATCTCGATCAGCTACGGTTTGCACGGAAAAAAATTCCAAGTCGACAAGGGCACACACGATGGCGTCTATATCGGGCAGCCGGTGATGAGTCTCGATGGCATAGTGGGCCAGGTGACCCATGCCAATTTGTACGATTCCGCCGTACTGCTAATTTCCGACCCCGATCACGCAATCCCGGTGCAAGTTTTGCGCAATGGCCTGCGCGGTGTGATGTTCGGCTCGGTGGGGGACGCGCCTCCCTCGCTGCGTTATATTGCCGCGGGTGCCGATATCAAAGTGGGTGATGTGCTGGTGAGCTCTGGTCTCGGTGGTGTGTTTCCACCGGATTATCCGGTGGCGACTGTGGCCAGTGTTGATCGGCCAGATGGGCAGGCATTCGCGCAGGTCTCTGTGAAAATCAGCGCTAAGTTGGAGCACAATCAGCGCCTGTTACTGGTGTGGTACGACGCGTCTCAAGGCAACTGATGTCTTGCGCAAACAGTTGATACACACAGCATGTTTGGCATGATTTTTCTGAGTTTTTTTGTCGCCTTCGTGCTGTCGGTGCTGCCGATGCCAGAGGGGCTTGAAGCTTGGCGGCCCGCTTATATCGCCGTGTTGGTCGTGTACTGGTGCGCGGCCTGTCCAAAGTTTTTTAGTATCGCCACAGGCGCCGGTATTGGCTTGTTACAGGATATCGTGCAGGGGACCCTGTTGGGGCAGCATGCTCTGAGCATGTCGATCATGGTCTATTGTAGCTTTATCGGCATGTCGCAAATACTATCCGCTGGCATGGGCTGGCAGATGATATATCTTGCACTCATGCTGATCGTGCATCAGAGTGTTGAGCTGCTCGTGTACTGGATCGTCTACGACCACTCGCCAAACATCTTGGCCTTTTATCAACCGCTAATAGCGAGTGTCCTGTTGTGGCCGATCCTGTGCATCATCTTCCCCATGAAAAGCGAGCGGTAAGCGGGTGGTGTGGGCAAGATACAGATCCACCAGCTGCTGATCCACATAAATTAAGGGTACCGTGTGTCGCTGCCACGGCAGGATAGATAACTCCTGTAGCAATTTTTTTAGCTTTTTGCGGGGGCGGTTGGGCAGTTGGATGGTTTCGCCACCGGATCGAAAGCCCACCTCAATTAGCTGACAATCTCGGTAGTCTGCAATCAACTGTATCGGCAATGAGATGCCGATGCACGGTATAGGGAGTGGGGATTGTCTGTCCTGCCAGTGAATGCGCTGTGTTGCTGTCGTCGCAGTTTGCCAGTGCTCGATCCAAAGCCAGTTGCGGTATCGGCGAATGGCAAACGCTTGATATCGGATACACGGGATGGTATCGCGCTTGGCACAGATGACCTGTCGATAGATTAAATCCAATAACTTGTGGGGCACAAATTGCCCGGTTGCGCTGTATAACCAGTGGCGCAGGGCGTTGTCGCGCCGCGCATCTGGCAGCGCTTGCAAGCCATCGAGGGCGATGGACTGCGCGCTCGCTTGGGCCTGCGCACCATCCATCTGCCCCAGTGCACGGATTAGGCTATCGCTATTCGCCGCATGGGTGGCGACACGACTCAGGGTGCTAGCTGCGCTCGGCCAGCGCTCGGTGATCTGCGGCCAGATACTTTGGCGGATGTAATTGCGATCGTAATCTTGTAGGCGATTGCTGGGGTCCTCTCGCCACTGCAATTGGTGGTTGAGGGCGGCGCGCTGCAATTGGGCGTGGGCCACGGACAAAAAGGGTCGCAGATGCTGGCCGAGCCCTAGCGCTCGACTCTGTGGCATAGCCGCCATGCCGGCCATGCCACAGCCGCGCAGCATTTGCAGTAGCAGGGTTTCTGCCTGATCCTCTCTGTGATGCGCGCTGAGCAGGTAGTCATTGGCACCGAGACAGGCCGCCATAGCCGCATAGCGCGCGCTGCGTGCAGCTGCCTGCAAACTCATCCCCGGTTGGTGCGCCACATCGATGGCGATGCATCGCAACGGTATCGCAAGTTTACGGCACACAGCCTGACAGTGGGTTGCGGTTGTGTTGCTATCGCGCTGCAATTGATGGTCGATATGCACGGCCGACAGGGTGGCCTGACCGAGCTTTTGTTGCCGATGTGCCAGGTAGCAACTGTGCAGCAGCACGTGAGAATCCATGCCGCCGCTGTAGGCTATCCAAATGGTGCGCGGCTGATTTGTGTCAATCGCTGCGAGTACAGCATTGATCAGGTCGTCAAAATCTGCTATCTCAGCTTTGTGCAACCTGTCCAAATGATGCGATTTTCTGATGACGTGTGGCCAAGAGCTCATCGAGCGGCAGGGCTTGTAGTTTTTCGAGCTTATCGATCAGGGTCGCCTTGAGCAGCTCGCAGGCCTCGGGTATGTTGCGATGTGCGCCCCCTAGGGGCTCATAGACAATTTGATCGATCAGGTTAAGGTCCTTGAGACGCTGTGCTGTGATGTGCATGGCCTCGGCCGCCTCGGCCGCTTTATCGCCCGAGTCGCGCCAGAGAATCGATGCACAGCCCTCGGGTGAGATAACAGAGTAGGTGCTGTACTCCATCATTAAAATTTGATCGCCGACACCGATACCCAGTGCACCACCAGAGCCGCCCTCGCCGATCACCACGCAGATAATGGGCACGCGCAGACCCGGCATTTTTAGCAGATTGCGCGCGATCGCCTCGCTCTGATTGCGCTCCTCCGCACCGACTCCAGGGTAGGCGCCGGGGGTGTCGATGAGGCTGATAATTGGCAGGTTGAATTTTTCGGCCAGCTGCATAATGCGCAATGCCTTGCGGTATCCCTCCGGGCGCGACATGCCGAAGTTGTGCTTGAGCTTTTCATTGACCGTGCGCCCTTTTTGATGGCCGATGACGGCCACTGGCCTGCGATCCAGATAGCCGATGCCGGTGATAATTGCCTTGTCATCGGCGTAGCAGCGATCGCCGTGCAGCTCTTGAAAATCTTGGCACATGTTCTGAATGTAATCGAGCGTATGCGGGCGCATTGGATGGCGTGCCAGCTGGGTGATCTGCCAGGCACTGAGATTGGAGAAGATTTTTTTTATCAGCGCCTGAGATTTATCCTGCAAGCGGGCAATTTCATCGCCGATATTAACGTCGCTATCGACCACTGTATAGCGCAGGGCCTCAATCTTCTCCTCCAACTCGACGATGGGGTGTTCAAAATCTAAGTAATCGGCTTTCACAAGGTTCTGTTATACATTTGCGCTTTTATTCAGGTGTGGCGCGAAATTCTAACACAACCCAATCCAATTGATAAAATCAGTAGCGATAGGCGCATTTTATGCCGTATTCTTTGAGTGCACTGCACAATTCATCTTGCGGGTGCACCTGCCATGTGGCGCCGAGTCGCAGGCTGGCCGCCCCCCGATCATTGCTGTAGTGAATCACAATTGGGCACGGGCCGCCTAGGTAGCTGTTGAGTATCTTTTTCAATCCGTGCAGCCAGGTGCCGCTATCACTTTGTGGGCCAATATGTACTTCCAGATACTTGACGTATCTGGCGCGCGCTTGGGTAATGTTTTCTAGGGTATTGGCGTACAGGCTATGCATATCGGCGTATTCGTTATAGCGAAATGTGCCCGAGGCAATCAACAGCTCATCGAGGGTAAAGCGTTTGTGGGTCGCATCTGTTTCGTCCAGATCCCACAGCACCTCTATTTTTGCCGTGCCATCGTCCAGTACAAACAACTGTTGCCGCTTGCCATTTTTTAACCGCCTTCTCTTGCTGGCGATAACGATGCCACCGAGGGTGAGTGTCAGCTTGCCCCTGGTTTCGCGCGCTTGTTGAATAATGCGCTCAAGGCTGCCACTGCCGATGATGGCAAGCTCTTTGCGGTAGGCATCGATCAGATGGCCAGATAAGTAAAACCCGATCACGCTGCGCTCTAGCGACAGTCTTTTTTTGTCGCTCCACTCCGGCTGTGAGGAGACGATCGGCCCACCCTCATGGGCGCTGATCGGCTCCTCGGCAAATAATGCACCCTGTCCGGATGAGGCATCCTTGTGGTGGCGCTCTGCATGGCCGATGTCATCGGGTAATTGCTCGGTGGCACTGGCACGATTGGCGATCACAGGGTCCATCGCACCCGATCCAATCAGGGTGCTCAGGGCGCGCTGGTTAATTTTTTCTTGCGACAGACGCACCAGCAGGTCCTGCATACTGGTATAGGGGCCATGCTTTGTGCGCGCATCCAATAGATTGCCGATGACCGCAGCCCCAATGCCTTTGAGCGCCCCGAGTCCGTAGCGGATGCTGTGCGTATCGACGGTGAGAAACGCGTAGTCCGATAGATTGATATCGGGTGGCAAGAGGGTGATACCCAAGCGCCTACACTCGGCAATTAACACTTCGATACGATTGGTATTTTCCAATTCGCAGGAGAGAGCCGCGCACATAAAAGCGGCCGGATGGTGCGTTTTTAGCCAGACAGATTGATAGGAGACCATCGCGTAGCTAACCGAGTGCGAGCGATTAAACCCGTAGCCTGCAAACTTTTTCACCAGATCAAAAATATGCGCTGCATCTTTTTCGCTCACGCCATTATTTTTTGCGCCCTCGACAAAGGATAGGCGCTGTTGTGCCATCACCTGCTCATTTTTTTTGCCCATCGCTCGGCGCAGCTCATCCGCTTGCCCCATGGTGAATCCGGCCAGTATCTGAGCGGTTTGCATGACCTGCTCTTGGTACAAAATAATGCCGTAGGTCGGCTCGAGCACATTGGCGAGCATCGGGTGTAGATAGTCAATTTTGTGCGCTTTTTTCTCGATTTTATTGCGCCTGTTTTGGATGTAATCTTGCACCATGTTCGATTGCAAAGGCCCCGGGCGAAACAAGGCGATCAAGGCGACGATGTCCTCGAACTTGTTGGGCTGGATGTCGCGAATCAGCTCCTGCATGCCGCGCGATTCGAGCTGGAACAGACCACAGCTATGGCCTGTGCTCAACAGGGCATAGGCCTTGGCATCATCCAGTGGAATGCTGGCGATATCGATGCGGCTGCCAAGCTGGCGCTCGATGTTGTCGAGGGCGCGGTCGATAATGGTGAGGGTGCGCAGGCCAAGAAAATCGAACTTGACCAAGCCCACTGTTTCGATGTCGTCTTTATCTAACTGGGTGATCAGGCCGCTGCCATCTGGCTCGCAATACAGCGGCGAGAAGTCGGTGAGGCTTGAGGGTGCGATCACCACGCCCCCCGCGTGCTTGCCCGGGTTTCTCACTAAACCCTCAAGTTTCTGGGCAAGATCGATAATCTCACGGACATCGTCCTGCTCCTCGTAGTCGCGTTTGAGCTCGTCGGATAGCTTCAGCGACTCCGCTAGGGTGATGCCCAATTGGTTCGGTATTTTCCGCGCGATTTCATCGACTCTGGGGTGGGTGTAATTGAGCACCCGCCCGACATCGCGCACCACCGCTTTAGCCGCCATGGAGCCGTAGGTGATAATTTGTGCCACCCGGTCGGCACCGTATTTGTCCGATACATACTGAATGACACGATCGCGCCCATTGATACAAAAGTCGATATCAAAATCGGGTAGCGACACGCGCTCTGGGTTGAGAAAGCGCTCAAAGATCAGATCGTGGGCGATGGGGTCGATATCGGTAATGCCCAGTGTGTAGGCCACGAGGGAACCTGGCCCCGAACCGCGCCCCGGGCCGACCGGTATTTTCTCTTGGCGCGCCCAGCGCACAAAATCCGCCACGATTAAAAAATAACCGGCAAATTTCATCGAACCTAGAATGCCCAGCTCGTGATCCAATCGTGCCTGATAGCGCGCCCTTTGCTCTGGTGCATCTGTGATCTGTAGTTGGGCGAGCAGGCGATCTAGCCCACTTTGGCTCTGGGATTGCAGATAGGTGACATCGTCCTCGCCCGCAGGCAGGGGGAATTGTGGCAGCTGCGGCTCGTGCATGGGGATCATCAAGTTGCAGCGCTTGGCGATCTCGACCGAGTTTTGCAAGGCGGTGGGTAGGTCGGCAAACAAGTCGCACATTTCATCGGCGGTGCGCAGATATTGCTGTGTGCTGTATCGGCTGGTGCGGTTGGGGGCATTGATTACATTGCCCTCGTGAATACACACCCGCGCCTCGTGCACATCGAAGTCCTCTGGTTCGAGAAAGCGCACATCGTTGGTGGCCACCAGCGGGCAGTGGCAGGCCTGTGCCAGGGCGACGGCACCCTGTAGGTATAGCTCGTCCTCATCGCGCCCGGTGCGGTGTATTTCTAGATAGAACCTTTGCTCGAA
>CAZROX010000035.1:0-13344 GCA_964601845.1 uncultured Halothiobacillaceae bacterium
CTGTTGTTGTTTCAGCAGGGTGTCGATGATCTGTTAATTCACAAAGGGCGGGTGAGCGGGGTGGTGACAGCGGCGGGCATCCAGTTTCATGCACCGACCGTGGTGCTCACCGTCGGCACGTTTCTCGATGGCAAAATCCATATCGGCACCCAGCAAAACACCGGCGGGCGGGCGGGTGAGGCCGCGGCCCACAGCCTCGCGGCACGCCTGCGCGAGCTGGCGCCCCGCACCGGCCGCCTGAAAACCGGCACCCCGCCGCGCATCGACGGTCGCAGCATTGATTACAGCCGCCTGATGTGTCAGGCGGGCGATCAGCCGCGCCCGGTGTTCTCATTTTGGGGCACGCGCGATCAGCACCCGCAGCAGGTCGACTGCCACATCACCCAAACCAACGAGCGCACCCATGCGCTGGTGCGCGACAACCTGCATGAGGCGGCCATGTACACCGGCCAGATAGATGCCACTGGGCCGCGCTACTGCCCCTCTATCGAGGATAAGATCGTGCGCTTCCCCGACAAGACATCGCACCAAATCTTTATCGAGCCAGAGGGGCTGCACACGCCGGAGGTGTACCCCAACGGCATTTCCACCAGCTTGCCCTACAGCGTGCAGTGCGCCTATGTGCGCACGATTGCCGGGCTAGAAAACAGCCACATCACCCGCCCCGGCTATGCCATTGAATACGACTACCTCGACCCGCGCGATCTCGACAGCTCGCTGGAGAGCAAATATATTGCCGGCCTGTACTTGGCCGGGCAAATCAACGGCACCACAGGCTACGAAGAGGCCGCAGCCCAAGGGCTGATCGCCGGCATCAATGCCGCGCAGGCGGTGCAGGATCGCCCGCCCTGGTGCCCCACGCGCGCCGAGTCCTATCTTGGGGTGCTGGTCGATGATCTGACCACACTCGGCATCACCGAGCCCTACCGGATGTTTACCAGCCGCGCCGAGTACCGGCTGCAACTGCGCGAGGACAATGCAGACGTGCGCCTGTGCGAACGCGGGCGCGCACTCGGCCTGCTGGATGATCGCCGTTGGGAGGTCTTTATGCGCAGACAACAACAGACCACCGACTTGCGACAAGCGCTGGAGTCGAGCAAAATCCACCCCGAGTCTGAAGCGGCGGCCTATCTGGGTCAACACGCCGAGATGGGCATCGGGCAAACCCATAGCGCTTATCAGCTCTTGGGTCGGCCCAAGGTATCCCTGGCGCTGATCTTGCAAGCCCTCGGCAAAACCTGCGACTGGGACGAGTCGGTGTGCGAAACCATCGAGGCGGAGATTAAATACGCCGGCTACACCGAGCGGCAATGCAAAGAGATCGCACACCAAGCCAAGCATCTGGCGATGCGCCTGCCATCCAATATCGACTACCGCGCCCTGCGTGGCCTGTCCACCGAGGTGCGCGAGCAGCTGGCGCAGCACCGGCCCAAAACCCTCGCGCAGGCCAAGCGGCTGCCGGGCATTACACCGGTGGCTATCTCGCTGCTGATGATTCATCTGAAAAAACATACCGGCGCGATAGAGCGCGCATCCAGCTAATGGACAAGCTGCCCATCTTGATCCTCGATGAGGAGCCACAGAGCTACACCCACTTGCTCAAGCAGCGTTGGCCCGCACTCGATATCCACTGCAACGGCGATGGGGTCGGCCTCGCCGAGCTCGCGCAAGCTGTGCAGCCGCGCGTGGTCGCCATGTGCAAAACCGATACGTTCAACTGGGTCGATGTGCGCCCCATCATGCGCCAGCCGAGCGTCGAGTGGGTGCATATATGTGGCGCCGGCTACGATCATATCGAACCGCTGAGCGCGCTCAATGCCCAGGTCACCAACGCCGCCGGCGTGCTGGCAGACTACCTAGCAGAGGCGATGCTCGGCATGATGATCGCGCTGAGTTTTTGCCTGCCGGCCTATTTCGATGACCAGCGCGCGCACCGGTGGCAGGGCAGGCTGCGCCGCACGCTGATCGGTAGCAGCGTGCTGATTATCGGGCTGGGCACCATCGGGCGCGAACTGGCGCGCCGCTGCAAGGCAGCTGATATGCAGGTGCTCGGCATACGCGCCGGCACTGCGCCGGTCGAGCACGTCGATGAGCAGGGCACGCTCGATCAGCTGATGGAGATGCTGCCGCGCGCCGACTATGTCTGTATGCACGCCCCACTCAATGACAGCACGCGCAATCTGTTTGGCAGGGAGGCCTTTGCCGCGATGCGCCCGGGCAGCTATTTTTTGAATGGGGCGCGGGGCCATATCGTCGATGAGGTGGCGCTGCAAGAGGCGCTGGAGAGCGATCATCTGGCCGGGGCTTATAGCGATGTATTTGCCGAGGAGCCGCTGCCGCAAGATAGCCCCCTGTGGGACTGTAAAAATCTGATCATCACCCCGCACCACTCGGATGCCATCGTCGAATGGCGCGAGCGCCAGGGTGCGTTCTTTATCGACAACATGGCCCGTTGGCTGGCGGGTGAACCGATGAAAAACCTGATCTATCGACCAAGCTGATGAGACAACAATACCCAGCGGTGCCAATCCATGGCATCCCTCTATTTCAGATCCTCATGCACGGCATGACAACCGCCAGCAGCGAGTGCGACCATCCCCGCCCATCGCCTCGGGGCAAGCGAGGCGAGCGCATCTGATGCTGCCGATCGGCCCGAACTTGCTGCTAGAGGGGGCGCTCAACAACCTGCTCCGACACAGCCCCCGCGCACAGGTCACCTTGCAGTCGATCGAGGGCAAGCTGATCGCTTTGAATATCCAGGCACCGGCGGTGCGCATGGTCTGGCTGGTGCAGGGCGAGCGCCTAGCGCTGCTACAGGGTGCGGATGAAACAGCCGATGTCGAGATCAGCGGCGCGCCCTTTTCTCTGCTGGCGCTGATGTACTCGCAGGATTTGGCATCTAGCACGGTCTCGATCCATGGCGACCTACAGGTCGCGCGCCGCTTCACCCAGGTGATCCAACAGCTGCCGATTGATCGAGACGAATTTTTGTCCGGCTGGCTGGGGGATTTTATCGCCCATTACACGGGTCGCGGTGTCCATGTTATCCAACGCTGGTCTAGGCGCACGCGCGGGCATCTGATCGACAATACGCGCGAGTATTTGCAGGACGAACTCCTGCCGACTACAGCCGAGTGCCACGCCCTAGCCGAGGCGATCGACACCCTGCGCGCCGATACCGATAGGCTGGCGGCCCGCATACAACAGCTTGCCACCCGCTCGGGCGACAAACCCTGATGCGCACCCCGGCCAGACTGCTTGCCATTCAGCACAGCTTCCTGCGCTATGGCATGGATCAATTTTTACCGGCCAAGCTGTACCCCCTGCGCCTGTTGATCCTATTGCTGCCCGGGCGCTGGTATCTGCGCACGCGGGCGCGCGCCAGAGGGCAGCGGGTGCGTCTGCTGCTCGAATCCCTCGGCCCCATTTGGGTCAAGTTTGGCCAGATTCTGTCGCTGCGCTCGGACTGGCTGCCAGCGGATATCATCGAAGAGTTGGTCAAGTTGCAAGATCGCGTACAGCCATTTGATACGGCCACGGCCCAGCGTTGCATCGAGTCCGACCTAGGCGCCAACACCGACAGCCTGTTCGAGCAATTCGAGCCGACGCCGCTGGCCTCCGCCTCTTTGGCGCAAGTGCACGCGGCCATCTGCCACGATGGCGATCAGGTGGTGGTGAAGGTGCTGCGCCCCCATATCGGGCGCACCGTCGAGCGCGACCTGCGCTGGATGTACACCCTGGCGCGGTTCATCGAGCGCCACTGGTCCGAGGGGCGGCGCCTGCGGCTAGGCGATCTGGTGCAAGAGTACGACAAAACCATTCACGCCGAATTGAATCTGATGCGCGAGGCGGCCAATGCGGCCCAGCTCAGGCGCAACTGGCAACACAGCCCGCTGCTCAAAATACCGGCGGTCTACTGGTCGTACACCGGGCGCAACACCTTGGTGATGGAGCGCATTTGGGGCGAGCGGATCGACGCTGACAGTCTGCGCGAGCGCGGGGTCGATATGCGCAAGCTGGCAGAGCGCGGGGTCGAGATTTTTTTCACCCAAGTATTTGACCACAACTTTTTTCATGCGGATATGCACCCGGGCAATGTGTTTGTCGATGCGCGCGACCCGCAGGACCCGAGCTATATCGCGGTCGATTTTGGCATCGTCGGCACACTAGAGCACACCGACCAACACTATCTGGCCAATAATCTGCTGGCCTTCTTTCGCCGCGACTACCGTGCGGTTGCAAGATTGCATATCGAATCGGGATGGGTGCCGCCCCACACCCGGGTCACGGAGTTGGAGTCGGCCATCCGCACGGTCTGCGAGCCGATTTTCTCCAAACCTTTGCGCGATATTTCCATCGGCAGTCTGCTATTGGAGTTATTTAATGCGGCGCGCACCTTTGACATGCGGACGCAACCGCAACTGATGCTGCTGCAAAAAACGCTGCTCAATGTCGAGAACATGGGGCGCACGCTCTACCCAGAGCTAGACCTTTGGGAAACCGCCAAGCCCTTTTTAGAGCGCTGGGTGAAACGCCAGTACAGCGTCCGCACCCTAACCGCACAGCTCGAACAGGACTGGCAGCGCTGGGCGATTGCCCTACCTCAGTTGCCGGACATCCTCTACCGCACCCTGCACCAAACGCCCCCATCTGCGCCCGATTTGCATGCGAGCGATGCCATGCACCTGCGTGCACGCACAGCGCGTGCCACCTGCGTGCGTGTCGTGCTGGCGATTATCGCCCTAGTGGGCGCCCTGTTTTTTCTGCTGGTACCCGTGTACAACTGGGGTGCCATGCTGAGCTATATTTTGATTGCCATCGGGCTGTCGTTCTCGGTCAGTGCACTCCTGTAAACAAGCAGGCCTCATTTAGGGCGAAACAGGGAGGGGCAGGGCGCTGATCTGCCCCCTGCACACAACTCACTGAGTGAGCGTGTGCCGAAGCTTAAGCAGACTTGATGCTGACATACGCTGTAAAATAGCGCACAATCAAGCCCTACATGACTTGCGCTGATAGATAGCACGCATAGCGCGCCACATGCCATCTAAAGCCGGTCGGAATTTTAGGAGTCACACATAGAATGAAAGCGCGTTGCCCCAAGTGCAAGACCTTATTCAAGGTACCCAGCACAGTTGCACAGGCAAACCGCACTGGAAGCGATGTCAGATGCTCCGTCTGTAACCACACATTTCTACTGGCATACAACATTGAGCTATCGCTCGACTCTCTGCCCACAGATGCAAAAAATACCGGTATGCATCAGGTGTCACCGCCGCTGCCCAGCAAGCAGCGCCTCAGCACACCCAGGCGAGCCAAAGCCACTGCGACAGCCAGTCGCCCAAATATAGCGGATGATAGCAACCCAGATGCACTGAATACCCAGTGGATGGAAGAGGATATCCACCGATTATCATCTGGGAGCGCGAGCAAGAAGCACCACTTGGTAGATCAGATCATTGCCAGCAGTGTGCGCAAAAAAACACCCTTTATATGGTGGCTGCTGATGGTGCTGCTATTGTTTACCCTCATCGCCCAGGGTATCTATGCCACTCGGACCCAGTGGCTGATGGTGCCCGAGCTGCGCCCCATGCTCAACATGCTCTGCCTGAATATCGGCTGCACCTTGCCCGTATTGCGCGTGCCAGAGAAGATCCATATTCTCGGGCAGACCACAAAAAGTCACCCCCATCTAGACGATGCGCTCCTGGTGCATGTCGTCCTATCTAACACAGCCGCATTCGAGCAGCCTTATCCGACCCTGGTGCTGCGTCTACTCGATAAGACAGGTGCGTTGACCTCGGCGCGGATACTCGCGCCCAGTGAGTATTTGGATGATACCCATGCACACTCTATGCCGATAGATAAACCGGTGAACATCGACATCACCTTAGTCGACCCGGGTAGTACGGTGGACACACTCAACGTTCAATTGCGATGAGCGCCGCATCGGTTGATGGAGCGCATCAACCTGTTCGCACGCATTACGAACATCAGGTGCAGCGCGGTCAGCTCAGCTATGATGCCGGGCAGCTCCGACTGATCGAACAGCTCGACCAGTTGTACCAATCTCTGATCAAGCGCCCAGCCCCCCTCACACAACTGCTGCGCTCTGGGCGTGCGCAACACGGGTGTGGTCTCTATATCTGGGGCTCGGTAGGTCGGGGTAAAACCATGCTGATGGACTGGTTTTTTGACGCCCTGCCGCTCCCGAAACAGCGCTTGCACTTTCACCAATTTATGCAACAAGTGCACGCAGCCCTGCGCGCACAAAAAAAACTCGCCAACCCGATGCGACAGGTCGCACACCAGATGCTCGCCAACACGCGCGTGCTCTGCCTCGATGAATTTCAAGTGACCGATATCGTCGATGCCATGCTGCTGGCGGAGTTTCTACCCCAGCTATTTATGCGCGGGCTATACATCATCATTACCACCAATACAGCGCCGGATGCGCTCTATCTAGGCGGCCTACAGCGACAAAAATTCCTGCCGACGATTGCACTCTTACAACAGCAGCTACAGGTGATCGAGATCGCAGGGGGCACCGATCATCGCGCGCAAAAACCCGCACAGGGTGCCGGCTATCGCATACGACCACCCGCCATCGCACAACAAGAGGCCGCGACCTGCTTTGCCCATTTATCCGACACCGAGGCGCTGGCATCCGCTAGCATCACGGTCAATGATCGCACGCTGGCTGTGATACGCCACAGCCAAGATACCCTATGGGTCGATTTTGCAGCCCTGTGTGTCGAGGCACGCGCCACCGAGGACTACACCTATCTGTGCAAGCGCTACCGACGCATCATCCTAACGGGTGTACACACCATGAACGCGGGCGATGATGCCGCTGCGCGGCGCTTTATCCATCTGATCGACGAGCTGTACGCAAAGCGCATCATCCTGATTATATTTTCGCAGGCGGCTGCCGAAACGCTGTATTGTGGTCAGCTGCTGCGTGGCAGCTTCAAGCGCACCACCAGCCGTCTGTTGGAGATGCAATCGACGGCCTACTTTGACAGCGCGCCCCAGCGCTCTGCCTCTGGGTCGAGCTGATGCTGGCCGACACGATCTGCACTCACACACCGAACGATAGGCCATGGATATTGGTAAATGCTATGGGTATGGCATCTCGCAATCTCTGCCTAGCGCACCACCCTGATATACTGCCTCGGTGACGGGGGCGCATTTTTATGCTGGGGATATACTGTTTATCTCGCGCACAACCTGAGATGATCTGTACCGGATACGCATACCTCGTACCACCTATGCATGTTTTTTCATTGCCGATATAACCCATAAAAACACTGGGCAACATGACAACTGTACACAGACACCAAGTCTACGAATCGCTAGCAGACACCATCGGCAATACCCCGATTGTCCGCATTGAGCGCGCCGTTCAATCCGATGCCAACCTGTATGGCAAGCTGGAGTATCTCAATCCGGGTGGCTCGATTAAAGATCGCATCGGCTGGTATTTAATTGAAGATGCAGAAAAGCGCAACCTGATTAAACCGGGCGATACCATCGTCGAGGGCACCAGTGGCAATACGGGTGTCGGGCTTGCCATAGCCGCCGCCATTAAAGGCTATCGCTGTGTATTTGTTTTGCCCGACAAAATGTCGGAGCAAAAAATTAAGAACCTGCGCGCCTTTGGTGCGCGCGTGATCATCACCCCAACCGCGGTAGACCCAGAGGATCCGCGTAGCTACTACTCGGTCTCCAAACGGATGGCGACCACGATTCCCAACGCGTTTTATGTAGACCAGTACAACAACCTGGCCAATCGTCGCTGCCACTACGAGACGACCGGCCCTGAGATCTTGCATCAGATGCCGGATATCGACGTATTGATCGCTGGCATCGGTACCGGCGGCACAGTGGTTGGCATTGGCCAATACATGAAGCAGGCCAAGCCCGATGTGAAAATTGTCGCTGTCGATGTGGTGGGTTCTATCGTGTACGACACCTTCAAGTACGGCGCGCCGCGCACACCGGCGGAGCCGTATTTGGTCGAGGGCATCGGCGAGGATTTTATTCCGGATAACTACGACTTTAATCAAATCGACGATATGGTGCGGGTCGACGACAGAGAGTCGTTTTTGATGACGCGCCGACTGCTGGCAAAAGAGGGCATCTATGCGGGTGTCTCATCGGGCAGCGCCCTTGTGGGTGCCACGCGCTGGCTAAAAGAGCAAGGGGAGTCGATGCGCAACAAAAATGTGCTGATTATCCTGCCAGATAGCGGCAACCGGTACACATCAAAAGTCTACGATGATGACTGGATGACCGAGGCGGGCTTTTTTGGATCGACCGCAGGCCAGGTCTCAGATCTGATGCGCGAGCTACAGCAAAAGCCGGTCAACCTGCTGGTGGCCAGGGTGGGTGATTCGCTGGCCAAGGTGATCGAAAAATTAAGCGATGCGGGTATCAGCCAAATGCCCATTGAAGATGAGCTGGGCAATATCATCGGCATCATTCAAGAGAAGGTGCTGTTGCGCGCCCTCCACAACCAGCAGGTCGGCATCAACGAGCCGATTGACCCGCTGGTCGATAAAGCGGTCGAGTTCATTGAAACAAGTGATTCAATCGAACTGGCAACCAAGATGCTCCGAGATGGCAAGGTGCCGCTGATCGTCGATCAACGCGGCGATAAGAAGCCACTTGGCATCATTACCAATATCGACTTGCTCAATTATCTGTCTAAGCGTTAGCGGATGGCCCCACTAGGGGCGCTTGCTTGGCGCTGCTGATTTATCAGGCAACGCCGCTGTGCTGTGTCTAGCTGGCAGAGTTGTCGTCTGAGACGCGCACAATCTTGGCGCTGGCAAAGGTGTGTGAGAAGCGCCGACAATGGATTTGCAGGTATTTAAAATCGCCCGGCTCCAACCCCCGGGGAATCGCCACCTCAAAGCTACCCCGTGTTTTTGGCAAGACCGATATCTGGCGATAATCTTCATTGCCACTGGCGAGAACCTGATCGGTTAGCATCAGCACCAGATCGGGGCCGCTACCGATGCGCAAATTTTTCACAGCTAGCTTATAGCCTCGGCCTTGGCGATAAATTTCAAAGCCGCCTTTAACGGCGTAGTCCACTTTCTTAAACGCGCCCCGATAGACCGGCGCAGCCTTATCGGTTGCAGCCACAACTGACTCGGGCATGAAGGCCACAGGATGCACGACATGATGCGCATAGGCACTGGGCACCTGCGTAAAAACAACGACCAGTAGTAACCACAGCGGGGAAACAGAGTATCTCATATCAAACTATCACCTTATCGAACAACCACATACCGATATTAAAACAAGGCCGCACCTAATTCCATAGGGTTGGATCGCACCAGCGACTCGGTGCGGCGCAGCTTAGGATGCCTTGGGTACACATGGGCGACACGCTACACTGACAGGCAACGAACCCGTGCCGCTAGGCTTCGGATGCGTGATGCTCGTAGCGTACCAAGGCCTTCAACACATCGTGCATCCGAATATAACCGACGCGTTTTTTGTCCGTGCGCACCTCAAAGCAAACATCGTAGTTGCCATCGGACTTGTTAATTAAGGATTCCAGCGATTCTGTGGGGGCGACTACGCCATCGTACTTCATCGATTGGCGGCGGGTTTTCATCACAGAGCGGACTTGGATCACGCGTGCGCGATTGATATCCTGCACAAAGCTTTCTACATAGGGGTCTTTAGGTCGCAACAAAATCTCTTGCGGTTCGTCCTGCTGGACAATAAAACCGTCCTTGAGAATCACCAAGTGATCGGCCAGCTTGAGCGCTTCATCTAAATCGTGCGTGATAAAAATAACCGTTTTGTGCAGTGTGCTTTGTAATTCCAACAGCAAATCTTGCATCGAGACGCGGATTAAAGGATCGAGTGCTGAGAAGGCCTCGTCCATGAGCATAATATCCGTATCGGCTGTCAAGGCGCGCGCCAAGCCAACGCGTTGCTGCATGCCACCTGATAATTGATGTGGGTGACTCGACTCAAAACCGGCCAACCCAACCCGATCAATCCAGCGCATTGCCTGCTCACGGGAAGATTCCGGATCCTCATCTCGCACCTTGAGCGGCATCTGTGCATTCTCCAACACGGTGCAATGCGGCAACAGGGCGAATTTTTGAAAGACCATCGACATCCGCCGCTGACGCATGGCGCGCAACTCGGCCAGGTTGTAGCCCAAGATATCTTCACCGTCGAGAAAAATCTCGCCGGCGGTCGGCTCGATCAGTCGGTTGACATGCCGAATGAGGGTCGACTTACCCGAGCCGGATAAGCCCATGATGACGGTAATGAGTCCGGCGCGTATGTCGATATTAATGTTGTTGAGCGCGAGCACATGGCCCGTAGCCTGCTGTATTTCAGCCTTATCGACGCCATCTTTTAGCATCGGCACAACACTGGCTGGGTCTGGCCCAAACAATTTGTACAGGTTTTTTACACGCAACAATACTGAAGGGCTATCTTTGGCAGACATAACAGGGATGCTCAATCAGTTCATACGTTTTGAGTGAACACTAGACAGCGCCTCCTTGGAAACGCGATCTAGCATGATAGCTAGCAGCACGATACTGACACCGGCGACCAGACCAACCCCCAAACGTAGATTGTTGATGCCATCGAGTACCAGTGTACCGAGGCCAGGCGCTGAAACCAGTGAGGCGATTACCACCATCGCAAGGCTCATCATAATAGTTTGATTGATACCGGCCAAGATCGTCGGCAAGGCTAGCGGTACTTCAACACCCACCAATTGCTGTCGGGCGGTCATGCCGTAGGCGCGCGCCGCCTCTATCACGTCGCGATCTACCAGGCGGATACCCAGATTGGTGAGGCGCACCACCGGCACGATGGCGTACATGATAATTGCCAAACCATACAACTTGGGTTCCGTAATATTAAACAGAAAAATGAGCGGAATCAGATACACAAAAGTTGGCAGGGTTTGCAACATATCCAACACCGGCGTAACGATAGCCGCTACCCGATCGCTCTTAGACATCCATACCCCCATCGGCACGCCAAACAGCACGCACAGCACGGTACAGGTAAAAATAATCACTAGCGTTTGAATCGCGTACTCGTAGTGATCGATAAACAGTAAAAAGCCGAAGCAAATAACCAGCAACCAGACAATGTTCCGAGACTTAGTTACCCAGTACACCAGATAAAACAGCACGGGCAGCAAGATCCACCAAGGAATCAGTGTAAACAGCCACAAGCCGCCTTCGAGTAGCCAGGATAAAGGCTGTGTCAAAGGATCGAGCACAGTGCGTAAAGCGGGCCTTATCGATAGAAAGGTGTCCTCTAAGAACGCGGTGAAATCGCGTGTCTGAGGCACGCGGCTACAGGCGTCGTGCAGGTTATCCAGCGAGGGAAAATCGAAATCCCACCAAGGGTCTTCTTCGCGCTTGAGGCTGCTAAGGGAAACCAAAGCGGTACCTTTGTTCTCATCGCACCACTCTCGCAAGTTGAGTGCATCGAAAAAAAAGTTGTAGGTTGAAGACATAAATGAGATATAGAGAGGAATCAGGCTAGTGACGCCACGCTACTCCCTGATGGAGGCGAGGCGTCACTAGAAACAAAACAGTAGAACTGTCTAAACCAATATTTACATATTGGCGATGATTCTTCTGTAGGCGTCGCGATCCAACCAAGACTTCCAGACATCGACATTGTTGATTAAAAACCAAGCAGCTGCCTCGTCTGCTGAAGCATTGTTATCTTCCTTCCAAGCCAACATGGCACTCAGTGTCTCATTGGGGAAAGACATCTTGCTTAGCATGTCCGTTGCATCGGGCTCGCGATCGGCAAAGTCAGCTGTCACTGCGGTGACCACAGGTGCTGATGGGAAATCCGATATGCCTAAGGTAGACGGGTCGCTATCTGGGCTCTGGTTGGTCGAATGCTGCACAGGATCGACAGGACCCAAAGAGACTTTAGTCATTGGATACTTGCCCAAAATGGCGGTGGGACCCCAGTAGTAACCAAACCAAGGCGCCTTATCTTCATAGGCCGCACCGATAGAGGCTGCTAGGTTGGCACCCGAACCATGATCGAATACTTCTACGCCATTGCCCTCGAAGTCAAATACCTGCGCTAGGTTATCGTTCACAATGCGGCAGCCCCAACCAACTGGGCAATTGTGAAAGAGATCACCGACCAGCTCGGGGTTGTCCAAAATACCTTGGATCGTTGTGAGCTCTGGGTGTTTTTCAGCCAAGTAGGTAGGAATCCACCAGCCCTCTTCGCCACCTTGCTCAAAGACACTGGCAACCGTAATAACTTTGCCGTCGGCTTCTAGGTCTTTGTAGACCGTTGCAGAGTTGACCCAAACCTCTGGCACAACATCCGGCTGACCATTTTCAGCGAGAGAAGTGACAGCAGGAACGGTGTCTGTCGGTACAACCGATACCGTACAACCATAACCCTGCTCAAGCAGGAAGGCGCCGATGGCGGTAATACTTTCGCCAGATGCCCAACCCATTGAACCAACGCTGACCTTGCCACATGACGCATAGGCCGACATGCTCGTCGACAATAACAGCGCCAGTACCAAAACATGAAGTTTCCTCATTACACACTCCTCCAAAAACACAACTCTAAAAAACGAAACATCTATCTACTGGATACGCCGACACACATTGCCCTAAAGGCAAAAGCCGACTCAGCCAAAGACCGCATCGGAACACTCTATCAAAGCCCATGCCATAAGCCAAGCAGTTTCTTGTATAACTTCCAACCCGTTGGCTGGGTAATCATACCCTGTTACGACCCGTAGCTGCTATATACTAAAAGTGTTGTGCAGATGCACCCACACAGATACTAAAGGAGATCGAGCCATGACATTACACCACCTAGGCACGCAACAGGAAGCAGAATTTTGGCAGGCGCGAGTCGATCTGGCGGCGGCACTGCGCTGGACAGCACGCCTAAACATGCATGAGGCCGTTGCAAACCATTTTAGCTTGTCGCTCGGTGATGGCCTGTTTTTGATCAACCCCAATGCCCGACATTTCAGTCGCATCAAGGCATCGGAGATACTGCTGATCGATGCCAACGACCCCGCAACCATGCAGCGCGATGACGCACCAGACCAAACAGCTTGGGGGCTGCACGGTGCGATTCACAGAGCCTGCCCTCATGCGCGCTGTATCATGCACGCACACCCCCTGTATGCCACTGTACTGGCGACGCTAGAAGATAGCACCCTGCCACCGCTCGACCAAAATTCAGCGGCCTTCTACCAGCGCCACGTGGTGGATACCAACTACGGTGGCCTGGCGCTCCAGAGCGAGGGCGAGCGCTGTGCAAAACTGCTGCACGACAAAAAAACCA
>CAZROX010000036.1:0-13300 GCA_964601845.1 uncultured Halothiobacillaceae bacterium
TGAAGTTTTTTGGGGATGCTCTAATTATCCTCGCTGTCGCTTCACAATATACCCTGAAAATTTGGCCTAGCTAAGCCCGACAAGCTATGTTATCCCTAGCATTTTTATCACGCTATCGCACCCTTACCAACCTAAAAATCTGTCGGCGCACCCCCCTCGCTCTTACGCCGCTTCACAAACTGCGCTAAGGTCTCGGCAATATCCTCATCCATCGGCGGTGGCTCGTAGGCTTGTAGAATATTTTGATACAGTGTGTGTGCACGCTGGGCTGTCCAAACACCACCCGCTTCTTTCCAGGCCTCAAAATTGCGCCAGTCGGATAAAAATGGCTGATAAAACGCGCTGGTGTAGCGCTCCTGTGTGTGTTCGGTGCCAAAAAAATGGCCGGTGCTCCCCACTTGCTCAATGGTGGGGAGGGCAATTTCATCCTCCCCTGTCGCACAAATTTCTGGCTCCATATAGCGTTGTATCTGCTGTAGCATTTCGCAATCGATAATAAATTTCTCGGGGCTGGCGATCAGGCCACCCTCCAGCCAACCTGCGGCGTGGTAGACCATATGTGAGCCAGACTGCACAGCGGCCCACAGGCTATTACTGGTCTCTAGCATGGCCTGTGCATCTGGCACATTGGCGGCACAGACGCCAGAGGAGCGCATCGGTATGTTGTAAAAGCGGCATAGTTGCCCTGTCATTTGGGTGGCGCGCATGTACTCTGGGGTGCCAAATGCGGGTGCGCCGGATTTCATGTCCACATTGGAGGTAAAGGTGCCTAGGGCACAGGCAACCCCGGGGCGAATCCACTGCGCCAAGGCCACAGCGCACAGGGCTTCTGCTAAAGATTGGGCCACGGCACCGGCCATGGTGACAGGTGCCATGGCACCGGCCAGGGTAAAGGGTGTAACGACCAACGCTTGGTTGCGCCTGGCAATACGCATCCAACCATCCAACATCGGAAAATCATGCTTTAAGGGCGAGGTTGAGTTAATGTTGGTGTACAGCTTGGGGCTCTGCTCAAACTCATCGTGATCCCAGCCGCCTGCAAGGCGCACCATCTCAAGTGAGTCCTCTACACGCTCTTTGCCCAGGCTATAGATATGGGGCACCTTACAGGTCATGGTTAGCTTGTCGTACATGACATCCAAATGGCGAATGCTGGCATGGATATCGACCGGCTCCACCGGATAGCCGCCAACAAAATGGATGCAGTTAAAAAATTGACACAGCTTAAAGAAATTTTGGCAGTAGGCGCGGGTGCCGGGGATTTTATTGTCTAGCGTGATATCCCAATAATTGGGTGGTGAGGAGACATTGCCGAACAACATGTAGTTGCCACCCACCACAAGGTTATAGGTTGGGTCTCTGGCTGTCAGTGTCCACTGGCTGGGCGCTTTGGCGAGCATCTCCATGACAAACTCGCGCCCCATGCGCACGTTTTGATTGTGTACGCTACAGCCGGCTTGCTGCAAAATACGCAGGGCTTCGGGATGCAAAAACTCTATGCCAATCTCCTCGAGTATGCGCATGGCGCCAAGGTGGACGGCCTGCACACCCGCCTCATCCAGCGGCTCTATTGGTGGGTCGATATTGCGCGGTTGACGCCACGGGCTCTGGTGCAACACCGCCCCACCGCGCCGCGCTGTATTGGAGGCTCTACCGCCGCGCCGACTCTGACCGATACCAGCCATAACCATGCCCACCTAATAAAAAAGCAATCTACATCACCTGCGCGACAGCCTAGCACATAAATTGACAACCGGCGATCGTCAATAGCTCAAAGGCATACAACGGCTATTTTATGCGGGTGTTTTGGGTTTAGATGCTTTCGTTTTTTTACTGGGAGATGTTTTTTTGCCAAAAACGATAACAGGCTCCATGTTGTCAAAGATGTCATCCGCAAGATGGCATTTAACCTGGTGGCCAGTACCCAAGGTGCGAATCGATGGCACCTGTGTCTCGCACAGATTACCCGCCACCTGCGATTTATAGTGACAGCGAGTCTGAAAAGGGCAGCCATTGGGGGTGTTGATGGCAGAGGGGATATCGCCACTCAACACGATGCGTTTGCGCTGAATGCTGGTATCGGCGATGGGTACCGCAGAGAGCAACGCCTCTGTGTAGGGGTGATAGGGCGGTGAAAACACGGCATCTGTCGGGCCGGATTCCACCACATGGCCCAAATACATCACCACTACTTGATCTGACAAATAGCGGACGATAGACAGATCGTGGCTAATAAAAATCATCGTCATGCGCGACTGTCTTTGAATGTCCATTAGCAGCTCAGTTACCGAGGCTTGCACAGATACATCCAGTGCCGATACCGGTTCATCTGCCACAATAATATTGGCCTCGCCTGCAAACGCCCTCGCAATGCCCACGCGCTGCTTTTGGCCACCCGATAGCTGGCGCGATGTGCGATCTGCATACTCGCTTGGCAGCTTGACCAACTCCAGTAACTCGTACATTTTCTTGCGTCGGGCTTGGTCGTCCTCCCCCACGCGAAATATCTCAAGTGCACGGATAATTTGCCTGCCCACTGTCATAGATGGGTTGAGGGTATCGAATGGATTTTGAAAGACCATCTGCACAGATGCGAGTGTCTTGGCACTGCGGTTTTCGACGGGGGCATTTTGAATTTGCTTACCGAACATGCTCACCTGACCGCCACTTGCCGTCTCCAACCCCAACAAAACCTTGGCGAGGGTCGATTTGCCGCAGCCACTCTCGCCCACAATAGCGACCGTCTCCCCCTCACGCGCACGAATGCTAACCGACTCGTTGGCTTTTACAAATGTGGCCTGCTTTGATGAGAATAGCGAGTCGCCGCCAACCTGATAGTATTTTTGCAAATCCTGTATATCGAGTACGACCTCGCCGAGCTCGACAGGTGGGCTATCTGCCCCCGCCGCCACATCGGCCTGCCAATCAATTTCGTTAAATCGCAGGCAGCGGCTCTCGTGGTGTGCCTTGTCGGTGGCACAATCTGCCATAGGCACATCAGCGCTATTGCACACGCCCTCGACAAAATACTGGCAGCGCGGCCCAAAATTACATCCCTGCGGCCGCTCGTGTGGCAACGGAAAATTGCCGGGGATAGCGGTTAGGGGTGCACCGTTCTTGTTGGCGCTCGGCAGCGGCATGGAGCGCAATAGGGCTTGGGTGTACGGATGGCGCATGTTGTCAAACACATTGTCGATACCGCCTACCTCAACCGCCTCGCCGGAGTACATGACACAAATTTGATTGCAGACATCCATTACCAAGCCAAGATTGTGGCTGATAAACAGAATCGAGGTGCCGTATTTTTTGGCACAGCCTTTGACAAGGTCGATGATGCCCGCCTCAACGGTAACATCGAGCGCTGTGGTCGGCTCATCCAGAATCAGCAGTGATGGGCGCGACATCAACGCCATGGCGATGACAATGCGCTGTTGCTGCCCACCGGATAGCTGGTGCGGATAGGAGGCCAGTATTCTGTCTGGATCGGGTAGGTGGACATCGGACACCATCTCTCTGGCCAGCGCCATCGCCTCTGCACGCGAGCTGTTCTGATGTGTCATCGGCACCTCGCACAGTTGCTGGCCGACCGTCATGGACGGATTCAGCGATGCCATCGGCTCCTGATACACCATTGCAAGATCCGAGCCGCGCAAGTGTTGCAGCTCCTTGGGTGACATCTTCACCAGATCTTGCCCTTTAAACTCAATGCTGCCACCGACGATGCGCCCATTGACGCCTAGATCGCGCATCACACCTAAGGCTACGGTCGACTTGCCACAACCCGACTCCCCGACCAGGCCAATGGTATCGCCCGGATACAGCTCGCAGGAGAAGTCCATCACTGCGGGAATCTCTCGCAAACG
This sequence comes from uncultured Halothiobacillaceae bacterium, assembly GCA_964601845.1. Classification (GTDB taxonomy): domain Bacteria; phylum Pseudomonadota; class Gammaproteobacteria; order CAZROX01; family CAZROX01; genus CAZROX01. The sequence continues at coordinate 3,864 of CAZROX010000036.1, forward strand.
GGTAAAAAATGAAATAGAGAGATTGCTGATTTTCAGTAACGGCTCACGCGATTTGATATTGCTCACGCTCCCCCCTAATCCTTTAAGGACTCTTCACGCAGTGCATCGGACAGCAGGTTCAACCCCAGCACGAGCGACATCAGGGCGATTGCTGGCACCACGGCAGGGAATGGGTAAAACGATAGCAACTTGCGCCCCTCGTTAATGGTGGAACCCCAATCGGGGCTCTCGGGGCTAACGCCCAATCCAAAAAATCCAAGGGTACCCAGCAAAATCGTGGTGTAGCCAATGCGTAGACAAAAATCGACGATTAGCGGCCCACGTGCATTTGGCAATATTTCCCACAGCATGATGTACCACGCACTCTCGCCGCGCGTCTGGGCAGCAGACACATAGTCTAGCGATCGCATATCCAACAGCAGACTGCGCACGATGCGAAAAACGGTGGGTGAGTTGACAAATACGACGGCCACAAACACATTCAATAGATTAGGGTCCATATAAAACACCCCTAGTGGATCTGCATTAAACGCCAATCCGGAGTACATCCACAGACCCAGCACCAAGGTGATACCACAGTAGAGAAACTGCTTGGCCGGCTGGACGTAATAACGCGAGGAAAATAACAACAAAAACAGCACGATGGGAAAGATAAACAGCACCGCCGCCATCATGGTGGGAATACCCGTGTCGCGAATCTCTGGTGTCACTAATAGATAGAACAACAAAATAACCGGAAAGGCCAATACCAGATTAGAGATAAAACTCAGAACAGTATCCAAACGACCACCGTGGTAACCGGCTGCCAGACCCAATGTAATACCGGCTATATAGGCAAAACAGGTGGCAGCAGGTGCAATGACCAGCACGCGCCTTGCGCCCATCACCATGCGGCTAAAGACATCGCGCGCCAGGTGATCGCCGCCCAACAGATACCACGCATCCTCCATGCCCCTCACCGGCGTGCCGGGCGGTTTATTTCTCATGCCAGAGAGCTGCTGTAGCGGATCGAACTGAATAATCCAATCTGCCATGATGGCGGTCAGTATCCAAAAAATGACCAGACACAGACCCACTACACCGATCCCGCTGTCAAACAGCTGGCCATAGAGCCCGAGGCGACGCTTATAAAATAGGGAGGCTGTGATGATCGCGGCCATCACAATCCACACTGGCATAAACTGCCAGAGTAGATGGAGGGTAATTTGTAGCCAGTTGAGCGCTTCCATAACGACTAACTCAACCGAATACGTGGGTTCAAATAGACATAACCGATATCAGATATCAGTTGCGTGATCAACACCACCAGCACGGCGACGATAGAACAAGAGAGCAGTAATTCGATATCGTTGTTGCCAGCTGCCTGCACCAGCGTCCAACCAAAACCCTTGTAGTTGAACAGGGTCTCGACGATAACCACCCCGGTCAGCAGCCAGGGGAACTGCAGCATAATGACGGTAAAGGGGGCGATGAGCGCATTGCGCAATGCATGTCGCAGCACGATGGTGCGAAAGGGCAGGCCCTTAAGACGCGCCGTGCGAATATATTGTGAGGTCATCACCTCGATCATAGAGGCGCGCGTGATGCGCGCAATATAGCCCATGCCGTAGAGTGCCAAGGTCACGACAGGCAGCGTGAAATTGGCAAAAGTGATATGGTCCATCGCCGAGGTGGCGGTGCCCTTAAACCACTGCAAACCAAACGCACTGCTCGCAAAAACGGCGATCAGTACCACACCGGAAACATACTCCGGCGTCGCTGTGGTCACAATTGAGAAAGTCGACAGGGTGCGATCTGTTCTGGAGCCCTCGCGCATGCCACAGAGCACACCGATGACCAAAGCACTGGGCACCATCAACAGCATAAACCAGAACATCAGTTTACCGGTCAACAGCAAGCGGCGCGAAATGATATCTTCCACTGGCTCCTGAAAAAGACTGGTGTAGCCCAGCTTGCCTTGCAGTAAGCCGCAGTATTTTGGAACCGTGCCCTCGGCATCGCGCAGGTACACACACTTGCCAGCTGTTACCTGCCCCTGATCATCCAGTACCCGCCAAGCGGGCACCATCCCCAACCACTCACCGTAACGGACAACGATATTACGATCAAAGCCATTCTTCGATAGCCAGTTCGTCACCTCGACATCGGTCATACGATTATTGGAGCGCGTCTTAGCGAGCTTCTCAAGGTTCGGCTGTAGATTGGTAAGAAAAAAAACGATAAATGTCAGGCACAGACAAGTTAAGACTGCAACCGAAAAACGCTTAAGGAGAAAAACCAGCATGAAAACTAAGTGAGGTGCCTCACCACCAACCGAGGGGTTGGTAGGTGGTGGGCACCGCTAAGGTTAATCAAGCCTTGTAACCTATGTACTGGACACGCACTTCATAGGTTGGATGCATGGCGGCATTGAGCAAGTTTGATCTTGCATGGCGATACAGCGAGCGCCAGTAGGGCTGGATGATGACACCCTGTAATTGCATGATCTCTTCGATGCTGTACATAATGCGACGACGCTTGTTGGCATTGGCAATAGATAACGCCTGCCCCAGAAGCTCATCAAACTGCCGATTGCTAAAGGCAGATTCATTCCAAGCTTCACCAGATCGGTACGCCAAAGCCAGCACCTGTACACCCAGCGGGCGCTGATTCCAATTAGTGGATGAGAAAGGATATTTCGCCCAGTCGTTCCAAAAAGTAGACCCTGGCAAGATAGTGCGCTTCACCTTGATACCGGCAACACGCAGCTGCTGTGCGACAGCATCGGTGGTGTTTTTGCGCCAATCATCGTCGATTGAAATGAGTTCATGCTCGTACTGACCCATACCGGCCCGATCCATCAGCGCCTTAGCAGCGCGCGGATCATGCTTCAACGGTGGCAGCTTTGCATACTCCGGGTGCAGGGGACAAACATGGTGGTTTTCAGCCACGACACCCAGATTGGAATAGCCCAGCTCCAAACAAACTTTGTTATCGACGGCCAACGCCAGCGCGCGGCGAACGCGCACATCGGAATAAGGCTTCTGACCCTTGACCTCGGCAGCCTGATTGGGGCGAATCACAATGGTGGAGGCTGTAACGGCTTCTGTCTTGGTCCAACCGCGAATCGTATCGAGGATGCTGATGAAATCGCCGGTACTCTCGTTCAACATATCGACTTCATCGGACTCGACCGCAGACAAAAATGCTGTGGGATCTGTACCGTAATCGACATACTCAATCCGATCCAAATAGGCGCCGTTAGCCTCATTCCACCAGCGATGCCGTTTATTCTTCACCACGACAGCTTTCACACCGACCTCGTAACTCAACGGCATGTATGGGCCGGTAGCAACCGGATTGTTGAGCAGCCCCTCGGGCGTGCCGTCATAGGACTGATGTACGATGGCAGCAGGATAATCTGCTGCACCGACAATAATGGTAATGTCTGGTGTGGGCAGGTTAATACGTACTGTGTAGCGATCCACTACCTCAATTGCACCCTTAATAGCCTTGTTGGTATCCGGATCCACCAAGGTTGCCATGCGAGATGCCATCGAATTACCCTCGACGGTTTTATCACACCAACGCTCAAAGTTATAGGCGACATCCTTGGCAGTAAAGTTGTCACCGTTGTTCCACTTGACACCCTTGCGAACATGCAAAGTGTACTGGGTCGCATCTGAGCTGACCGACCAATCCTCTAGCAGTTGCCCATTCAAGCTGCCATCAATCTCGTAGTGCACGAGATACTCGTAGTAACCTCGGCAGGCATTGCCCAATTCGGACCAATCCCATGTCCTGGGATCTTTTAATGGACGAACCTCCATCTGCATGCGCAACGTGCCACCACGGACAGCCTTGCCAGAGGTCGCAGCCTGTGCCGGCTGCTGCTGGCCAATTAAAGCGTAAGCGACAGTTGCACTCACACCCAAGGCTGTAGCGCGCGTGAGGAACTCACGGCGCGATAGCATGCCATCCTTACACTCTTGGGCATACATTTGTGCGCCTATATGGATGCGGTCATCGTTCGTGCGATTGCTCATCTGGAAACCTCCAAAGGTACTGTTGAAATGCTATGCCTCCATGCTAACACAAAATAAGGGTGGATTATCAAGCCCTCCCACAGCAGGGAAAGCGCGATTAGCGCTGTTGCTTAACGCTTGGGCAAGATTTCATAGCCGGACTCTGCCGCCTCTGTATCGACAATTGCGGCGGGAAATCCAGCCGTCTCGACAGAGATACTAAACTTCTCTTCCAATCTTTTGATGATATTGGGCGACCACTCCCGCCCACCGTAACGATCAATGCCATCCTTAAAAATGTCGATTAACAGCGGTGATAGCTCCAGCTTTACGCCATGGGCATCGGCCAGCTCTTGGAATAGCCCGATATCTTTGAGCACTAAATCCATCGTGAAATTGATATTGCGACTGCCATTGAGTATGACCTGGCTCTCTGTCTCGTGTACAAATGAATTGCCTGATGAAATACGGATCGCCTCATAGGTGGTATTCAAATCGACGCCCACTATTTTGGCAACGCTCAAGGCCTCGCTCAAAGAGACCAGGTTGGCTGTCGCCAGATAGTTGGTAATCACTTTCAAGATAGAGGCAGACCCTAGCTGCCCTGTGTGCAAAATACGCCGACCCATAGCGATTAGCAACGGCATCATCCGCTCAAAAATTGGCCGCTCACAGCCTGCAAATATAGAGATATTGCCGGTAGTCGCACGATGACAACCGCCGGAGACAGGGCAATCTATGGCATGGGCACCCTTAGCTTGCACCAAGGCGCCGATACGCCTGACCTCCTGTACATCTGTGGTGCTCATTTCGGCCCAAATGGTATCTGCTGCTAGGTGAGCGAGTATGCCATCTGGCTGTTCCATTACCTGAGCACTAATGGTTGGCGATGGCAGGCAGGTAACGATCACATCACAACCGGCGATAGTGCGCAAATCTTCAGCCCAGGTGGCACCCGCATCGACCAGAGATTTTGCCTGAGACCGATCGATATCATGCACGGTTAAATCAAACTGGCTGCGCAATAGGCTACCGGCAAGTTTGCCACCTACATTTCCAAGCCCAACAAAGCCAACACTGGTCATTCGGTCACCCTCTCAATAATTGTCTACTGTAATACAGCCAAAAAACATTAAAATTCAGTCGACTCTCACATATGTTGCCCGTACTATACAATAGTTATATGGATAATATTATCGCAACGAGCACCGATAAAAGCACCCAACATCTAGGTGTTCTACTCGTTAACCTCGGCACGCCCTGTAAACCCACGGCGGCGGCATTGCGCCGCTATCTTGCAGAATTCTTGAGTGATCGGCGCGTTATCGAATTGCCACGTGTGCTTTGGCTACCGATTTTATACGGTGCCATTTTGCCTATCCGCCCGTTCATGGTGGCAAAAAAATATGCCGACATCTGGACGCAAGAAGGCGCACCCCTGCTCGCCATAGCAAAAGCGCAATGCAAACACATACAAGCCTATATGGACAGGCTTAATATTAACGGCAGCACCATCCTTGCCATGCGCTACGGAAAACCATCAATCAGACAGGCCCTGGCACAACTCAAGCACGCTGGCATGACACATCTTTTGGTGCTGCCACTTTATCCACAGTATTGCGCAGCCACGACAGGCTCTACGTTTGATAAGGTCACACGTGAGTTACAACGATACCGCGATATTCCAGCGTTTCAATTTGTGCACGATTACCACCAGAACCCAGGGTATATCGATGCACTCGCTAAAAGTATTGAGCAGCACTGGCGCCAATACACACCGGCAGATCAATTAATTTTTTCTTATCACGGCATACCAAAAAGCTATGTGACAGCGGGTGATCCCTACTACACACAATGCGAGCAAACGACACAGCTGGTTGTCGAGAAACTGGGCTTAACGCCAGACCGATGGCAGATGGTTTTTCAATCTCGCTTTGGTGCCAACGAGTGGTTACAGCCCTACTGTGTTGAGGTTTTGGAACAATTGGGGGAGCAAAAAAAATCTGTCGATATAATATGCCCCGGATTTTCTGCAGATTGTCTTGAAACATTAGAGGAGATTTCGATAGAAAATTGCGAAATTTACACCGCAGCTGGCGGGCATACTTATCGCTATATCCCAGCGCTCAATACATGCGATGATCATATTCAAGTGTTAGGGTCACTGATCGAGCATCATGTTAGGCACTGGATTTAACCACGAAAATAGATAGCAACAGCAATGACAGCTAATCAACGCTGTGAAGATAGAGCAGTTTTGACGGGGTGTAGCTCAGCTTGGTAGAGCGCTGCCTTCGGGAGGCAGAGGTCGCAGGTTCAAATCCTGTCACCCCGATACCAACTGAACAACCCTAGTGCGCTTTTTCCATAGTAACTGCGAAAGGCGGCCCATTATAAAAAGCAAACTTAGGCCAAAAAATGCCCCCGGCGGCAATAGCGCCAGTAAAAAACCTTGCTCGACTTGGGGCAATTCACTGGGTAGCCCACTCAAATTAAGCAGGTACACATCAGAAAAAATAACACCATAAGATAAATACTCGCGCAGTGCACCCAAACTCGACAAGATAATGATAAAACCTATGCCACAGGTCAGTGCATCTAGTGCCGACCAGCCCACAGGGTAACGCGAGGCAAAAATTTCCATGCGTGAGAGAATCAGACAATTGGTCACAATCAGTGGCACAAACATGCCCAACACCTGATGCAACGGGTAGAAAGTTGCCTGCAAAAATAAGTCGATCAGTGTCACGTTACATCCAATGACAAATACGAATATTGGAATACGCACAGACTCGTATATCCAAAATCGTACCGATGAAATTAAACAGCTGGATAGAAGCAGTACGAACGTACTGGCAAGTCCTAGGATAATACCATTGAGCAATGTGGTGGAGACTGCGAGTAACGGACACAGCCCCAACATCTGGAATGAAACGATATTGCGCCAAGCACTACGGTAAAAAAACGGATCCAATACTCAAACCATATCAAGAAAAATAAGCGTCGTATTGAGCAAATTATTGGTTGTGCTAAATAAAAACAACCGATCAATAATACCAGCGTGAGTAGAGGCTCAGTAGGTGTCCATCAAAGCCCTCGCGTGTCTCATAGTTGTAACGACCACCTAGTGACAGGCCACCGCTCGCATAGCTCACACTCGCACCAAACTGGCCACCAATACTGCCCTGGCGCCGCGTGCCCAACACCGTGTAGCTGGTATTGCCAAAAGCAGTCGTTACCTGAGCGCTTGCTCTATCGTCAGCAAAATAGCCTGTCATATAAGCGTGGCCCGAGTAAATCCAACGTGAATCGGAAAAATCATTGTTAACACGCTCTGTGTGTACATCGAGACCAAGGTTGAGAATACCCTGCGTATAGCTGTTGGGTGCAACACTCAACACCAAGTGCTCATTGCCACGCTCAACATATTTCTCAGGTGTAACACTCATCATCATGACATTGACAGCAGGGACGATCAGGTAGTCACACTTGTTGTCACAGTCATACTGTAATGGCATACCGCCACCTAAGCGTATTGATTGCTGGGTAGCGTTATAGTCCGCCTTGATATCCCAACTGTTACTGCCTATCTCAACAGTACGGTTTGTATCATTGTCACCAGAGCCGGATAAAAACATCCACTCCAGATAAAATCTATTGAATAGATGGGTGCCATAGAGACCCAACTCAATAGAGGTTGTACCCAGCGTTGCCCTACCGGCACCTCTCCCTGTAATCGATGAATTACTGTAAGCCAGTGAGACACCCACACGACTGCTACTACCTAGCAACAAATCCCATCCACCAACGAATCCGCTAACCGAACCATTAAAACCCGACTGATTCGCATAGTTACCCTGATCGACTGACTCATAAAATAGTCTGGCCCATACACTGGTATCATCACTGCGATCGGGTACGTCAGAGAACCACAGGCCATCGATGGCATTCGATGCAACCTGTACATCTAAATAATTGCGAGCCGATGCCAAGCGCTCCGAAAATACCGAGAAGACCGTTCTAGGTACAGCTAAGGGCACAGATGCTTGAGCCGCTAAGATATCGCCCTGAGCGCCAACCTGCCGGGTCAGCCTTGCCATTGCCACCGTATCGGTGGTGGCTGTCACCATCGTATCGAGCGCCTGGGTCAAAATCGTCGCTGCATTGCCAGAGGAAAAACCGGCATCGATACTAGAGATCAACCCAACCAACGATTCGCCCTCTTGATTTGTCACACCCAGCGATGACACAAGTGATGCTGTTGTCACAGTCTGTGAGACACGGACATTCGTACCACGGTCAGCTAAGCTAAAGTTGTATCTCAACCAACTGCCAACAGCATTTGCCGCATCCACCTCTAGGCTAAATGCATTGACGACACTCGCATCGAGTGTCGCGTTAGTTGCCACTACATCAAGCCAATTTTCACCACGATACAACGACAGGGATCTGTCTAGATTAACCACTGTATTACCAGATGTACTCAGCGAGTTGGCACGCATCAGCACCGGTCTGCTTCGAGTGTTAGCCACATTAATTTGAGAGTTTGACAAACTCAACGCACCCCTGATATCGATGATTGCACCAGATGAGGCGGCCCTAGATGCATCTAGATGTATAGCGCTGCCCGTTAAAGTCATCGAGCTTGCCGCAACAAACTGCGAAAAAGCAGCACTGCTATTGAGAATAGCGAGATGATCTAACCGTGTACCACTGCCAATTGAGCTGGCAAACGTCACCAGGCCACCTGGGGCCGATACCACTACATCGCCACCGCCATTAATGGCAGATGAAACCATCTGAGCAGAAGTGCCATTAAATACCACCGTATTAGCAGATGTCAGATTAAGGCCATTCACCAAAGAGACATCCCCTGCAAAACTACCCCCACGACTCGAACTATTAAAATTAATAGCCTGCGCAACAACATCGCCATCAAAATCAACCACGCTGCTGGCACCTACGCCAATCGTGCCAACCGCTGTACCTACGCCAATATGGTTGATAAACCTCGCAACACCCTCACTACTAACTGTAATGTTCCCACCGCCGTCAATCGTACCCGATACAGACTGAGGCCCACTCGCATCCAAGGTGATATCCCTGCCAGCAGCTAGTGTAATACCGTCTGCTACAGTCACATCGCCGGCAAAACTTGCATCACCCGTGCCAATTTCAATAGAGGCCGCATTCACATTTGCATTAAAGTCTAATCCGGTTGCAGTAGTGTCTAGAGAGACCCTATCAACATTGACTGCACCATCGAATACCACGGTATTGGCATTGTTAACGCTAATCCTACCTGCACCGTTGATTGCACTTGAAATTGTCTGATTCGATGAACCGTCAAGCATGATGTCGCGGCCACTGGCCAGTGAAATGCCATTGGTCGTGCTCACATTACCCGCAAAACTCGCACCGCCCGTACCCACC
>CAZROX010000037.1:0-13204 GCA_964601845.1 uncultured Halothiobacillaceae bacterium
TAAACAGCTCAACCAAGACAGGGCCCGAGACGGGACTATGGTTACTGGCAAAAGCACTGGGCGCTGACAACAGAACCACTCCGATCATACACAGCACGGCACGCAGATTTTTCATATAAATTATCACTCGTTTAGGTGCAACCTGTTTTGGCAAGGGGATCCATCACCATCTGCATGCAATCGCATTCAAACATTTGTAAGCAACAGCATACAGACTCACACGCCCCCAACAGATTACATTGTAGATATTCAACAAAGGTACGGGCAACAGGCATGAGGCGGCATCGGTTACACGTATTGATGCCGATCATAATACATATGGAGATCGCAGAACACAGTGCCGCACCATAGATTAAAATACTGCCATGGCAGGCATACACACCAAAAACAAGCGCACCAAGCAATGGTTGAGCACGCACCGCAAGGATTACTACGTGCAACAAGCACAGCGCGATGGCTATCGCTCGCGCGCAGCCTATAAGCTGCAGGCCCTCGATACCCAGGCAAAGTTGCTGCGCCACGGCATGTATGTGCTGGATTTAGGCGCCGCACCAGGTGGCTGGTCGCAGTATATTGCGCAGCACATAGGCCATGGCAAGGTGATCGCCTGTGATCTGCTGGCGATGGAGCCTATTCCAAAGGTCTCATTTGTACAGGGTGATTTTTCCGATGAGGCGCTACAGCAGACACTGCGCCAGCTACTCAATGGCCGAGGGGTCGATCTGGTGGTCTCCGATGCCGCACCCTCGATGAGTGGCATCGCATCCGTCGACCACCCACGTGTCATGCAGCTTTTGCAACAGGCAACCGATCTGGCACAGCACATGCTAAAACCCGGCGGCAACCTGCTACTCAAAGCCTTTCAGGGCGAGGATTTGGCGGACTATACGCAGGGTCTGCGGCGCTGCTTTGCCAAGGTGGGATACCACAAGCCAAAAGCGTCGCGCCCGATCAGTGGCGAGGTTTACGTGCTGGCAAGAGCCTACCGAGGACTTGAGGGCAACGCGACCGATGACAGCACCAACTGATGCAGCTCGCGCGCGTACCTTGTCAAATCGTCACAGGCAAAACTATGCCTGCGTGTTAAGCTTAGGGTGGTCGAGTTGAAAATCCCCACTAATTGGGTAATACTTTTGTCACAATAGCGCTTGCACTTATGACCAAATAACCCCATATAATCCCTACTGGTGGCGTGAAAAAGTTGCATTAAAACTGGAAACTATACGTGAATACTCTGTTAAAAAACATTCTGTTGTGGGGCGCTGTCATGCTGGTACTGGCAGCGGCTTTTAACCGTTTTGCGATACCCGTAGCGGACAATAGCATCACCTATACCGAGTTCATGACCAAGGTGAACCAGCAGGAAGTGCGCAGCGTGAAGATTGTCGATGGCAATCAAATTATCGGGCGCATGATGGATGGCAGCGTGTTTAGCACCTACAGCCCCGAAACAGACAACCGCTCACTGATCGGCGATCTGCTAAAAGCGGACATCGACATCGAGGCCGAGCCGCCCCAATCGCCCAGCATACTGACGCAGATATTTATCAGCTGGTTCCCGTTCCTGCTCCTAATCGGTTTTTGGATTTTTGCCATGCGCCAAATGCAAGGCGGTGGCATGGGCGGCAAGGGCATGATGCCGTTTGGGAAAAACAAGGCGCGACTGATTGGCGAGGGCGAAACCCAGGTCACATTTGCCGATGTCGCTGGCATAGACGAGGCCAAATCCGAGGTCTCCGAACTGGTCGAGTTTCTGCGCAACCCTGAAAAATTCCAAAAATTGGGCGGCAAGATACCGCGCGGCATACTCATGGTCGGGCCGCCGGGCACAGGTAAAACCCTCTTGGCACGCGCCATAGCCGGAGAGGCAAAGGTCCCATTTTTCACTATCTCTGGCTCGGATTTTGTCGAGATGTTTGTCGGTGTCGGTGCCTCTCGTGTACGCGATATGTTCGAGCAGGCAAAAAAACAGTCACCCTGCATCGTATTTGTCGATGAGATAGATGCGGTTGGTCGCCAGCGCGGCGCGGGCATGGGTGGCGGACACGATGAGCGCGAGCAGACACTCAACCAACTACTGGTAGAAATGGATGGCTTTGATGCGCAGGAGAGCGTCATACTCATCGCGGCAACCAATCGCCCCGATGTACTTGACCCCGCGCTCCTCAGACCCGGCAGGTTCGATCGTCAGGTGGTGGTTTCTCTGCCCGATATTCGCGGGCGCGAACAAATCCTACAGGTACATCTCAAGGGCGTCACCGCTGGCAAAAACATCAAGCCAGATGTCATCGCTCGCGGCACACCGGGCTTCTCTGGTGCCGATCTGGCAAACCTGGTCAACGAGGCGGCGCTATTTGCCGCGCGCGCCGGTCGCAAGGTGATCAACATGGATGCGTTTGACTACGCCAAAGATAAAATCATGATGGGCAGCGAGCGCCGCTCCATGGTGCTCAGCGAGTACGAAAAAAAGCTCACCGCCTATCACGAGTCGGGACACGCGATCGTCGGCTTGATGTTGCCAGAGTACGACCCAGTCTATAAGGTCACGATTATCCCCAGAGGGCGGGCGCTCGGGGTCACGATGTTTTTGCCCGAAGAAGATCGCTACAGCTACAGCAAAACGCGCATCCTAAGCAATATCACCACCCTGTATGGCGGGCGCATTGCCGAGGAGCTTATCTTTGGGCCAGATGCGATCACAACAGGCGCCTCCAACGATATGGAGCGTGCCACCGATCTTGCGCGCAACATGGTCACAAAATGGGGCTTCTCCGAAAAGCTCGGCCCACTGACCTATGCCAAGGATGAGGGCGAGGTATTCCTCGGGCGCATGTCAACCCATCAGGATATCCATGCCGCCAATACCAATCAGGATATCGATAACGAGATACGCGCCATCATCGACAAAAGCTACGCTCATGCCAAGCAAATCTTACAAGACAACATGGACAAGCTACATGCGATGTCAGAGCTGCTGTTCGAGCTTGAGACGATCGACTCCGATCAGATTCAAGAGATTATGAACGGCAATGCATCGCAATCCGATGATCCTTTGGATGACACAGTTGCACCCAAGAAGGACGCGCAAGCGAAGGCTACCTCAAAGTCAAAGAAGAAGTACGACGACGAATTGGTGGGTAAGCCCAAGCCTGCCGCGCCCTAGTCCGTGCTATCTGCCAGCACGCAGGTGGCACAGGCGGGCAGCAAAACTGCCGATGAGGCATCTGCCCTGCCCAAGGTGATGGGGATACTCAACATCACCCCCGATTCCTTCTCCGATGGCAATCGCTTCACAACAATCGATGCGGCACTTAAACATGCAGAGTCGATGCTGTTAGCCGGTGCGCAAATCATTGATGTGGGCGGTGAATCCACCCGCCCAGGTGCTGCCGAGGTCAGCGCAGAGGCGGAGCTGGAGCGTGTCATCCCGGTTGTACAGGCCCTCTCCCAACAACTCGGCGCCAAGGTGTCGATCGACACCAGCAAGCCCTCTGTGATGCGCGCGGCAGTCGATGCCGGTGCCTGCATGATCAATGATGTATACGCCCTACAAAAAACAGGTGCACTTAAGATGGCATGTGCATTGGGTGTGCCAGTCTGTCTGATGCACATGCAGGGCACCCCAAAAACGATGCAACAGCAGCCAAAATACACGCAGGTCGTACAGGTCGTGTTCCGCTTTTTGCACGATCGCATGCAGGCCTGTCTCGATGCGGGTTTGTCACAGGAGAACTTGATTGTCGATCCGGGCTTTGGCTTTGGCAAGACACTACAACACAACCTGCTGCTGCTGCAAAACCTCGATCAACTCTGCGCGCTCGGGGCACCTGTGTTGGTGGGCATGTCGCGCAAGCGCATGCTGGGCGAGGTCACAAATGCCCCGCTCGATCAGCGCGTCAATGGGCACTCGGCACTCGCTGCCATCGCTGTTATGCAGGGTGCTAGCATCATCAGAACGCACGATGTACAGCCCACTGTAGAGGCGGTCAAATTAGCCTATGCCGTGATGTGCGCCCCACCGGATGGCGAGTAAAACCGGCCCATATGAGGCATCGCGCTCACATACACTATAATACTGTTTGATCTTAGCTTAGGAACAAGACCACTTTTGAGTAGGATGAAATACTTTGCAACCGACGGCATTCGCAGCCGTGTCGGCGAGGGGCCGATGACAGCCAGCTCGGTGTTGCACCTCGGATGGGCTGTTGGCAAGGTGCTGGCTTCGGTTGCCGATGAGAATAATTGGGTATTAATCGGCAAGGACACGCGCATCTCAGGCTATATGTTTGAGTCTGCGCTCGAAGCTGGCTTTGCATCAGCTGGGGTTGATGTGCGACTGCTCGGCCCCATGCCAACCCCTGCCATCGCCTACCTAACACGTGCCTTTCGTGCCAAAGCGGGCATCGTGATCAGCGCATCCCACAACAGCCACACCGATAACGGCCTGAAATTTTTTGATGGCAACGGTCTAAAAATAGACCGTGAAACCGAACTTGCTATCGAGGAGATGGCGCAACAGCCAATAAAAACCGTCTCATCTGAGAACCTCGGGCGCGCCAGTCGCATCACCGATGCCGGTGGTCGCTATATAGAGTTTTGCAAAAGTACCTTTGCACCAGAGTTGCAACTCAACGGCTTAAAAATCGTGGTAGATGCAGCCAATGGCGCGGCCTACGACGTCGCACCGCGCGTTTTCTCGGAGCTTGGCGCCGAGGTGATTGCCATCGGTGTCTCACCAGATGGCCTGAATATTAATAGCAACTGTGGCTCCACAACACCGGAGACACTACGCGACAAGGTGCTAGAAGAAAAAGCGGATTTGGGTATCGCGCTAGATGGCGATGCAGATCGGTTACTAATGGTCGATCACGAGGGGCAAGTGGTCGATGGAGACGAGCTGGTCTACATCATTACCCAGTACTACTTGAGCAAAAACAAACCTGTCGCAGGTGTCGTGGGCACCTTGATGTCCAACCTCGGACTAGAGCACGCCCTGCAAAAACTGGGCATCGAGTTTTTACGTGTGCCGGTCGGCGATCGCCATGTATCCGACAAGCTGCGCCAGAGGGGTTGGTTAATCGGTGGAGAGCCATCCGGCCACATTATTTGCCTCGACAGATCCACCACAGGCGATGGCATCGTCGCCGCCCTACAGGTGCTGTCCCATATAGTTGGCACCGGCTCCAGCCTGCTGGAGTTGCGCTCCAATATGGCGCCCTACCCACAAACTGTCATTAACATTGAAAAGAAGTCTGAATTCGACAACCTCAATCATCCAAAAATTGAAGCGGCCAAAAAAGCGGTAGAGCATAGCCTGGGCAATACCGGGCGCGTTTTAATTAGAAATTCTGGCACCGAGCCTGTGGTACGCGTGATGGTGGAGGGGCGCGTTGCACACGAGGTGTCTGCTGCCTGCCAAAGCCTTGCCAGTACAGTAGAGGAAATCATTAAGGCGACAGGCACAAGCTAACCTCAGCGACCTGCGCACAGCGTACAGACGGCATGCCCCGAAGAGGATTCGAACCTCTGGCCTTCCGCTTAGGAGGCGGACGCTCTATCCTGCTGAGCTACCGGGGCTCAGACGTACATTCGACACGCTACAGATAGGATATCTTAGAACTGTTGCTCTTCGGTCGAACCACTCAAGGCGGTGGTTTCCGACTGGCCACCCTGAATCACGGTGGTGACTGCATCGAAATAACCCGCCCCAACCTCCTGCTGGTGTGACACAAAAGTATAGCCGCGCTCACGGGCTTCGAATTCTGGCCCCTGCACTTTTTCGACGTAGTGACGCATGCCATCACCCGCCGCATAGGCATGTGCCAGATCGAACATGTTATACCAAGCACTGTGGACACCGGCCAGCGTAATAAACTGATAGCGATACCCCATATCGGCAATCTCCTGCTGGAATTTTGAGATATCCTGCATGGATAGATTTTTTTGCCAGTTAAATGAGGGCGAACAGTTATAGGCCAACAACTGCTGCGGGTGGGCCGCATGTATCGCCTGTGCAAACTCGCGCGCAAAACCCAAATCGGGGGTCGAGGTTTCACACCAAATTAAATCGGCGTAGGGTGCGTAGGCCAAGCCGCGTGCTATCGCCTGCTCGGGGCCATTTTTGACCCGATAAAAGCCCTCCGCTGTGCGCTCACCTGTACAGTAGGGTTTGTCGTAATCGTCGATATCCGATGTCAAAAGATTAGCCGCTTCGGCATCGGTACGCGCCAGTAGCACCGTCGGCACACCTAAAAGATCCGCCGCCAGGCGGGCTGCAACCAGTTTTTGTACGGCATCTTGGGTTGGCACTAAGACCTTGCCACCCATGTGGCCACACTTTTTGGCAGCGGCTAGCTGATCCTCAAAGTGCACGCCGGCCGCACCGCGCAAAATCATATTCTTCATCAATTCATGTGCATTGAGCACGCCGCCAAAGCCGGCCTCAGCGTCGGCGATAATCGGCAAAAAATAGTCGATATAGTCGGCGCTGCCCTCTTCGACGCCCGCGCTCCACTGAATCTCATCGGCACGTTTGAAGCTGTTGTTGATGCGCTGTACCATCAGGGGCACAGAGTCGCACGCGTACAGAGACTGATCTGGGTACATGGTCTCCGAGCTGTTGTTATCCGCCGCAACCTGCCAGCCAGAAAGATAAATCGCCTCGATACCCGCCTTGGCCTGCTGCAATGCCTGCCCAGCTGTCAGAGCACCCAAACAATTGACATAACCTTTTTTTGAACCACCATTGAGCAGCTGCCAAAGCTTGTTGGCACCCCTCAGGGCATAGGTACACTGGGGTTGCAGTGACCCGCGCAGGCGCACCACATCCGCTGCACTGTACGGGCGATGCACGCCCTGCCAGCGCGGATTATTGCGCCACTCATTCTCAACCGACTGTATTTGCTCTGCTCGTGATGTCATAGGATGCTGCCAAAGATTTCAAACTAAAGAATTAAAGACTAAAACACAAAACTCAAATAAAAATACGCACCTTTCCCTGTGCCTACACCGCACAGGGAGGGAAATTTTAACATAGTCAAAATATGATTAATCGAAAAAATAAAAAAATAACGTCGATTACTGCAAGCTGCGCACCTGAATCAAAAAACCAAATTTTGGATGGTCGATGTAGTGCAGCTCGTTATTGCGCATGCGCCTATGTGCTTGCAAAATATATGTCTGCAACGAGCCGAGTTCATCTTTTTTAGTCAATGCCAGATTGGCATACACATGCAAAAAGCGCTCACTCGCCAACATGATGCCACCATCTAACGGAAAAATTAACGGCTGATCGGATCGGTCAATTTGTACAGCGTCCGTTGAGTTGACGGGATAGACCGGCACAAAATCCTGCCACTGCTTGATATGGGATGACTGCTGATCGAGTGGATTATCAACTATCTGTGTGTCGTCGAGCGCCGGTGGCGACAAGCTCACGACAGTCGGTGTACCACGGCTGATACGCACGGGGGATGACTCGTCTATGGGCAATCCGACTTGCAGCCACAGGACATGATGCAGCAAATTATAGCGCTCGGATTGGTCGATTTTCTCGGCCAAATCATTCAACAAAAATCGTGCTTCGGGTAGAAACTGTAGTTTTCTTGGATCACTGTTTTCACGAGACCTAGCGTAGGATGGCTCATCCTGTACATCTGGCTGGGACTGAGACTGGAGCTGAGACTGAGACTGGAGCTGGGACTGGGGCTGAGACTGAAACTGAGACTGAGGCACAACCGTGACTCGAACATCGGCAGCCTCGGCAATGGCCGGATCACGTAACGAGTCAAAGCGCGAGCTCGATTTAACACGCGTCTCGACCCCGAGGTTGTCTGAGGAGCCCACCGTGGCAGTGAATGCCTCTGGCACAGCGTCATCCTGCTCCGTATCGGTTTGCGTACTCTGCGGCTGGTAGATATACGCCTGATCTCGCCAATGGTTATCGATTGACTGGGGCACATCTATATTCTCAAATACCAGCACTTCGGCCTCGTACCAGGTCTGGGCGCGAGCTGGGGCTGTGTATAAGAGCGTTACGCACAGGCACAAGAATAACAGACGGAGCATGTTAGCCATGTGTGCACTCCCCCTCGAGTGCGGCCAATAATTGGTCAATAAATTTCAAACGCGATGTACCTTCATCTAGCTTTTGACTAAAGCGCAGCTTGTGGCCGCTATCTAGCCGATAAATCTCTGGTGCAGATTGTACCAAGATCACAATCCGTTCCGGATTAACATTTACCGTATCAAAAAAGTGCAACGTACCACCCTGGGCGTTGCCGATGCAGCGATGGATGCCAATTGCCTGACAGCGCACCCGTATTGCAGCGGCGGCAAACAGATTTTTTGCTGCCTCGGGCAACAGGCCAAACCGATCGATCAACTCCACTTGTAGGGCATCCAACTCCGATAGCTTGGCGGCATGGGAGATGCGTTTGTACAGTACGAGCCGTGTGTGCACATCGCCCACATAGCTCTCGGGCAACAGGGTAGGCAGACTCAAATCGACCTCGACCCGATCGGATTCGGACTCTAATGTGGGCGACTCGCCACTTTGCAGTGCTTGGACCGCACGCGAGAGCAGATCGTTATACATATTGAATCCGATGGACTGGATATGGCCACTCTGATCATCGCCTAGCAACTCGCCGACACCGCGCACCTCCATATCGTGACTGACCAGTGTAAAACCGATTCCCACATCACCGAGCGATTGAATGGCCTCGATGCGCTTTAACGCATCGGCGGTCATCGACTCTTCCTCCGGCACGATCAAATAGGCGTATGCCCGCTGCGAGGAGCGACCCACGCGTCCGCGCAGCTGATGGAGCTGCGCCAAGCCAAAATGATCGGCACGGTTGATGATAATGGTATTGGCATTGGGAATGTCGATGCCACTCTCGATAATGGTTGTACAGACCAACAAATTGTAGCGCGCATTGTAAAAATCGACGATGGCGCGCTCCATATCGTGCTCCGACATCTGGCCATGGGCTACGCAGACCCTGGCCTCTGGTATGCTCTGCCGGAGCATATGGGCGGTGCTCTCGATTGTCTGTACCCGATTGTGTACAAAATAAACCAAGCCACCACGATGCAACTCACGCATAATCGCCTCTCGGATCAGTGCATCCTGCCACCGACAGACAAATGTCTCTATCCGCAGCCGCCCCGCTGGCGCGGTGGCGATCACCGACAGATCTCGCAAGCCCAATAGGCTCATGTTGAGCGTGCGCGGAATCGGTGTCGCGGTGAGCGAGAGCACATCGACATCGCCACGCAATGATTTGAGATGCTCCTTGGCGCGCACACCAAAACGGTGTTCCTCGTCGATAATCACCAGACCAAGATTGGGAATTTTTAGATTTTTTTGCAACAGTTTGTGCGTGCCTACAACGATATCGACCTTGCCATCGCCTAGATCGGCACGGGTTTGTAGCTGATCCTTCGCACCGCTGATGCGCGACAACATACGAATCACGACCGGCCAGCCGGAAAAGCGATCGCGAAATGTCTGGAAATGCTGGGAGGCGAGAAAAGTGGTCGGCACCAGCAGGGCCACCTGTTTACCATCGTGCGCCGCCACAAAAGCGGCCCGCATGGCCACCTCGGTTTTGCCAAAGCCCACATCGCCGCAGATAATCCGATCCATCGCCCGGGCGGACTGCATATCGGCCAACACATCCTCGATGGCGGATGTTTGATCCTCTGTCTCCGGATAGTCAAATGCGGCGCGAAAACGCGTGTACTCCGCCTGGTCGAGGCCAAAGCAATGCCCCGACTCCAACGATCGGTGTGCATAGATATTCAACAACTCGGCGGCGACATCGCGCACACGGCTCGCAGCGGCACGCTTTTGCTTTTGCCAGCGATCGCTGCCAAGCTTGTGCTCGGTTACGCTATCTTGGTCACTGCCGGTATAGCGGCTGATGCAATCGAGCGAGGTAATCGGCACGTGCAACTTGTCGCCGCCAGCGTAGCTGATAGTCGCATACTCCGCCTCGACCCCCCCGGCGACTAATCGACTCAAACCACAGTAAAAACCCACCCCATGATCGACGTGCACCACCGGCGTGCCGATGGCCAGATCGTGCAAATTAGCGATGATCGTATCCGCTGTACGCTTGGCGCTGCGGCGTGCTTGGACGGCACCGCTATCGCCCAACAACTCGACCTCGCACACAATCGCCAGATCGCGCTGCGGCAGCTCCAAGCCCGACATCAGCGGCGCGTGCACCAGCGCACAGGGCAAGTCCGTGTCGATGAATTCCTGCCAAGAGACGATCGGCTCAGGCGCCAGACCACTCGCACCAAGCAGCGTGCGCAGCATCTCACAGCGCCCCTCAGAAGTCGCACTAAATAACACCCGTGTCGTTTGGTCAGCATAGGTCTGGGCCACCTCGGCGATGACCTGATCGTGCGTCTGGCCCACATAGTGTTTCGGCTCGCGACTGCCAAAATCGCACACTGCCCCATCTGCGGGCACATCCGCCTCGATCTGCTCGATACAGCTATAGGATGCCAAGGAGGTGACAACCTCCTCCATGGTGAAAAACAGCTGGGCCTGATCCAACAATGGCCGTTGCAGATCATGCCGGTACTGCTCGTGGCGATAGGCGATCTGCTCGCAGTAATCCACCAGCTCCGCCTGCCAGCCCGTCAACAACAGCGGCGTGCAAACAGCTGAAAGATAGTCAAACAAGCTGCACATCTGATCGAAAAAGAGCGGTATGTAATACTCGATGCCCGCCGGTGCAATGCCCTGATTCACATCTCGGTAGATGGGGCTGTTGCGCGCTGTACGTGGAAACTGGACGCAAAAATTGTGTAAAAAATCGCTTCTATCGGATACGGAAAATGGAAACTCCTGTGCTGGCAACAGCTCAATCTGATCGACTTTTTTATCGCTGCGCTGGGTTTCGGGGTCAAAATAACTGATCGACTCTACCTCGTCGTCGTAGAAGTCTACCCGCAGCGGATTCGCATCCCCCATCGGATAAAAGTCCAGCAAAGAGCCGCGCAATGCACATTCCCCATGGCGACCCACGGTGGCAACAGGCTGGTAGCCCGCCTCGACAAATTGGCGATGCAGTTCTATCGGGTCACATGTCTGCCCCACGCGCAGCATCAGCGCCCGTGTTTGCAAGTAGCTGCGTGGTGGCAGCTTTTGCATCAGCACCTGAGCGGAGACTAAAACGATGGCACGCTGTAGATGCGGCAGACGATAGAGCGCACGCATACGCAAAGAGAGCAGCTCGCGACTCGGCGATACATGGTCGTAGGGCAGTGTCTCCCAGTCGTGCAGGGTCAAAATTTCGGTATCGGTACCCGCCGTAAAAAAGCCGATATCCTGCTCAAGCTGTAACAACTGGCCAACGCTGGGCACCACCACCATCAGCGTGCCGGCACAATCTTTTGCCGCCTCCGCAATGGCGAGCGCCAGCGCGCTCCCGTGCAATCCTGTCCAATACTGCGTATCAGAGAAAGCCATGTTATATCCTAAGAATAATTGAGCGCAGATTCTCGCACAGTGCGCCCATCAATACAGCAGGCATTGAAGCCTAGGAGACAAAACGAAACAGGGCCAGCGAAACGCCAGCCCTGTCGAAGTAAAGGCGGCACCTGTGAGATCAGGTGCTATTGAATTGCCGCTGCGATATTCTCAGAGACTCAGGATGGGTGCCAAACTGATAGGCAGTTATATCGGATCTGATGGTGATTGCTAGGCCTCTGCATCGACCTGAATAGGCACCAGTTAGCGCCGCACCCTGCTAACTTGACTGGTTAAGCAGCTACCCCTTAGCCCAGCTCCATGCATCCTGCAAATGACTTATTTCAAAATGCTTCTCGCTGATACCTGCTATTTTCCCAAATGGACTATCTATCGTGACCAGCCACCCCAGAACTTTGCTGTTAGAAACAATTGCGATCTTATTGATGTTTTTCAGATGCTTGAATGTCCACTTCAAATCGGCATACATGGCATCCATATCGTAGTGAAGCTTTCCATCTAGCAAAATCAGTATGTTGACTCTCCCATGTTCTTCGATCAGCTTATCGAATATTTCTATCCATTTCTGTTCCTCTTGAGAATCAACTTTTCCGACTACCTCAACTCCCATGGTAGCGCCTTCGCTTTCTGGTAATTTTCTAATCATTGTTTCTCCTCGCTTTAATATTAATTAGTTGAGTACAACATGCCGCTTAATAGCTCGTTCACCCGCAAGCTTAGCCCAGTCGGGTGCAACACTTGTTATATAGCATTTTATATCATATCCTTGATTTATCGACAAGAACTGGCAGCGAAATGGGCGAGTATATAGCACGAACTAATCGCTCGTGGCGTAAAAACTGGGCGCACCTGAACAGCTTGTTTGTCTATCCCGAGAGCCGCTAACAAATGCATCATTTGAATCTCTTTGCAATTTTTATATCTTTATCGTTATTTTTTTCGTATTCCGAAACTTCGGCGGCCAAAGTAAAACAAGACGGGTTTTACGTGGGTTATAAAAGAATTGAGGT
This sequence comes from uncultured Halothiobacillaceae bacterium, assembly GCA_964601845.1. Lineage (GTDB taxonomy): Bacteria > Pseudomonadota > Gammaproteobacteria > CAZROX01 > CAZROX01 > CAZROX01. Next base: position 12,523 of record CAZROX010000037.1, read on the forward strand.
TGTATCAAAATCGACCGACGAAAAATTTCCGATGGCGTTGGTTTATCCTACTAAAACCCCTTCCGAGCGAGTCAGATTTGGCCCATTTCAAATGGAACTATCCATTGGCAGTAAAATCGCTGAGGGCATGTTTCCTCTGATCATCATCTCTCATGGTTCAGGTGGAACCAATCTTGGTTATAGGAGCATTGCGTTTGCGCTTGTCAAGAAGGGCTTTGTTGTCGGTATGCCACTGCATCCAAAGAATAACTTCAAAAATAATGCGGCCGCAGGTACGGTTAGCAATTGGAAGAATAGACCCATACAAATTAGCGCTTCTATCGACGCGGCACTCGACGATCGGCGGATATCGGCAAATATTGATCCAAACAAAATAGCTGTTATTGGTCATTCCGCAGGCGGATATGCAGCTTTAGCGGTCGCAGGCGGTGTGGCGGATACTACTCATATCATAGAGCTATGCACAGCCAAACCTAAGATAAACCAGTCTTTTTGTGGCTTGGGAAAAGACAATAAAACGGCAGCTACACGAATAGATAACTCACGTGATGAACGGGTGAAAGCCTTAGTTTTAATGGCGCCTGTTGGCATATTATTCAAGTCTAAGGACGCGCTTGCAGAGGTTGTAGGAGAAAGGCCCACATCCATCATTATGAACGAGTTGATGGTTTTGAACTTGCCA
>CAZROX010000038.1:0-13127 GCA_964601845.1 uncultured Halothiobacillaceae bacterium
ATCGCCCATAGCGCCTGCCAGCGTCTGAAAAAACTCTGCTGTCAGGACGGGCAGGTTCTGCTTTTTTTCAAAGGTTTCGGCGTAGCAACTGTGGACTAATCTCAAAGTTGCCTCATCGAGCTCATCGCCTCGCAGCACCTGCATCTCAATCGCGGCTTCTGCCACCAACCGGCGCTCACGCTTGATCTGCTTGCGTTTTTTTGAGCGCAGCGATTGCAAAAAATCTTCAAAATCCGTGTAGTTGTGATTGTGCCAGTGGTATTGATAATTCAGGCGACGCAGCCAACCGTGGCTCTCGAGCAAGTCTGCTTCCGCTGCCAGATTAAACAGCCAGTGGATGCTGGAGTAGTGGTGCGTTTGACAAAAGTCGACCACGGCCTCCAGCAGACGCTTTACCGTGCTGCGATAGTCCACCTGCGGATCAATCAAAAAGCGGGCACCTGTAACCGGTGTATAGGGCACCCCGATAACGAGCTTCGGATAGTACGCCAACCCGAGTTGACGGTGCACATCTGCCCAAGACCAATCGAATACAAACTCACCGTGTGAGTTGAATTTGATATAGGCCGGCACAGCGGCGATGAGCTGATTGTTCGCATCGTAGGCCAAAAAGTAATTGGCAACCCAACCGTACTCCTCGCGCAGGCAACCACACGACTCCAAGGCGTACAGAAACTCGCGGCGCAAAAACGGATTGCCCGTGTGGTTGAGTCTGTTCCAGTCCTCGCTCTCAAGTGCGCTCAAACTGTCACAGGTACGCACGGTGACCAAAGAGGCTGGCTCAGGCAAGTGCCGATACGCCGAGATAGCGATCGGCATCCAGCGCAGCCATGCAGCCGCTCGCCGCCGCTGTGACCGCCTGACGATACACCTGGTCCGACACATCTCCGGCGGCAAATACACCGCGGATGCCAGTGGCGGTGGCACCTAGATGCGGCGATTCACCTAAGCGGATATAGCCGTGATCCATCTCGAGCTGTCCGGCGAAAATATCCGTGTTGGGATGGTGGCCTATCGCAACAAACACGCCCATCACATCTAAAGACTCGCGGGTGTCCGCGCCGGTCGCGCCCACCACGATGCCAGACACGCCGCGCTCATCGCCGAGCACCTCGTGCAACTCGTGCTGCCACCGGATGGAGACCTTGCCCTCGCGCACGCGCTGCATCAGTCTGTCTTGCAAGATTTTTTCCGCCCGCAGACTATCGCGCCTGTGAATTAATGTGACCTGGGATGCGATACCCGATAGGTACAGCGCCTCCTCCACTGCCGTGTTGCCACCACCGATCACCGCGACCGGTTGATCGCGATAAAAAAAGCCATCGCAGGTCGCACAGGCCGAGACACCCTTGCCCAGAAAACGCGTCTCGGACTCCAACCCCAAATATTTAGCGCGCGCGCCCGTGGCGATAATCAGCGCATCGCATGTGTACTCGACCCGATCCCCAAACAGGCGCAAGGCACTGTCGGATAGCTCGGCGCGCTGAATGTGGTCCTCGACAAACTCCGTGCCAAAGCGCTCGGCGTGTAGATAAAAATTCTCCATCAGTTGCGGCCCCAAAATACCGTCGTGCGCGGCTGGCCAATTATCCACATCGGTGGTCGTGGTCAGCTGTCCGCCGCGCTGTACCCCCGCGATCACCACGGGCTGTAAGTTGGCGCGTGCAGCGTAGATCGCAGCGGTGCAACCTGCGGGGCCAGAACCGATAATGAGCAGCGGAATATGTCGTTTAGTTGTCATGATATACTTGTTGCATAGGAAAGAATTGGTGAGAAAAACCCAGCTCATAGCAGTGCCACTGCCACAGTGAGGCACGCATGATAGCAAGCTCTATCGACCGATGCGATGCCTCTATTGGCAGGCCATCGCTCGGGCTAGGTGACTTGGTACGACCTATCCTCTCTAACCGACCACCCCACAGACTGCGCCTATCGAACTGACCATGGCAAAGAAACGCGCTAGCGCAATAGATCGACCGAGCTCCAATACGCAGCGTCTGCGCGCGCGCTACACCCTGCGCGAAGCCTCGGCCCTGTTGCTGTTTGGCCTGGCATGCTATCTGTTTGTCTCCCTGTTTGACTACCACATCGACGATCCGGGCATCTTTAATAGCAGCAGCGGCACAGCCCAAAACCTCGGCGGTTCCTTTGGCGCGATGTTTGCCGATGTCCTGCTCTATCTCGCAGGCTACGTCGCTTACAGCATCCCCCTGATTATGCTGATCCATGCCGGTTGGCTGGTCTTGGCCCCTAACAAGCCCAGCACGCCACAATGGCAGTATGTGCGCTGGATCAACACGCTTTTGCTATTGGTGGTTTCCTGTGCGCTGCTGGATATACTGGCGAGCAACACCCAGTGGCAGGTACCCCTGAGCGCCGGTGCCGGCGGCCTAGTCGGCTTTTCGATCGGCTTTCAGTTGCGCGCCCTATTTGGGCAGGTGGGCGCGGCCCTGCTGATGCTATCTGTGTTTCTGACCTCATTTGCCATCTACTGTGGCTTCTCGTGGATCAATGTCATACGCACGGGCGCCCAGCTGTTGTGGCACGCCCTGAGCACCCTAGGGAGCACACTCTATCGCACGGTCGTGCGCATCGCCTCTGCGATCGCCCATGGTCTACGCAGATCGCCGCGCCCACACACCAACCCAGCCACCGGGCCGACAATTAAACCTGCGATCCGATCCAAATCAGCTAATCTGCCAACGCACAACTTCAGCGAGCCGACGATCAACCCATCCGCATCTGTAAAGGCCAGCAACAGATCTGAGCGGGAGCGACAGCTACCCGTGTTCGACACCAAAAACCGATCCGAGCTGCCGCCGCTGTCTCTGCTGGCACCGCCAGCGCCACCCAAGCGCGGTTACAGTGCGGAGTCTCTCAAGGCGATGTCTCGGCTGCTGGAGCTAAAACTCAGAGAGTTCGGCATAGAGACCGAAGTGGTGGCCATTCATCCTGGGCCCATCATCACCCGCTTTGAGCTGCAATTAGCACCGGGCATTAAAGTGAGTCGCATCACCGCGCTGGGTCGGGATATCGCCCGCTCTATGTCTTTAATTAGTGTGCGCGTGGTGGAGGTCATACTCGGCAAGTCGACCATTGGGATAGAGATACCGAACGAGGAGCGCGAGGTGGTGCGCCTGGCGGACATTCTGAATTCGAGCGCCTACGAGCAATCGCCCTCACCGCTCACGCTCGGCCTGGGCAAAGATATCAACGGCAAGCCGGTGGTGGCCGATCTGAGCAAAATGCCGCATCTACTCGTCGCGGGCACCACAGGCTCGGGCAAGTCGGTCGCCATCAACGCGATGCTGGTCGGGCTGCTCTACAAAGCCCTACCCGAGGAGATGCGCCTGATTCTGATCGACCCCAAAATGCTGGAGTTAAACACCTACGATGATATCCCGCATCTGTTGACCCCCGTGGTGACCGACATGCAAGAGGCGGCCAATGCACTGCACTGGTGTGTGGCAGAGATGGAGCGGCGCTACAAGCTGATGGCAGCGGTCGGGGTGCGCAATATCGCCAGCTACAACCGTACGGTCAAGGAGGCCATCGACGCCGGCACACCGATCGCCGATCCCCTGAGCCACCCGAACGATAGCGCCGACAGCGAACCGGCCACAGTCGAGACACTGCCCTATATCGTCGTGGTGATCGACGAGTATGCCGACATGATGATGAGCGTCGGCAAAAAGCTCGAAGAGCTGATCACCCGCCTGGCACAAAAGGCACGCGCAGCTGGCATCCACCTCATCTTGGCAACCCAAAGGCCATCGGTCGATGTGGTGACAGGGCTGATCAAATCCAATATCCCGACCCGGATTGCCTTTCAGGTCTCCTCCCGCATCGACTCGCGCACCATTTTAGATCAAGCCGGCGCCGAGCAATTGCTGGGGCATGGCGACATGCTGTTTATGCCACCTGGCAAGAGTGCGCCCGAGCGCATACACGGCGCTTTTTTAGACGATGACGAAATTAAACAAGTCGTGGCATTTTTGAAAAAGACCGGCAGAAAAAACTACCTAGAAGATGTCACCCAGCCGCCCAGCAAGTCGACAGGGGCAGCGGGAGATGCCAGCGAATCGGACGATGCCATATACGACTTGGCGGTAGAGATCGTCACCGAGACCCGCAAGGTATCGGTCTCCTATCTACAGCGCCGTTTAAAAGTCGGCTACAACCGCGCCGCCAGACTCGTCGAGGCGATGGAGGCCGACGGTGTCGTCAGCCAAGTTCAACCCAACGGCGGGCGCCGCGTGCTCGCACCACCCCCACCGGAAATCTAATATGTCCGCAAGATCAATCCTACTCATGTGTGCATGTGGCCTGATGCTGTCCGCCGAGCTCGCCGTGGCAGATGGCGGTATCGAGCGCCTCAATCAATGGCTGGCGCGCACCAAAACGCTACAGGCCGGTTTTGTGCAGACCACCTATGACAGCAAATCACAGGTGATAGAAGAGAGCAAAGGTGTGCTGATTGCCAAGCGACCGGGCAAATTTCGCTGGGAGTACAGAACCCCCAGTGTGCAGTCGCTGGTCGCATCCGATGACACCATCTGGATCTACGATCTGGATTTAGCCCAGGTCACCATCAAGCACATCGACTATGGCAATGGCGATGCGCCTATCGCCCTCCTGTATGGCGATCAGCCGCTGTCCGCTCAGTACCAGCTGCGCGATCTGGGCAAGCGCGAGAAACTCGAATGGGTTGAGCTCAAGCCCAAAAACGATAACTCGTCGCTGACCGCCATCTACCTTGGCATGAGCGAGGATGCACTCGAGGTGATGGAGTTGCGCGACCACTTCTCGCAGGCAACACAAATTCAATTCAATGGCTTTAAAACCAATCAAAAGATAAGTGATCAGTTATTCACCTTTAAAATACCCAAAGGTGTCGATGTGATCGATGACAGATAACAACCGCACCGGCGATCTGCTGTTCGATAGCGATAGCGATTGCCCGACCCCACCGCCCACTCGGCCACTGGCCGAGCGCATGCGCCCCAGCAGCTTGCAAGATTTCTTTGGCCAGTCCCATCTGTTGGCAAAAGACGGTGTGTTCGATCGCATGCTACAACAGGGCAACCTGCACTCGATGATTCTCTGGGGACCACCGGGCACCGGTAAGACCACACTGGCCAAGCTAATGGCTAAGTGCACCGATGCGCGTTTTATCGAAATGTCCGCTGTGCTCGCGGGTGTGCGCGAGATACGCGATGCGCTGGCATCCGCCCGTCAAGCGCGCGCAAACGGCATCCGCACCCTGTTATTTGTCGATGAAGTACACCGCCTGAACAAAGCCCAGCAGGATGCTTTTTTGCCGCACGTGGAGGATGGCTTGGTGTACTTTGTCGGCGCCACCACCGAAAACCCGTCCTTTGCCGTCAACAATGCCCTGCTCTCCAGAGTGCGGGTCTATGTACTGAAGCCGCTTGAAAAAGAGGCACTTGAGGCGATTGTGCAACGGGCGCTGAACGATGAGTCATCCGGCTACCAGCAGCGCGGCCTGAGTGTCCAACCTGCGGCAATCGAAGCCCTGTGCGCGCTAGCCGATGGCGATGCGCGCCGAGCCTTGATCCTGTTGGAGCTGTCCATCGACATGCTGGGCGATAAAAAAATTCTGGATAGCGATATCGTGCAATCGGTCGCCCAGGCCCGCTGGCGCCGCTTTGACAAGGATGGCGATCTGTTCTACGAGCAGATATCCGCCCTGCACAAATCCGTGCGCGGCAGCTCGCCCGATGGCGCACTCTACTGGCTGTGTCGCATGTTCGATGGGGGCTGCGATGTACAGTACATCGCCCGCCGGGTGGTGCGCATGGCCTCGGAGGATATCGGCAACGCCGATCCGCGCGCCCTGCAACTGGCATTGCAGGCCTGGGATACCTACAGCCGACTGGGCAGCCCCGAGGGCGAGCTGGCGATTGCACAGGCGGTGGTGTATCTGGCCTGCGCGCCCAAGAGCAACGCGGTCTATGTGGCCTACAAGGCGGCTTGCCAAGCCGTGCGGGAGCACGCCGATGCCGAGGTGCCGATGCACCTGCGCAACGCACCGACCCAACTGATGAAATCTATGGGCTACAGCGAGGACTATCGCTATGCCCACGACGAGGCGGATGGTTTTGCCGCTGGCGAGACCTACTTGCCGAGCACGATCGGCGAGCTGCAATTTTATTATCCGGTGGCGCGTGGGCTAGAGATTAAAATCGGCGAAAAGCTGGCCGAGCTACGGCAAAAAAACGCCCGCCATCACACCGACAAATAACGCCCACATCAGCGCTAGCCGATACAATCTCAGGCAGGTGCCGAGCAGGTATCCGCGCCGTGCTGTTCCAGCGCCCAATTGATATGCTCGCGCAACAGGTCTGAGTCGGTGTCGCAGCGACTGCGCAGGGCGGCTATTGCACTGGTGGAATTATTTGCATTACCCAGGGCAACGGCGATATTGCGCAGCCAGCATAGATGGCCGATGCGCCGAATCGGGCTACCTTCAAAGCGCTGCAAAAAATCCTGCTCGCTCCAAGCGAACAACTCGACCAAAGAGAGCGTATCCAACTGGTGGCGCACCGCAAAATCCGCCTCATCGGTCATCGCGCCAAATCGATTCCACGGGCAGACCAGCTGGCAATCATCGCAACCGTAGATACGATTGCCCATCGCCTTGCGATACGCCACCGGTATCGCCTCGCGCAACTCGATGGTGAGATAGGAGATGCAGCGACGCGCATCGACCTGATAAGGCGCCACAATGGCACCGGTTGGGCAGGCGGTGATACAGTCTTGGCAGCTACCGCAGTGATTTTTTTGCACAGGTGCATCCACCGGCAATGGCAGATTGGTATAGATTTCCGCCAGAAAAAACCATGAGCCGGCATCGGTACTCAAAAGATTGCTGTGCTTGCCAATCCAGCCGAGCGCCGCCTTTTGTGCCAAGGCTTTTTCGAGCACCGGCGCGCTGTCTACCAGCACTCTAAATGCCGGGTCCTGTTGGTCGACCGACTGCTCGATAAACCGCACCAACCGCTTCAAGCGCTGACGAATCAGCTTGTGGTAATCGCGCCCCAAGGCGTAGCGCGACACATAGGCCCGATCGGCATCCGCCAACACCGACCAGGCATCCGCCGCCTGGGGGTAGTAGTTCATGCGCAAGCTGATCACGCGCAAGGTGCCCGGCAGCAAGTCGGCTGGGCGAGAGCGCATGGTGCCATGGCGCGCCATATACTGCATGGTGCCGTGTCGCCCCAGGCGCAGCCAATTGAGCAGGTGTAGCTCGTGATCCTCAAGCTGCGTATCGGTGATGCCCGTCTTTTGAAAACCCAAAGTGGCCGCGTAGCGCTTGATCTGCGCGGCTAGGTCGGCGTAATCGACTCGGTTATCGGCAAGTTTCAATAGGTTGCTTTTCGGTTAAACTAGCGCTATATCTTTACGCTCGCTATTGTAATTGAGCGAGCGCTGTGTTTTAGGCTAAAAATGGCGTCAGATGAATAGCAACCAAAATTTCGAGAGAGGCCGCGCCAAGCGCAGCGGCGTACTGGGCGAGGCCTACGTCAGCGAGATGCTAGATGGTGCCGACAGTTTTAATCGCCCATTCCAAGAGTTGGTCACAGAGTACTGCTGGGGCATGTGTTGGGGGGATGTAACTTTACCAGATCGCGATCGCAGCTTGCTCAATTTAGGCATGATCGCAGCCTCGAACCGCATGCACGAGTGGGAGCTACATTTTCGCGGTGCCCTGAAAAATGGTCTCTCGGTCGAACAACTACAAGCCGTACTGATTCAGATCGCCGTATACTGCGGCATCCCAACTGGTGTCGAATGTTTTCGTATCGCTACACGCGTGCTCGCAGAGCGCACGCAGGAAAAAATCTAACATGTTACAAATTGCACTGACAGGTGGCATAGGGGCAGGTAAAACGCTCGCCACAGATCACTTTTCAAAACTGGGGGTGCCGGTGCTGGATGCAGATGTCATCTCGCACGAAATCACCGCACCGGATAGCGAGCATCTGCTCAAAATAACCCAAAAGCTCGGCACACAAATTCTCAATGAGGATGGCACTTTAAATCGCGTCAAACTACGCAATTGGATGTTTCAAGACAATGCCATCAAACACATAGTCGAATCGATAACACACCCGGTCATTATGGAGCAAATGCATAGCCGCGCCGCACAGCTTGCGCCCGACCTATGCAACTACTGTATTCATAGCGTGCCGCTGTTATTTGAAAAACACCTGCAAGATGATTACGATCGGACGCTGCTCATCGCATGCAGCCAACCCATTCGCGAGGCGCGTGTCCTGGCACGCGGTGACTTGACCCAAGATGAAGTCCGTCGAATCATGGACAACCAGTTCGAAGATTCACAGCGTCGGCAATATGCCAAGGATGTCATCGTCAACGAGACGACCACCGCGCATCTGATAGCAGAGATCGACCAGCTCGATCGCGTGTATCGCGACCTGTAATGCCCGGTCGGGTACACACGCGCATCAGATCCAACACCCGCTAGGATAAAAGCTGGATGACACAATACAACGCCGCCAGCATCGAAGTGCTCGAAGGGCTCAACCCGGTGCGCCGCCACCCGGGCATGTATACCGACACCCAGTCGCCGGATCATCTGGCACAAGAGGTGATCGACAATGCCGTCGATGAGGCCCTGGCCGGACACGCCACCTTGATTGAAGTCACCCTGTTAGAGGATGGCGGCATGGTCGTATCCGACAATGGCCGCGGGCTACCCATCGACCCGCACCCCCAGCTGGGCCTGCCGGGGATAGAGGTGATTCTCTCCACCTTGCATGCCGGCAGCAAATTCTCGGATAAACACTATCAGTTTTCTGGCGGATTACATGGCGTCGGCATCTCGGTGGTCAATGCCCTCTCCAATCGCTTAGAGGCCTGTAGCTATCGGGGCAATCGCGCCTATCAGGTGATCTACGAGCAGGGCGAGCGCGTGCAAGCGCTCAAAAAAATACCCAGCACGCGCGGTGCAAAAGGCAGTCGGATCTGCTTTTGGCCCAACCCGCGCTATTTCACCCAAGCGCACTTCTCCTTGGCGCGGCTCAAACACCTGCTACGCGCCAAGGCCATGTTCTGCCCCGATCTCACACTAAAACTACACGAGCAGAAAACCGACCAGACAACGCTGTGGCATCAACCCGGTGGCGCCAAGGATTATCTGATTGACGCGCTCCAGGGCGCCGACTACCTGCCACGCCCACCCGTGTGTGGCCAGGCCGAGCGCGGCGATATGACGATGCAGTGGACACTGGCCTGGACGCACGAAGAACAGCACGGGCTGCGCGAGAGCTACGTCAATCTGATTCCGACCCCGCAAGGTGGGGTACATGTCAATGGTCTGCGCATCGGGCTGACACAGGCGATGCGCAAATTTTGCGAGCTGCATAAAAAATTGCCACGCGGGCTCAAGTTATTGCCCGATGACCTCTGGTCACCCCTGCGCTATGTCTTTTCCATCAAAATAAAAAATCCGCAATTCTCCGGACAGCTCAAAGAGCGGCTATCGGCCGGTACCGATACCGGCGCCATTGCATCCACCATCGAAAACGCTTTTTCCGTGTGGCTGAATCAGCATCCCAAAACCGGCGATCAGTTGGCTCAACTGATTATCGAGCAAGCAAAAAAACGCATTGATAGCGGCAAGAAAATAACCCGCAAGGGGCCGGTGCACAGCACGCCGCTGCCGGGAAAATTGATCGATTGCATCAGCCGCAACCGCGCACAGACCGAGCTGTTTCTGGTCGAGGGCAACTCCGCTGGTGGCTCGGCTAAGCAGGCGCGCGATCGGCAGTATCAGGCGGTGCTCCCTTTGCGCGGCAAGATACTCAACGCCTGGGAGATGCGCCCCAACCAGCTGCTCGACTCCAAAGAAATTCAGGATATCGCCACCGCGATCGGCCTGACACCGGGCGAGGCGAGCTTGGATAACCTGCGCTACGGCAAGATCTGTATTTTGGCAGATGCCGACTCCGATGGTGCCCATATCGCCACCTTGCTGTGTGCGTTGTTTATGCGCCACTTTGCCAGCCTGGTGCACGGGGGGCATGTCCATATCGCCCTGCCGCCACTGTATCGCATCGACCTTGGCAAGCACACACACTACGCGCTCAATGCCGAAGATCGAGACCGGCTGCTCGAACAACACCAGGGCAAACACAAGGCCGAGATTACACGCTTTAAAGGCCTCGGTGAAATGAGTGCCACACAATTGCGCGAAACCACCATGAACCCACAGACGCGCCGCCTGCTACAACTGGAGGCCGACCCGCAGAGCGAGGGGCTACAGACAATGGACAAGCTGCTATCCAAAAGCCGCGCCCTCGATCGGCGACTGTGGCTGGAAACACACGGCAATCTGACACAGGTATAGCCATGCAACAAGAGCGCGCCATCTCCCCACAAACGGTGATCGCCGTGGTGTGGGACTTCGACAAAACGCTGATCCCAGGCTACATGCAAGCGCCCTTGTTCGCACACTACGAGGTCGATGAGGCGGATTTTTGGCAGGAGGTCAATCAGACCATCGCACAGCAACGCGGTGCGGACGAGCACATGATTTCAACCGAGCTCGCCTACCTCAACCACATCATCGACTATGTGCACCAAGGGCGCTTTTCCGACCTCAGCAACAAAAAACTACGTGAGCTGGGTGCGCAAATCCGCTTCTGCAGTGGCATTCCCGAGCTGTACAGCCATCTACAGGTGCCACTCACAACCGACGAACGCTTTAGCACCCACGGCATCACGCTGGAGCATTATGTCGTCAGCACAGGGTTGCGGCAGATGATTTTAGGCTCCAGCATCGCACAACATGTCGATGGTGTCTGGGGCTGCGATTTTTTAGAGCGAGATGGCCTGTGCGAGCGCATCAGTTACATGCTGGACAACACCACCAAGACGCGCGCCCTGTTTGAGATCAACAAGGGCGTCAACAAGAACGCCCAGATAGATGTCAACTCCACCATCCCCGCCATTCACAGGCGGGTGCCGTTTGAGAATATGATCTATCTGGCCGATGGGCCATCCGATGTGCCGGTCTTCTCGTTGCTCAACCAGCTCAAGGGCCACACGTGCGGCGTGTATCAGACCGGCACAGAGGCCGACTACGACCAAGCCTACCAGTTACTCACCCAAAAAAGAGTGCAGACCATCGCCCCGGCAGACTACCGCGCCGACTCACCGGTCTGTTTGTGGCTCAAGGCGACCATTAAAAAAATTGCCGAGCGCATTGTCAAACAGCGCGAGCTCAACCTGAGCAACACACTCGGCAATCCGCCGCAGCACCTAAACTGAGCACCGCTTTTTGGCATAGACACAAGTTCCTCGCCACGAGGGCGCGCTTGCCTCTACAATAGTCCGACCACAGACCAAATGACCGGATAAACCATGCGTATTCTTGAGGAGATAGGCCTAACTTTTGACGATGTGCTGTTGCGACCAGCGCACTCAGATATTTTACCCAAACAGGCAAATCTGCAAACGACCATCACCCGCACACTCTCGCTGAATATTCCCCTGCTCTCTGCGGCCATGGATACAGTGACAGAAACCAAACTGGCCATTGCACTGGCCCAAGAGGGTGGCATCGGCATCGTGCACAAAAATTGCAGCATTAAAAGACAAGCCGATATGGTGCGTGCTGTCAAAAAGCATGAGAGCGGTGTCGTCACCAATCCGTTTTCTATCACACCCGATACCACCATCGCCGAGGTGCTCAAACTCAAGAAAAAACATCGGGTATCTGGTTTTCCGGTACTGGCGGGCAAACAGTTGGTCGGCATAGTCACCGAGCGCGACATCCGCTTTGAAAAGGCGACCGACCGGCCCGTATCAGAGGTGATGACCACGCAAGAGCATTTGGTCACCCTGCCAAAAAATGCCACCCATGAAGATGCGATGGAAAAGCTGCGCAAGCACCGCATCGAAAAAGTCTTGCTAGTCGATAATGCCAATGAGCTGTGCGGTTTAATCACGCTCAAGGATATTCAAACATCGCAAAACTACCCGCACGCCTGCAAGGACAGTGACGGGCATCTAGTGGCTGGCGCTGCGGTGGGTGTCGCGGCAGATAGCCACACGCGGATCGAAACACTGATCGATGCCGGGGTCGATCTGTTGGTGGTCGACACCGCGCACGGCCATTCACAGCGGGTGCTCGATCAGACGCGCTGGGTCAAACAGCACTACCCCAATGTGCAGGTGATCAGTGGCAATATCGCGACCGAGCAGGCGGCAAAAGACTTGATAGAGGCGGGGGCCGATGGGCTAAAGGTCGGTATAGGCCCAGGTTCCATCTGCACCACACGGGTGGTGGCGGGTGTCGGCGTACCGCAGATTACCGCCATACAACATGTTTCTCAGGCGGCGCACGCCAGCGGTGTGCCGGTGGTCGCCGATGGTGGCATACGCTCCTCGGGCGATATCGTCAAGGCAATTGCCGCCGGCGCCGATGCCATTATGATCGGCAACCTATTTGCTGGCACCGAGGAGGCACCGGGTGAAACCGAGCTGTATCAGGGGCGCACCTACAAGTCCTACAGCGGCATGGGCTCTATCGGCGCCATGCAACGCGGTTCGAGCGATCGCTATTTTCAGGACGATGAGAACGAAAAGCACAAGCTCGTGCCGGAGGGCATCGAGGGTCGCGTGCCCTACAGAGGCGCACTCTCCTCGATGGTGTTTCAACTACTCGGGGGGCTGCGCTCGGGCATGGGTTACTGCGGCTGTGCAGATATCGCGACCATGCAACAACAATCTGAGATGATCCGCATCACCAACGCCGGTGTACGCGAGAGCCATGTGCACGATGTGACGGTGGTCAAAGAGTCGCCCAACTATCAAATTACCTCCTAAGGCCATTATGCGAGAGACAATCCTGGTACTGGACTTCGGTTCCCAGTACACCCAACTCATTGCAAGGCGCCTGCGCGAACACGGCATCTATGCGGAGATTCTGCCCTGCACTGCGAGCGCAGCCCAGCTACAGAGTGCATCGCCGCGCGGGGTGGTGCTCTCTGGCAGCCCCTTGTCCGCCACCCTGCCCGATGCCCCCTGCGTGCCACAGGCCGTGTTTGACCTCGCTGTGCCCATCCTCGGCATCT
>CAZROX010000039.1:0-12998 GCA_964601845.1 uncultured Halothiobacillaceae bacterium
CGCCAGCGCTCAACCTGCTTGAGCACCTCTGCGCGCATCCGTGCACTGGTCGATAGGGGCACCCAATCGACCTTGGGTGCCAGCACCACCGGTGTGTGATCGACCTGTATCAACGGGCCGACCTCCAGCAGATGTTCATTGCTCAACACCATGCAGCCATCACTGTCTTGCGGTGGTCGGCTATAGGTGTCGCGCGATACGCCGTGCAACCAGATACCACTGCCCGATCGCTTGTGGTATCGATCCCACTGATTGGGATAGTTGATGGGATAGGCACCGGCACCGTAGCGCTCGGGCAAGCCATCATCTGTATGATGGCCGACAAACCGATACACGCCCAGGGGCGTCTTCTTATCGCCCTCGCGCTGCTTGCCAACCCCCTGCAAACCGATGCTGGAATAGTAGTCGCGTACCAGGCGCGGGCCATACAGGGTATTTTGAAACAGATACAGGCGCGATGCCTGCAAGTCGAACACAAACACGTGGCTATAGTCGCGGGCAAGCCCCAAAATGTTGGATGGCACCAGCGGATCATCGCCCCGATCGTTCAACTGCTGCCGATGCTGCCAGCGCGCCTGCGCCTCCGCTTGCAAGCTGATAACAGCTTGCTGGTTGCCGGCATTAAATAGCGGTAGCTGTAACCCGTTCACCGCCAGCAGATCGCCCTGGAGCATATTGGCCAGGCGAAAGTTTTTGTGTTTAGCCAGCAGTGACTCGGTCAGGGAGGATGCTCTCTCCTGCTGCCCAGAGGCAAACGCATCGAATGCATTGAGCAACAGGCTCTCGGGCGCATCGCTCGCCGCCGCCTGCAAGGGCATGCAGCAGGCGAAGAAGATCGCCGCTAGCCCCCTCACGAAAAACTCTCCTCGCGGGTGATCTGCCAACCGTTATCGGTTCGCTCTAGCAACAGCATTTTTTGGGCGGTGTAGCGCTCGCTCGATGCGATATAGCGCTGCTTGAACAACGCGAGGGCATGGCGATTTGAAATCAATTCAAAAGAGGGATTGATCAGCACGATGCGGGCATCATCGGCACGGGCCAGGGTATCGCGCCGCGTGCGCTCCCAGTTGGCGCGACTCACGCCCTCGGGGTGATAGCTGGCAGCGTAGCTGTCGAGATAGCGATCGGCATCGGCACCTGACCAAGCCTCGGCCCACTGCTCGATGGCACCACGCACGCCATCGAGCAGCGCGGTTTTATCTAGGGGTGCGACATCGGGGCGCGGGATACGCACAAGCTCGG
Organism: uncultured Halothiobacillaceae bacterium; assembly: GCA_964601845.1. Classification (GTDB taxonomy): domain Bacteria; phylum Pseudomonadota; class Gammaproteobacteria; order CAZROX01; family CAZROX01; genus CAZROX01. The sequence continues at coordinate 1,243 of CAZROX010000039.1, forward strand.
GCTTGCTCGGGGGCGCCAATTTTTGCTCGGCCAGCGCCTCACTGTAAGCCAGCGCGGCGAGGTAGCGGTAGATTAAAACCAGATTTTGGTGCACCGCATGGTAGCCAGAGTCGGCATCCAGCGCCTGCTCTAGCAATGCGATACCGCCCTGCCAGTCCTCGGCCTCCACCGCTAACTGTGCCAGGGTGTTATAGCCCTGCGGCATATCTGGGTATTGCTGGATCACTTTTTGTAGCAACTGACGGGCGGCATCTCGCTCCCCATCATCGATCAGTGCATCCGCCTGCGCGAGCTGACGAAAATACTGCGCAAACTGCGCTGAATCTGGTGGGATAGCCGCGCTCGCCCAACCACTGGCCAGCAACACCCAGCCAATGCAACAACAGATTAATTTGGCCAAATGCCGCGCTACCATAGTAAATTTTTTTCCAATCTCGGTGCCCTAGTCGGTGTCCTAAGTAGGTGTTAGTGATAAGATATCAAGCCCAGCAGGCGGCTGTCGGGCAGACTAGGCGCCCAGCACTCACTAGCACGTATTATACATTTTGAAACTGACGCAACCCAATGCATGACACCCAAAAAGCAGTCAATGGCTTAGCGACAGATCAACCCACTCGCATACCGTTGCAATCGGTCTCGGCAGATATTTGGGACAGCAAATATCGGCTCAAGAGCGCCTCGGGCGAGGGACTCGATCGGCACCTAGACGATACCTATCAGCGCGTGGCCAAGGCACTGGCCGATGTCGAGTCGACCGAGGCCCTGCGCCGCCACTGGTTCGAACAGTTTCTATGGGCACTGAACCACGGTGCCATTCCCGCTGGGCGCATCATCTCCAACGCCGGTGCCGGCCAGCACAAACCCAATACCTCCACCATCAATTGCACCGTTTCTGGCTCCATTCAAGACTCCATGGACGATATCTTAAAAAAGGTCTACGAGGCGGGGCTGACGCTAAAAGCGGGCTGCGGTATCGGCTATGACTTCTCGACCCTGCGGCCCAAAGGCAGCCACGTGCATGGTGCCGGTGCCAGCACCTCCGGCCCGCTGTCTTTTATGGATATCTACGATAGCATGTGCTTTACCGTCTCTAGCGCCGGTGGCCGGCGCGGCGCCCAGATGGCCACCTTCGATGTCGCCCACCCAGATGTCACGGATTTTATCGATGCCAAACGCGAGGATGGCCGTCTGCGACAATTTAATCTCTCGCTGCTCATCAGTGATGCGTTCATGCAGGCGGTGCGCGATGATGCCAACTGGGATCTGATCTTCCCCCTGCGCGCCCAAGCCATCGAAGCCGACCCGAGCCTGCTGGCACGCGAGCAGATTGTGTGGCGCGACTGGCCGACCGAAGATGGCCTGCACCGCAACGATCAGGGCAAAGTGGCCTGTCGCGTGCATCAAACCGTGCGCGCCCGCATGCTGTGGGATCGCATCATGCACTCCACCTACGACTATGCAGAGCCGGGTCTGATCCTAATCGATCAGGTCAACCGCATGAACAACAACTGGTTTTGCGAGTGGATACGCGCCACCAACCCCTGTGGCGAGCAACCCCTGCCACCCTATGGCTCCTGCCTGTTGGGTTCGATCAACCTAACCCGCTTTGTGCAGCAGCCCTTCACAGCCCAGGCAAGCTTTGACTGGGAGACCTACCGCAAGGTCGTCGCTATTATGACGCGCATGCTCGATAACGTCGTTGAGATAAACGGCCTCATGCTCGCAGAGCAGCGCGCTGAGATTACCCGCAAGCGCCGCCACGGCCTCGGCTTTCTTGGCCTCGGCTCCACCCTAACCATGTTGCGCATGCAGTACGGCGATGCAAAATCGCTCGCCTTTACAGAGCAGGTGAGCTACGAGATGGCCGCTGTCGGCTGGCAGTGCGCGCTGGAGCTGGCCCAAGAGAAAGGCCCTGCACCGATTATGGACGAGCTATTTACCGTCGATGCCCACATGCTTGAGCTGCGCCCAGAGATGGCGGACGATGGCTATCGGGTCGGCAGTCAGGTCGAGGGGCGAGTCCTGCACGGGCGCTACAGCCGCTATATGCAAAAACTTGCCCAGCACCTGCCCGAGTTGGTCGAGCAGCTGACGACTCACGGGGCGCGCTTTACCCATCACAGCTCCATCGCACCGACCGGCACCATCTCGCTATCGCTGGCCAATAACGCCAGCAATGGCATCGAGCCGAGCTACGCGCACCAGTACTCGCGCAATATCATTCGCGAGGGCAAAAAATCCAAGGAGCAAGTGCGCGTCTACTCCTACGAGCTTTTGATGTATCGGCATGCGATGGGTTGTGCCGAGGATCAAGACCTGCCGTTGCCGGACTACTTCCTCACATCGGAGCACATCAAGCCCAAGCAGCATATCGACATACAAGCGGCGGCGCAAAAGTGGATCGACTCCTCCATATCAAAGACCATCAACGTGCCAACCGAATTTCCCTACGAGGAATTCAAGGACATCTACCTGTATGCCCACGAGCAAAATCTCAAGGGCTGCACCACCTTTCGCTACAATCCGGCGGTGTTTCAGGGTGTGCTGGTGAAGGATGCCGACCTGCAAAATACCCACTACGAATTCACGCTAGAAGATGGTCAGGTGGTGCGGGTGCGCGGCGATGAGACGATTGAGTACGAGGGCGAAACCCACACGGCATCCAATCTCTACGATGCCCTCAAAGAAGGCTACTACGGAAAATTTTAATCGACCATGCCTATTATCATCGACAAAAAAGTGGTGGATTATCGTATCGCCGAGCCTGAGGTCGTAAAAGATAACCCAGATATCGTCCATATGGATGAAAGTGTCCGCCGACCACAAACGCTCAGCGGCACCACCTACAAGCTCTCCACGCCCAACAATGTCTCCGAGCACGCGCTCTATATCACCATCAACGATATCGTGCTCAATGCCGGCACAGCACACGAGCTGCACCGCCCATTTGAGATTTTTATCAACTCAAAAAACATGAACCACTTTCAGTGGATCGTCGCCTTGACGCGCATTATCTCGGCGGTATTTCGCAAGGGCGGCGATGTCACCTTTTTGGTGGAGGAGCTGCGCTCTGTCTTCGACCCAAATGGTGGCTACTGGAAGCAAGGTGGCGGTGGCTATGTGCCCTCACTGGTCGCTGAGATTGGCGATGTCATAGAGCATCACCTGATACATATCGGGCTGATCAAGCCACCAGAGCCCGACCCGCACCAACGCGAGCTGATCGACAAGAAGCGCGAGCAGTTCGAGCTGGTCAGCCCCGATGAAAAGATCGACCAATCGGATCAGGCCCTGTCCAATGCCTCCATGTGCCAGCGCTGCCATGTCAAATCGGTGGTGATGCTCGATGGCTGCATGACTTGTCTTAACTGTGGTGACTCCAAATGCGGCTGATGCACGCGCGGGCGAATTAACACGATGCTAAAAACGGCACCCACACCGATCTATCTGAGCGACTACCGCCCCTCAGACTTTCTCATCGACACGGTCGATTTGACATTCACAATCGAAGAGAACCGCACCCAAGTCTGTAGCACCCTGAGCATCTCGCGCAACGGCGAGCACGCGCGGGCACTGCGACTCGATGGGCACGATATCACCCTGTGCTCACTGGTGCTCGATGGGCGCACCCTGACAGAGAGCGACTATCAGCTCGATGCACAAAGCTTACAAATCGCGGTGGCGGCCCAGCAATTTACCCTGCAAATACTGACCGAGATCACGCCCAAAACCAATACCGCACTCGAGGGGCTGTACTACGCCGATGGTTGCTACTCCACCCAGTGCGAGCCGCAAGGCTTTCGGCGCATCACCTACTATTTGGATCGGCCCGATGTCATGGCGCGCTTTAGCGTGCGCATTGAGGCCGACCAAGACAGCTGCCCCGTTTTGCTCTCCAACGGCAATCGCACCGATTCAGGCCCGCTGGATAACAATCGCCACTTCGTCTGCTGGCAGGACCCTTTCCCCAAGCCATGCTATCTATTTGCCCTCGTCGCAGGCGATCTGGCCTGCATCGAGGATACCTATGTCACCCGCTCCAATCGCACGATCGCGCTGGCGTTTTATCTGGATGCGCGCCACGCCTCCCAGTGCGCGCACGCCATGGAATCACTCAAGCGGGCCATGCGCTGGGACGAACAAGTCTACGGCCTAGAGTACGACCTAGACACCTACATGGTGTATGTGACCCAAAGCTTCAACATGGGCGCCATGGAAAATAAAGGGCTCAATATCTTCAATGCCAACTACGTGCTCGCCGATCGGGCCAGTGCCACCGATCGGGATTTTGAAAACATCGAGAGTGTGATCGCGCACGAGTATTTTCACAACTGGACCGGCAATCGCGTCACCTGTCGCGACTGGTTTCAGCTCAGCCTCAAAGAGGGGCTGACCGTGTTTCGCGATCAAGAATTCAGCGCCGACATGAACTCGCGCGCCAGCTGCAGAATCGACGATGCGGACGTGGTGCGCGTGCATCAGTTTCGCGAGGATGCCTCCCCGGTTGCCCACCCGGTACGCCCCGAATCCTATATCGAGATCAACAATTTCTATACCCTGACCGTCTACGAAAAAGGCGCCGAGTTGATCCGCATGTTACAAACCCTGTTGGGGCGGGAAAAATTTATCGCCGGTGTCCAGCACTACCTGACGCAGCACGATGGCACAGCCGCCACCTGCGATGATTTTTGCCATGCCATGCAAACGGTCTCCGGCATCGACCTGACCCAGTTCAAACGCTGGTATGCAGAAACCGGCACCCCGCAGCTACAGATTCAGATGCACTACGATGCCCAGAAAAAAACCTGCCAATTGCAGTTGCGCCAATTCTCCCCAGAGCCAGCGCCGCTGCACATACCGGTCCGTGTCAGCCTGTTCGATAGCGACGGCCAGCCCATTGCACTGCGAGGCCCTGTGGGTGGGGGAGAGAGCGAGGCTTTAATCGAGTGCAAAGAGAACCTGACAGAGGTGGTGTTTGAGCAGGTCGATCAGCCGCCCACGCCCTCTTTGCTGCGTGGGTTTTCCGCACCGGTCAACTACACCTTTGACTACAGCGATGACCAGCTGATGATGCTGATGATGCACGACGACGACCCCTTTAACCGTTGGGATGCCGGACAACAACTGACCACGCGCCTATTCTTACAACTGATGTCGGACCCGCAAAACAGCGTGATTCCAGAGCACTGGATTGCAGCGCATCGCAGCCTGTTCTCACACATCGAAGACAGACAGCTACTCGCGCAGATGCTGCAACTACCGAGCCTAGATACCTTAAGCCAAGCGTGCGAAAACATCGACATGCCCACCGTATTTACCGTGCGCCAGCGCATGGTTTGTGGCTTGGCCCAGGCGCTGGAACCCGAGTTGCACCAGACCTACCAGAACAATCAACACGATAAGAGCGAGCTGGCCGATGCCCACAATATTGGCATCCGCCGATTAAAAAATACCTGCCTCGCTCTCTTGGCAGCCAACGATCAAGCGCCTGTACGCGAGCTGGTGATCGCCCAGTATGATGCCGCCCGCTGCATGAACGACGAGCTGGCGGCCCTGCAAATTTTGTGCGATAGCGAGGCGCACGACATCGCCCCCCAGCTCGCGCATTTTGAGCAAAAATGGCAAGCCAATCGGCTGGTGATCGACAAGTGGTTTAGATTACAGGCCCTGTCCAAACGCAGCGACACCCTGGCGCGTGTCGAGTCTCTGAGCAGGCACCCCGCATTCGATCGCACCAACCCCAACCGCGTGCGCGCCCTGCTGGGCGCCTATTCGCTGGGCAATCCGGCGCGCTTTCACAGGCCAGATGGCAAGGGCTACGACCTGTTGTGCCAGTGGATTATCGAGCTCGATGCGATCAACCCGCAAACATCGGCAGGCTTGGTCGATTGCATGAGTCACTGGCGGGCGCACATCGACCCGATGCGCGCGGCCATGCATCGGGCGCTGGTGCGCCTGTCCGATGCCAATCTGTCGCAGCAAGTGCGCGAGCTGCTCGGAAAAATTCTCGGCCAGAGTAGCGAGCAGACCGATGAGACGCATCGCAGCTAGCCTCTGGCAGCGCGCGCGTCACCTCAACCCCATCGTCACCTGCTGCGCCCTGTGCGGCGATCGCGCCCTGGCGCGCCTGGCCATCTGCCAAGGGTGTCTGGATGACCTGCCCATCAATCACAACCCCTGCCCCCGCTGTGCGCTACCGCAAAGACACGACACAAAAATCAGCGCCTGCGGCCATTGCCTGAGAAAACCACCCAAGTACGATCAGATGCTGGCACCCTATAGTTACGAGGCGCCCTGTGATCACATCATCGGCCAGCTCAAATTCAACCAATCCCTGCACATGGCCCCGCTGATGGGGAGACTATTGGTCGCATACCTACGCCAACAACAGATCCCCCGACCCGATCTGATTGTGCCGACACCGCTGCACAGCGCGCGCCTGCGAGAGCGCGGCTTCAATCATGCGCACACGCTGGCCAAGGTCGTCGCCCAAGCGCTGCAATGCCCCGTCCATGCGCGCGCCATAATGCGCACGCGCTCCACGGCGGTACAGTCATCGCTCTCTGCGCGCCTTCGGCAGCGCAATGTGCGCGGTGCATTTTGTGTCACAGATAGCGTGGCTGGCAAGCATCTGGCGCTGATAGATGATGTCGTGACCACGAGTGCGACTGCCAGTGAACTGGCCAGGGTGCTCAAGTTGCAGGGCGCAAGCTCGGTGACTGTGTGGGCATTTGCCCGTGCGGCTACGCGCTAGGTGGCAAACTGATAGTGCAGGGCGATACCGATAAAAATGGCCATGCCGACCAAGTGACTGGAGCCGAACACGCGCAATAATTTCTCTGGATCGCGCCCTCGTATCGCGTACTGCTGATAGCCAGACAAGGCACAGGCACCCACCCAACCGGCCCAAAACCAAGCGCTGAAATCTAAACTGTAGCCCACATAGGCTAACAGCAACAGCATGGCCAACTGCGCCAGCCCGATGGCGAGCAGATCGAATCGACCAAAAAAGATAGCCGATGAGCGCGCACCGGCCAGCAGATCGTCCGGCCGATCGACCAGGGCGTAGATCGTATCGTAGGCCAGTGTCCAGCACACGGCGGCGGCATACAGCCACCACACAATCTCGGTCAGGTAACCGAGCTGAGCCGCGTAGGCCATCGGCACACCCCAGTTAAATGCAATGCCGAGCACCAGCTGTGGCAGGTCGGTGAAGCGCTTGGCAAACGGGTACAAGAGCGCCAAGGCACCGCCGACCAGTGACAGATAAATGGTCAGCCGATTTGTCAGCGCAACCAGCGCGAATGCGACCAGCAGCAAGCCAAAACAGACGACCAACGCCACCTTCGGCGACAGTGCGCCGGTTGCCAGCGGGCGGTTACGCGTGCGACTCACCTTGGCATCGAGCTTGCGATCGGCGTAGTCGTTGATTGCACATCCGGCGGAGCGCATGACAAATGTGCCGAGAATAAAGATGGCGAGCAAGCCGATATCTGGCACACCCGCCGCTGCAATCCACAGCGCCCACAGGGTCGGCCAGAGCAACAATAAGGTGCCAATAGGTCGATGCAGGCGAATCAGCAGACAGATCGCCTTGAGTTGCTGCATCGGTGAGGATGACTCGGCGCGCACCACTAGTTAACTAGCGCCTGCTCGCCATCAAAAATCACCTGATGATCCATCTGCAACTTGATGCCAATCCGCTCGCCAATTTTGTGATCGTGATGGCTCGGGGCCAGACAGGGCACATCGACGCGGTTATCTAACCGGAGGGTATAGAAGCATTCGGCACCGCGAAAGGCGCGGGCGATTACCTCTGCCTGCCAGGGGCTATCGTCATCGTGCAGGATGTCATCTGGGCGCACCAGCAAACTCAGCACACCGCTGGCGGCAGCATTGATGGGCAGCATGTTCTTTGCGCCCACCACGCCCAGCGGTGTCACCAGCTCACCCTCGGTGTTGATGGTCACCGGCAAAAATATCCCCTCGCCGATAAACTGGGCGACGATGCGATTGTCGGGCCGATGGTAGAGGTTGTAACCGAGGTCCCACTGCTGCAAGGCACCGAGGTGCAACATGCCGACCCGATCTGCCAGGGCGAATGCCTCCTGCTGGTCGTGGGTCACCATCAGGCAGGTAATCCGCTCGGCGCGCAATAGCTGACAACAGGTATCGGCCAATTGTAAGCGGCGCTCTCGATCCTGATTGCTGAAAGGCTCATCGAGCAACAACAGCGAGGGCTTGGGGGCAATCGAGCGCGCCAGCGCAACCCGCTGCTGCTGGCCACCGGATAGCTCGTGCGGCAATCGCTGTGCCATAGATTGCAACTCCATCAACGCCAACATTTTTTCCACCCGCTGATCGCGATCGGAACGGCTCCATGTCTGTAAGCCAAAAGCGATATTCTCTGTCACCGACAGATGCGGAAACAAAGCAAAATCTTGAAACATCATGCCGATGTCGCGCTGATTGGTCGGCAGGTGCACCCGCTCGTCCGACAGCACCCGCTCACCGAGCAACACCTGCCCACGCTCCAAGCGCACCAATCCGGCGAGCACGCGCAGCAGGCTGGTTTTGCCACAGCCGCTGGCACCGAGCAGGCAGCCGATACCACCGGCATGCAGATCGAAACTGATCTGGCTAAGAATAGATTGCGCACCGTATTTCAGGTCCACCTGTTGTACTTGCAAATGACTCACGCCAACCGCCTCCGCTCCAAACGTGTCAATATTATCAGCGACACCACCCCCACCAGCACAATACTCAGCGCCACACAGGCCGTCTCCGGCAGGCGCTCATCGCTCGCGTACTCGTAGGCGCGCACCGCCAGTGTATTGAAGTTTAACGGTCGCAGCGCCAGCGTGGCCGGCAATTCTTTTAGGGCTTCCAAAAATGTGATCACCCCCGCGACGAGCAAACTGCGGCGCAGTATCGGCAGATGCACACGGCGTAAAATCTGCCAGCGCGTGTGCCCGAGCGTGCTGGCAGCCGCATCCATATCTTGACTGATCTGCGACAAGTCCGCCTCGATGCCACGGATGGGAATAGACAAAAAGCGCACGAGATAGGCGATTAACAACATCAAAATGCTGCCACTGATAAGCGTATCGACAGACAGCTGAAAACTGTAAGCTAACAGCGAGCGCACCCCACTCTCCAGATAGCTGATCGGCACCAGCACGCCGATGGCGATCACAAACCCGGGCACCGCATAGCCGCTGGAGCTAAACAACATACACCCGCGCATGATTTTCGATGGGTAGATGCGATGGCCATACACCATAATCAGCGCCGGTATCGTCACGATAAAGACGCAAGCCAATGCCAAGGCAAAACTATTGAGCGCGAGCTGGACAAACTGCCAATTCAAGGTCTGCTCAAATGTCAGGGATGCCCAGTACAACAACTGGATCACCGGCAGCAAAAAACCCAACACCCAGGGGAGCGCACACAATGCCATCACAATCAGCCCCACCCCGGGCGCGAGCGCAACCGGCTGGGCGAGCTGATCGCGCTTGTTCGATTGATACAGGTGCATGCGGCGGCGCGAGTAGTGCTCCAGCCCTAACAAGACCACCACGAACAACATCAGCACGCTGGCCAGGCGCGCGGCGAGCGTGATGTCGAACAGGCTAAACCACGCCCGATAAATGCCGGTGCTCAGGGTGGTGACGCCGAGGTATTCGACCAGGCCAAAATCGGCCAGCGTCTCCATGGTGGCCAGTGCCATACCGGCGAGCACCGCCGGGCGCACCAACGGCAAGGCCACGTACCAAAACTGGCGCCAAGCACTGTAGCCCAAAGTTTGCGCCGCCTCGCCCAAGCGGATCGACTGCTGGCTGAAGGCGACTCTCGCCAACAGGTACACATAGGGATAGAGCACCAGCGAAAATAAGAAGATCGCCCCGCCCAGCGTGTGAATATCGGGCAGCCAATCGCCGCGACCCAGCCCCAAAAATTGCAGCACACTCTGGGCGCTACCGCCAGGCTCCAGCGCACCCGAGTAGGCATAGGCGACGATATAACTGGGGATCGCCAGCGGCAGCACATGCGCCCAATAAAAAAATTGTCGCCCCGGAAAACTGTACACGCTGGTGAACCAAGCACAGAACACCCCGATGACGCCCGTGCCAAAAGCCACCCCGAGTATGAGCAGCAGCGAGTGGCCGACATACTCCAGCAGCAAGGTCTCTGCCAGATGCTGCCACTGTCCATCGGTCGGCCAAAACCACGAGCTGATAATGGTCGCCGCAGGCAAGTTGACCAGCGCGGCTATCGCGATGGCGAAGAGGCACCACAGGGGCAGGTGCTTTTGTAACGGCATGTCGATTAACGCATCGGCTTAGCGCCAGCCAGCACGATCGAATATCCGCACTGCCGCTCTATTGAGCTCGCCCAACCGTTGCACCGGCAGATCATCCTGCACAAACGACCCAAAGCTTGCGATGACCGGACTTGGCGGTATGCCGGCGACAACCGGGTACTCGTGATTGACCTGGGCATACCACGTCTGCGCCTCATCGCTCACTAAAAACTCCAGCAACTTCACAGACGCGGCGACCGATTTCGAGCCACGCACCACACCGGCCCCACCCACATTCATATGCGCGCCTCGGCCCGCTTGGCCCGTGCCCGTTTGATTGGGGTAGAACACCCCAACCTTGTCACTGGCACGGCGATGTGCCGGATCGGGCGATGTTTTCATCAGCCCAACATAATAGGTATTCACCAGCGTTAGATCGCACACACCTGCCGCCACGGCGAGAATCTGCGCCCGATCGTTGCCCTTGGGTCGGCGGGCCATGTTCTGCACCATGCCCTCGGCCCAGCGCTCGGCTTTTATCGGCCCCAGATGTGCAATGAGCGATGCCAGCAGCGACTGGTTGTAGATGTTGTTGGATGATCGCAGACAGATGCGCCCGCGCCATTGGCGATCTGTCAGGTCCTCATAGGTAGAGAGCCTGTTTCGCGAGACGCGATCCAAACTGTAGACGATGACACGCGAGCGCACCGACAAGGCAAACCACGTATTGTCGGTGCTGCGATAGTGTGCCGGCACCCGACTTTGCAAAACCTCACTGTCAATCGGCTGAAACAGACCGAGCGAGTCCGCATAGTACAGCCGCCCCGCATCGGTGCTTAACAACACATCGGCCCGCCCTGCTGGCTCGTGCTTCAGGCGCTCGATCAACACACCCGCCTTGCCGGTAATTAAATTCACCTCGATACCATGGCGCTCGCTAAAGCGATCTAGCAGCGGTTTAATCAGCGGCTCGGAGCGGGCGGAATACAAAGTGATCTCGTCATTGGCTGCGTTGGCCACCGAGGCGGTACACAACATGAGCGCGACTAACAGACGCGCGACTAAGTGGTGGTGGGATGACAGCGATGGCACACGCACGAACATGAAATTGATCCTCGATTGGTTAGGGTTAATGTCTGAATCTAAATGATAGTACAAAGGCGAATGAGAATCAATATCATTTGCAGGTAAGGATTATGTGCTGGGTGGATTGTTCTAGATTGGATTGGGGATGGCTTGGGGTGTGGGCAAGTTGTGGCTATTGTCGAGGCTTGTTGGTGGTTGTGGTGTAGCGTGCTTGTATCAACTTGGCTGGGGGGCTGTTAGCTCTGATGTGGCAGCTTGGTAGAGGGCGATGCTGCCAAGCCATTGGTGTGGTCGTGGCACGTGCTTGCTATGGGCCAATTGGTGTTACTTCATCGCCGCTTTTAGTATCTTGTAATTCTCTTGAACC
>CAZROX010000040.1:0-12977 GCA_964601845.1 uncultured Halothiobacillaceae bacterium
AGGAATCTAAAGACAATCGGGCAGTTCACCACAAAACCCACCGAGCCAAAATCCTTGCCATCTAGCCCAGTCAACCAGCCCTGCTCCACTTTACCCAGTATGTCAAACTCTTCGACAAGCCGTGAGCGATAGCCTTTTTTGATCGCCTTAGCCGTCCAGACAAATGGATTCAGATCCCACAACGGACTGTAGTCCGTGGCGATGGTCGGTATGCCGCCCAAGACATTCAAGGGGGAGGCATGATCTGAAATCGCACTATTTAAGCCCTGTCGATGCGGGTTACCCTTGCCGGTGTGACCGTTGATGGCGACAAAAATTCGCTCGACGGAACTAAATAGACTGTCATCCCCACCAGTTGGAATGTCTTTTAGACCCGGCGCATAGGTGGCACCCTCCAAGGTAGCGGGCAGCGGATGGTTCGCCTCTGTTGTCAGATACAACACGGGCCGAGCAAAGCTAAAACCTGAGGTCAGCTTAATCGTGACTGTCTGCTCTTTTGGGCAGATAGACACGACCTTGTCGTGCACGACACTGTAGTCTGGATCGCCATCACAGTATTTATTTAGAGTTGCCTCAGTCACATTTGAGGCGACTATCGGCGCGTTGTAAATATGGCCACCGGCATTGAGAATTTTCACCAGTGGGGAGTAATCCTCATCGCCCACAGAACCGGGCTGAAATTCTTTTGGTGGGAAGTAGTTTGGCTTTTTACCCGGTTTGAGCGATCTCTCTGGCGAGAAATCTACCGTGCCCGCCTTGAAGAGAACTATTGGTCGACCATCTGTGTCGGCGATCAATTTACCTCTGCGAACCGCCTTGCCGATATCGGTGTAGGTTAACTTACCGGAATGATTGAGCCCCAACTGCTCCGCATTTTCTTTGTCGTCGGTATCGGTAACGATATACCAAACAAAGTCACCATTTCGCATCTTGCCCTTGTAGAGCGGTAGGGTCAGGGTGCCTTCATCCAAGTCCACTTTACCGGACTTCAGCAACTGGTGTGGGCCGATTAACTCTTTTTGCACCTGAGAGGGTGAAGGGCCAAAATAGGTCAGCGGGACATCTGCACCGATTGAGGGCGGTGCCGGTGCAACATCGTCATCGTCATCCGATGCCATCGCAAAATTAGCAGACATGGCGAATACAAGGAACAGCGCACTCGCAAGGTTGTACTTAGACAGTACTGGGATATTGCTGGTAATCTTACCGATCATGCTTCCACACTCCATCAAATAAAAAACTCAATGGTGTGTTTTACCCGAAACACCAAAAAAACACAAGCTAAAAAAAAGCCCCGCCAGTAAAAAACGGCGAGGCTTTCTCTTAGCACACAGCGGCGTGCTGTTACATCATGCCGCCCATATCGGGCATACCACCGGCGCCACCACCAACAGCAGGTGCATCTGTCTTCGGCAATTCGGCAACCATCGCTTCAGTGGTGATCATCAGACCGGCAATGGAACCGGCATGCTGCAAAGCAGAGCGGGTCACTTTGGTCGGATCCAGTATACCGAGCTTGGTCAGATCGCCATACTTACCAGTGGTCGCATTGTAGCCGTAGCTGCCAGTGCCACCCTCGATCACATTGTTGACAACCACCGAGGGCTCCTCGCCGGCGTTGCTGACGATCTGACGCAGCGGCTCTTTCATGGCGCGACGCGCAATGTCGATGCCGACGGTCTGATCTTCGTTATCGCCCTTGAGCTTGGCAATATCGACCGAGACGCGCAGTAGCGCTACGCCACCACCTGTGACCACGCCCTCTTCAACCGCTGCGCGCGTGGCGTGCAGGGCATCGTCGACGCGTGCCTTTTTCTCTTTCATTTCCACTTCGGTAGCGGCACCCACCTTGATCACAGCCACACCGCCTGCAAGCTTGGCAACACGCTCTTGCAGTTTTTCGCGGTCGTAATCAGAGGTCGATTGCTCGATCTGCATGCGAATCTGCTCGACACGGGCCTGAATTTCTTTCTTCTTGCCAGCCCCGTTGATAATGGTGGTGTTTTCCTTATCTACCGTCACGCGCTTGGCAGTACCCAGATCACCCAACACCGCCTTTTCAAGCGACAAGCCAACCTCTTCGGAGATGACCTGACCACCGGTGAGAATCGCGATGTCCTGCAACATAGCCTTGCGACGATCGCCAAACCCAGGTGCCTTGACACCGCATACCTTGACGATACCGCGCATGCTGTTGACCACTAGCGTTGCCAGGGCTTCACCCTCGATATCCTCTGAGATAATCAGCAGCGGACGACTCGCCTTGGCCACAGCTTCTAGTGTTGGCAAAAGCTCGCGAATGCTGGAGATCTTTTTGTCGAACAGCAGGATGTAAGGGTCTTCCAAGTCGGCACTCATGCCCTCTTGGTTGTTGATGAAATAGGGTGAGATATAACCCCGATCAAACTGCATACCCTCGACCACTTCGAGCTCGTTGGCCAGCGATTGGCCCTCTTCGACCGTGATCACGCCCTCTTTGCCAACCCGCTCCATCGCATCGGCAATAATGCGACCGATAGAGACATCGGAGTTAGCTGAGATGGTGCCAACCTGCTCGATTTCCTTGTAGCTTTTGCAGGTCGAAGACATCTTGGCCAAACCCTTGACCGATTCGCTAACAGCCTTGTCGATGCCGCGCTTTAGATCCATTGGGTTCATGCCAGCTGCAACGGCCTTCAGGCCCTCGCGTACAATCGACTGCGCCAAAACCGTGGCGGTGGTGGTGCCATCGCCTGCGATGTCGGAGGTCTTGGATGCGACTTCCTTCAACATCTGCGCGCCCATGTTTTCGAACTTATCTTTAAGCTCGATTTCCTTGGCAACGGAGACGCCATCTTTGGTTACGGTCGGTGCGCCAAACGATTTGTCCAACACCACATTGCGCCCTTTAGGACCCAAGGTGACCTTGACAGCATTGGCCAACACATCGACACCACGCAACATTCTGGAGCGTGCGTCGTCTGAAAAATAAACCTCTTTTGCACTCATAATCTGAAATTCCTCTTAGAACAATATATACAGTGAATAGCTAGGCAACTGAAAATCAGTTATAGCACCGCCATGATGTCGTCTTCACGCATCACCAGAAGCTCTTCGCCATCGAGCTTCAACTCGGTGCCTGAGTACTTGCCAAATAGCACTTGATCGCCAACCTTGACATCCACAGCTTGGGTGGTGCCGTTATCGAGCACTCTGCCCCCACCCACTGCAAGTACCTTGCCGCGCATGGGTTTCTCGGTTGCCGTATCGGGGATCACGATGCCCCCAGCACTCTTGCGCTCCTCCGCCATGCGCTTGACAACTACACGATCACGTAATGGGCGAATTTTCATTATTTTCCCTCATAAAAAATTGACAGACAAAAAAACCAAGGGCGTGCGATAGATGCACTACCCCCTAAAAGTGAAAGTAATATGGTGACGCCTAGAAAAAAAACAAGGCCGCACCGCAGAAATATTTTATTGCCCACCCAGCTGTAGGCTCAGCGATATACCGTTTCGCTTATGGCTCCAGATCAGAGCGCGACTGATTGCGATCGGGTGCACTCATATTCGGCCCCCATTTGTACTTTGGCAATTTTGAGAAAATCCAAGAGGGCAACAGCGTGCGCAGGGGTGTCACCAGCAACAAGCCCCCTAAAACATCTGTCGTCAGCCCTGGGATCAACAAAAAAATGCCGCCAAAAACACGGGTAATTTGCAACAGGAGGCTGTAGGCAGGCTCGTCTCCTCGTATCAGTTGCGTGCGCGCATCTATGACGATGCCGCTGCTCATGCGATTGACACGCAAGACGCGCCAACCAAAAAAGGCACTGGTCCCAACCCAAGCTAGGGTGTAGATCAGCCCGACCATACTCGAGAGCACCAGCAAGGTCGTCACCTCGATAGATGCCAATACCACTAAAATGATTAATGCAGTTTTCATCCTCTGCTCCAGCCGCTACCGGCTCTTAGCTACCCTCGACCCCAAACATATCACGATGGCCGCTGAACGGTCAGTATATCCCCAAACGTACCGTACTCGCCGCCACCGAGGCGCGCCACAGGGTCTAACAGATCCGCCCGAATCTTAAGACGGCCACGCGCATCCTCTGCGACCACGCGATCGGCAAGGTACATCCGATCCACTCTACCAAAAATCATACACTGATTGGCCGTGCCGATAGGTTGCATCATTTCCATATTGCAGGCAATGGCCAGATCGCTCGCGGCCACCCGTGGCAGCGAGAAGCCATCAAACTCGGTCAGGGCGATATCCAGTGACGCCGCCTCGGACACACCATAGGGAAAGTCTGCCGAAGTCTGGCTCATCAATTCGGTGCAGTCACGACTCACGATATGCACCACAAACCGCCCGCTGCGCTCGATATTCAGCCGGGTGTCCTTCGAGCCGCCATCGGGCTTGGCCATGGTGGAGAACATAATCAGCGGCGGCTCGGTACAGACCGCATTAAAATAGGAGAAAGGGGCCAGATTAAACCCGCCATCGGGATTTTCGGACAACACCCAAGCGATCGGGCGCGGCACCACGCTCTGCACCATGGTGGCATACGCCTGCTCGGTCGACAGCTGATCAAACGCGACTATCACGGCGCCAATGCATGCTCCAGCTCGCCCAACAGATCATCGATATCCTCTAGCCCAACCGACAACCGCACCAAACCATCGTCGATGCCCAAGCTGGCACGCACATCATCGGGCAAAGAGGCATGTGTCATGGTGGACGGCTGCTCGATCAGACTCTCGACGCCCCCCAGGCTCTCCGCCAGTGCAAATAACTTGCAGCGGCCTAAAAATTTGTTCGCGCCCTCGGCACCGCCGCTAACGCGCGCGCTCACAATACCGCCAAACCCGCGCATCTGGGCACCGGCCAAGGCATGCTGTGGGTGCGAGGCCAACCCCGGGTAGTACACCCGCTCAATGCGTGGGTGGGCTTCGAGAAATTGCGCGATGCGCAGGGCGCTCTGACAGTGCGCCTGCATGCGTACCGCCAGCGTCTTGAGCGAGCGCATCGCCAAAAAGGCATCGAATACGCCGCTAATCCCCCCGACTGCGAACTGAATAAACCCCAACTGCTCGGCCAGGTCTTCGCGCTCCCCCACCACCACAGCACCGCCGATGATATCGGAGTGCCCGTTTAGATACTTAGTGACCGAGTGCACCACTAGGTCAAAACCATCCAGCAGCGGGTTCTGTAGATAGGGCGATGCGAAGGTGTTATCGCACACGGCTATCAGCTGGTGGCGCGCCGCTATCTGGGCAATCATTTTAAGATCGACTATTTTGAGCAGTGGATTGCTCGGGGTCTCCACCCAGATCATCTTGGTATTGGGTCGGATAGCCGCCTCGATCTGGGCGGCATCGGACAGGTCGATAAAGCTGCACTGCAAGCCGGTGGTGCGCCCGCGCACCCGCTCGAACAAGCGATGCGTGCCCCCATAGAGATCGTCCAGCGCGATGATGTGCGCATTTTGATCGAGCAGGTCGAGCACCGCACTGGTCGCCGCCAGCCCAGAGGCAAAGGCATAGCCGACCCGCCCCTGCTCTAGGCTCGCAAGACAAGCCTCAAACGCCTCGCGCGTGGGGTTGGTGCCACGGCTGTAGTCGTATCCCTGGTGCACGCCGGGGCTAGACTGCACATAGGTCGAGCTGGCGTAGATGGGCGTCATAATGGCGCCGGTGGCGGGGTCCGGCACCTGGCCTGCATGGATGGCACGCGTCGCAAAGCCGTAGTCGGAATAAGGGGGTTTGTCGATTGGGCACATAGTAGAGGTACATGTCCAGCGCGGCGGCGATACGCGCGCTGCTCGCTAGTGAATTGTGAAACGGCGTCGATACCCAAGCGCGAGCAAACAGCCCGACAACATGCGGTATCATTTCCGATATGTTCGCCAATTATATACTTATTATTCTGAGCACAGTGATCGTGAATAACCTGGTGCTGATGCAGTTCTTAGGGCTGTGCCCGTTTTTTGGCGTCTCCTCCAAGCGCGATCTGGCGCTGGGCATGGGCATCGCCACCACCTTTGTGCTGACGCTCTCGAGCACATCGGGCTATCTGATCAATACCTATATCCTGTTGCCATTCGATCTGACCCACCTGCGCACCCTGAGCTTTATATTCGTCATAGCCGCCGTGGTGCAACTAACCGAAATGCTGATGCGCGCGACTAGCCCGTTACTGCATCGCATGCTCGGCATTTTTCTGCCGCTCATTACCACCAACTGCGCCGTGCTTGGGGTGGCCCTGCTCAATGCGAGACAGGCGCGCACGCTGATCGAATCTATGGTGTATGGCTTTGGCGCCGCTCTTGGGTTTACGCTGGTGCTGTTGTTGTTTGCCACCCTGCGCGAGCGCACCGCGCTGTCCGATGTGCCCAAACTACTCCAGGGCAGCCCCATCGCACTGATTACCGCCGGTATTATGTCGCTGGCATTTATGGGGTTCAGTGGTCTCGGCGCCACATGAGTGTGCTGCTACTGGTGCTGGCGGCAGGCGCGCTCGGGCTGCTGTTGGGTTTTGTCAGCACCCTGTTGCCTAGGCGCGATCAGCGCCTGATCGAGGCGGTCAACGCCTGTCTGCCACAAACCCAATGCGGCCAGTGTGGCTATCCGGGCTGCCGCCCGTACGCCCAGGCTATCGTGCAGCAGGGCACGCCGATCAATCGCTGCCCACCCGGTGGGGAGGCCTGCGTGCAAAAGCTGTCCGATTTGCTCAACTGTGAAAACCTCGCGCTCGATCCGGCCTATGGCACGCCACCGAGTGCGCCCCAGGTGGCACGGATCGACGAGGCCAGCTGCATCGGCTGTGTGCTCTGTGTGCGCGCCTGCCCGGTCGATGCGATTATCGGTGCCGCCCGCTACACCCACACGATTGTGCCAGATCAGTGCACGGGCTGTGGCCTGTGCCTGCCGCCCTGTCCGGTAGATTGCATCACGCTCGAGGCGGTCGCGCCCGCCCCTCTGTCGACGCGTGTGGCCGTGCCTGTGAAGCGCATCGCACCAAAACCACAACCCAAGCCGAGCAGCATCTCGGGCGGGCTGCGCGCCGACCGCCTGCCCGCCAAGGTGAATGGACCGCGCATCGCCATGCCGCTGCCGCCGCAGCTACACCTGCCCATACCCGAGGGCGCACAGTTATGTGTCCAGCTGGGGGATGCGGTAAAAAAAGGCCAGTGTCTGACCGAGCCGCAATCGCCACGCCCGCTACACGCATCGAGCTCTGGGCGCATCATCGACATCGCGCACCAGCAGTCGGCCAGTGATCGCGCCAGCGCTTGCGTCTCGATTCAGACCGATGGGCGCGATGACTGGGCTGCCCCCCAGCCACTGCCAGCGAGCCACCGATCGCGCGAACAGATCATCGCGCACCTGCGTGCCTGCGGTGTGCTCGGTCTCGGCGGTGGCGGTTTCTCCACAGCGGACAAGCTGGCGCAGGCAGCCGACTACTTAATCATCAACGCGATCGAGTGCGACCCGGCCATTACTTGCGATCGGGCGCTGATCGATGCGCAAGCGCAGGAGATCGTGCAAGGGGTGCAAATTGCACAGCAAGCCCTAGCGGCGAGCCGCGTCCTGATCGGTATCGACCGCCACCAACAGAGCGCGATCGTCAAGCTGCAAACGGCGATAGAGTCGCTGGGGGCGCAGATCGAGCTGGTGCCCATCACCGATCGCTACCCCAGTGGCAGCGAGGGGCAGCTGATCAAACTGCTGCTCGGCTACGAGCTACCGCGCGCCACACCGCCGACCGAGCACGGCATCTGTCTGCTCAATATCGCCACCGCCCACGCCATCTACCGCGCTATTGCGCTTGGGCGACCGCTGGTCTCGCGCCTGGTCACCCTCAGCGGCGATGCCATCGCCCAAGCGGGCAACATCGAGGCCCCTTTGGGCACGCCCATTCGCCACCTGATCGAGGCGGCGGGCGGCTATACAAAAACCGATGTGCACCTAACGCTCGGCGGGGCGCTCAGCGGCCTGGAGATCGCGCACGACAACCTGCCCGTGCTGGCCACAACCAATGCGATTATCGTGCGCGAACAACAACCAAAGCCCGTGCAAAAACCCTGCATTCGCTGCGGCCTGTGCGAGCCGGTCTGCCCGGCAAGACTACTGCCCCAGCAGCTCTACCAACACATTCGCGCCGATGATCTCAAGCTGGCGCTGGACTACCACCTCGATGACTGCATCGAATGCGGCGCCTGCGACGCTGTCTGCCCAAGCCACATTCCACTGACCCAGTCCTACCGCCAAGCCAAGCGACAACGCGCCCAACAGCTCGCCGAGCAACGACAAGGCGAGCTGGCGCAGGCCCGCTTTGAAGCCCGCGAGCAACGCCTCGCGCAGGAGGCGGCGGCCCAGCGCCAGGCGCACGACCAGACGCTGAAAACCATACAATCCGCACCCGCAGCATCCCCACCCAACGAAATCGCCCAAGCACTGGCGCGGGCGCGGGCGCGGGCCGAGTTGCACTCCGACTAACCCGATGCAACCGACAGTACACCACCGACCGACCCAGCAGGTCGCAACGATCATGCGCGATCTGGCGCTGGGGCTCGTGCCCGGCACCTTGGTCTACAGCCATTGGTTTGGGCTAGGGGTGCTGATCAACGTCTGTCTTGGCATAGTCTTTTGTATGCTGCTGGAGGCACTGGTTGTGTGGGCGCGCCAGCGCAACTTATACACGCTATCGGATCACAGCGCGCTGGTTGCGGGCTGGCTGCTGGGGCTGAGTATGCCGGTTGGCTGCGACTGGTGGCTGGTGCCGATCGGGGCGTTCTTTGCCATCGTAGTCGCCAAGCACGCCTACGGGGGTTTGGGGCACAATCTCTTCAACCCGGCGATGGTCGGCTATGCGGTGCTGATTATCTCTTTTCCAGATCAAATGTCCCGCTGGATCGACCCAAGCCACACCGCGAGTCTCAATCTCTGGCAGAGTCTCGATATGACGCGCCATGGCAGCGAGCAGTGGGATGCCCTGACACAGGCGACCCCGCTAGATCAAGTGCGCAGCCAGACCATCTGGCAGCTGGGCACAGATTCGACCACCCTATCTAGGCCATACCTGACGCTGGCCGCCGCTTGGCTGATCGGCGGCCTGTGGCTGCTATACCGAGGCATCATTAGCTGGCACATACCGGCGGGCGTGTTGCTTGGGCTAACGATTATGGCCACTGGCTTTCACCTTATCGATGACATGCGCTACCCAACGCCGGCATTTCATCTCATCGCCGGCGCCTCGATACTCGGTGCATTTTTTATCGCCACCGACCCCAGCACCGCCGCCACCAGTCGCCAAGGGCGGCTGATCTATGCCCTGATGATCGGGATGCTCACCTATTGCATACGCACTTGGGGCGGGTATCCCGATGGCATCGCCTTTGCCGTCCTGATCGCCAATATGTGTGCCCCGCTGATCGATCACTGGACCAGACCGCGCCCATTTGGCCACGCGCGATGAAAGCTTGGCTCACAAAAACGCTGTCTCTGAGCCTGCGCGATGGTGTCAGCCTAATGTGCATCGCCCTGATCGGCCTGTACGCCATCTCTCTGGCCGCCCATCTGAGCCAAGCGCCCATCGAAAAAGCCCAGCAGCGCTATCTCGAAACCCTGCTGCAAGAGTTGATCGACAGCAGCGCCTACGACAACCAACCCACCGAGGATTGGATCGTGATCGACAATGCACTCGGTAGAGACGCTGCCCGCGCCTATCGCGCAAGGCGCGATGGGCAGCCGGTCGCCATCTGGTTGCAGGTGCGTACCGAGGCAGGCTACGGCGGTGCCATCGACCTGATCGTCGCCATCTACCACGCGGATGCGAGCCTAGCGGGGGTGCGGGTCATCGCCCACCGAGAGACGCCGGGGCTTGGCGATAAGATTACACCGGCGCGCGATCCTTGGATCCACTCTCTCAAGGGCAAATCCCTGAGCAATACCAGCGATTGGCGCCTGCGGCGGGCGGGCGGGCAGATCGATCAGATCACCGGTGCTACAATCAGCACACACGCGGTGGTGCAGGCGGTTAAGCGTGCCTTAACCTACTATCAAAACAACCAACGCGCACTGTTTGATACACTGCCCACAGAGCATATTCGCAGCACACCCTGACAATAAAATGACAAAGCCCACCCGCAAGTTATCTGGCAAACATCTGATTTTTATCGCACTGCTCGGCGTGTCTCTGGCCGCTGTTATCTGGATGCCATCCGGGCTTGGGCCGGCACCCCAAGTGAAATTTAACACCCTCACAGGTGAGTCGATCGCGCTTTCCAGCCTAGAGGGCAAACCCGTGCTGATCACATTTTGGGCGACCTCTTGCGTGACCTGCATCCACGAGATACCGCTGTTGAAACAGCTGCACGAGACCCTGCACCCAGATGGCCTGACCATCATCGGCGTCGCCATGTACTACGACGAGCCCGACAGCGTGCGCGAGCTGACAGAGCGCATGCAATTGCCCTACACCATTGCACTGGATACCGATGGGGAGCTGGCAAAAGCATTTGGCGATGTGCGCCTGACACCGACCAGCTATATCATCGCACCCGATGGGCGGATTGCCCTGCGAAAAATTGGCACCTTTGATGCTGACGCCCTAACGGAGAGACTACAAAAGCTGCTGCAAACCACATGATATTTTTGCTGGTCAAGTCGTTGCACATCGTGTCGATGGTCGCTTGGTTCGCCGGAATTTTCTATCTGCCTCGGCTATTTGTCTATCACGCCGATGCCACCGATGCGACGAGCAACGCACGCTTTAAGGTAATGGAGCGGCGCCTACTGTGGAGCATCATGACACCCGCTGGCATCCTAACACTGGCCTCGGGCGCCTATCTGTTGTCGGTCAGGGCGGACCTCATGCAGCAGCCTTGGCTGCAAGCCAAGCTGGTGCTCGTCGGCTTATTGCTGATCTACCACGGGTTGTGCGTGCACTATTGGCACGCCTTTTTGCACGATCGGAATGATCGGGGCGCGCGCTGGTATCGCGTGTTTAACGAGCTGCCCGTTCTGCTGTTGGTCGGCATCGTGCTGCTGGTCGAATTGCAGGGCCAACTGATCTGAGCGAGGAGCGCGCGCGATTAGCTACTCGCGCAGGTAGGGCGACCAAGTGGGGTCGCGCAAGCGCACCCCGCCGCCAACGGTTAGATCCTGCGTGGTCTCACCGCCGATAGAGACACTGCTCAAGATATCGCCATCGCGACCGCCCGAGCGGGCGTAGATAATCATTCTGCCATTGGGTGAAAAGTCGGGTGACTCATCCAGCACACCCAGCGTCAGGGTCTCGATGGTGCCATAGCGTAAATCTAACTTGGAGATGTAAAAGCGCTTGCCCGAGGGGCTGTGCACAAAAGCGAGTGTATTGCCATCGGGGGATGGCACGGCATTGGCATTGTAGGTACCCTCAAAGGTCACCCGCCGCGCCGTGCCACCGCGTGCAGAAATCTCGTAGACTTGCACGCTGCCACTGCGGTTGGATGTAAAGAAAATCGTCTCGCCCGATGGGTGCCACGCAGGCTCTGTATCTATGCCATGATTGACCGTCAGCTGGGTCAGGTTACCGGTTGCGATATGCAAAATATAGATATCTGGATTGCCCTTGTAAGAGAGAGTTAACGCCAACTTTTTGCCATCGGGCGACCAGGCCGGCGCGCCGTTGATACCAGCGGCTGACGATGCGCGTATGCGCTTGCCGGTATAGATATCCTGAATATAAATGGCGGAGCGCTCCACAGCCTCAAAAGAGACATAGGCGATGTTCCGGCCATCTGGCCCCCAAGCTGGCGACATAATGGGGCTTTTGGATGAGACCACTGTTCTGGCATCAAACCCATCGGAATCGGCGACATTCAGTGTATAGATGTCGCCTGCATCTTCCTCTCTCTGGGTGATATAGGCGATGCGGGTACTGAAGATACCCGGGATGTTGATCAGTCTTTCAAAGATGGCATCGCTGATTTCATGTGCCACCCGGCGCAACTGCCCCGGCTCCACAGAAAAGCTATAGCCGATCAATTGCTGCTCGCGAAACGCATCGAACAGGCGAAATCTCACGACGTATCCATCCGCTGTCGTATTCCAAGAGCCGACCACTACCGAGGTCACGCCGCGATCCCGCCAGGTGGAAAAATCAATGCCATCGTCAAAGCGCCCTTGGAACTGATCGGCAGTTTTTGGCAAGATCGGCAAAAAACGCCCGCTGCGATAGAGATCGTCGCCCACGATACCGCGCAGACTCACATCTGGGCGCAGCGCCTTGGGTCCATTCCATTCAAAGGGCAAAATCGCCACGGGCAAAGCCCCCGAATCGCCCCCGACTATGTCGATGAGCAGCGGTGAATCCGCAATGCCGATGCCCTCTCCACCGGCGGGGGCAGTCGACTCGATAAAGACATCGTACGAGGGGGTGTCACTATCGGGCCCTGGCGCTATCTCGGTCCCCTCGAGTGCCCAAGCAATTGAGGCGCCCATAGTCAACGCCACCAACAATCCATACCGAACGTATGCGAACAGGTGTGAAAAAAGACGATACATCATTTGATATCCCAACTAACTAACAATCCATTCGTAACAGACAATATCATAACTACTCGCATCGCTCGCGTGCGCGCTTCGCTTTTAAACCGTAAATTTAAACGACAGATTCGGATTAAATAACCGATCATCCTGTGGCACTGGCAGCGGGGCTGCCGCGTAGACCGCGCGCTCGACAGATAATACCAAAGAGGCGGAGGCACCGGGGCAGGTCACGTGCGCACGCTTGACCTCACCTGTGCGGGTCTGAACGACATTCACCCGGCATTGCCTGCCGGGCAGCGCATCGATTGGCTTGACCCAGTTTGATCGGACTGCGCGCGCCAGCGACTGCACATAGCGTCTTTTCAACAAATTGAGGAATTTCCTCTCCAGCTCGGATACAGCCTGAGATTGTTTGGCTCTCGCAGCGGCCTCTTTTTCTGCGGCAATTTTTTCTGCAGC
>CAZROX010000041.1:0-12634 GCA_964601845.1 uncultured Halothiobacillaceae bacterium
CAGTAGCTCAACTGGCCATTGAGGGTGATCGGTTGCTTACACCTATGCTGAAAGTACAGCTCGAGATGATCTTGCAAATTCTCCCCGACACCCGGCAAATCGTGCAAAACAGGAATATTTGCCTCGCCCAATACATCGGCCGGACCTATGCCAGATCGCTGTAACAAATGCGGTGAACCGATAGAGCCTGCGCTAATAATCAACTCGCGCTTGGCCTGCAGCCTGAGCGGCTGACCGGCACGCGTGCAGTCGATCGCTTGCACGCGCTGGCCATCGAACACCAGCTTGCACACCAAAGTGCGCGCCATCACCGTCACATTTGGGCGCTTGCGGGCCTCTTTAAGATAGGCATTGGCGCTCGACCAGCGCTGGCCACGGCGGACAGTCATCTGCATCGGCCCAAACCCCTCCTGCTGGGCGCCGTTGTAATCTGCCGTGTAGGGATATCCCGCCTCCACCCCGGCCGCGATAAACGCCCGATACAGCGGATTTTTCATCTCGCGGCCATTGCAGACCGACAGCGGGCCGTCGGTACCTCTATAGCTATCCGCGCTCAGCATCCAACTATCGGCCTTGCGAAAATACGGCAGGCAATGACGATAGCCCCAATCCTGCGCCCCATGCGCCTGCCACTCATCAAAATCCAGTGCATGGCCGCGCACATACACCATGCCATTGATAGAGGATGAGCCGCCGAGCACCTTGCCACGGGGGGTGTCCAGCTTACGGTTGTCGAGATACGGCTCCGCGATCGACTCAAAGCCCCAGTTGTACTTAGGCATATTCATCGGAATCGACAATGCACTGGGCATCTGAATCAACATGCTGCGATCACTGCCACCATACTCGACCAGCAGCACGCTCACGCTAGGATCTTCACTCAAGCGATGCGCCAGCACACAGCCGGCAGAGCCTGCGCCGACTATGATGTAATCGTACTCTCTTTGCATAAAGCATCCTCGATCTTGACGGTTTTTAGGCAGAAAAAGCCTTGGGCATTCACACGCTCAACATATCATCAACGCGCCGTTTGTGCCGTGCCAGCCCAAAAGAAAATATTATCAATATGCATGACGGCTCTGGCCTGCACACGTTGATCTAAATAAAGTGTGACGCTGCGTTGAACTTAACACGCAGAAATAACCCGTGTTCGAAAACAATTGCGATGCAGCCACTGCCACATCGCTAAACAGGCGCGCCTTGCAAAAAAATTCATTGGCAAGGCTCGGCGAGAACAACCGATAACGTTATAATCTGCGCTATGCACGTACAGAGAAATTACCCGCACACTCGCTTGCGCCGCCTGCGCACCGAGCCCTTTATACGCGACCTGGTGCGCGAGCATCGGCTCAGTGTCAGCGACTTGATCTACCCGGTTTTTGTGCTCGATGGCGACAACCAGCGCGAGCCGATCGCACAGATGCCGGGCATCGAGCGCCTCAGCATTGATCTGTTGTGCGAGCAGGTCGACGCGTTAGTTGCACTCGGCATACGGGCGCTGTGCATCTTTCCCGTGGTGTCTCAGGCGCACAAGTCCGCTTGCGCCAGCGCTGCGTGGGATGACATGGGCCTGGTGCAGCGCACCGTGCGTGCGCTCAAAACTGCCCACCCGAGCATCGGGGTGATCACCGACATCGCACTCGACCCCTACACCGACCACGGGCAGGACGGCCTCATCGACGAGGGGGGGCAAATACTCAACGACACCACCAATGTGGCACTGGTCAAGCAAGCGCTATCACACGCCGCCGCCGGTGCCGATATACTCGGCCCCTCCGATATGATGGATGGCCGTATCGGCGCTATCCGCCAAGCGTTAGAGGCCAATGACTACAAAAACGTGTGTATTTTGTCTTACGCCGCCAAGTACGCCTCCGACTACTACGGCCCATTTCGTCATGCAGTTGGCTCTGCCGACAACATAAAATCCGCCAGTAAGGCGACCTACCAGATGGACCCTGCCAATACCGATGAAGCCTTGCACGAGGTTGCACTGGATCTACAAGAGGGTGCCGACCTTGTGATGATTAAGCCGGGCATGCCGTATCTCGACATCATTTCGCGGGTAAAAACACAGTTCAATGTGCCTGTGCTGGCCTATCAGGTCAGCGGCGAGTACGCCATGTTAAAGGCCGCCGCCCAGCGGGGCTGGCTCAATGAGCCTCGCACCGTGATGGAGACGATGGTCGGTTTTAAGCGCGCAGGCGCCGATGCGATTTTGACCTACTACGCCCCACAAATTGCCCACTGGCTGCTATCGGATGGCCCTGTAGACTGATGGCGATTGAATCCGACACCCTGCCCGACCCCCAGGGTAATCATGCGGCGCAACTGATCAAGACCTACCTCAAGGCCTGTGATTTTTCCTGCCCAGCCACCTTGCAGTGGCTGGCCAAGCAGAATAAATTTGTGCCGCAGGTCGATGTGCAGCTAGAACATCAATCCAATGGCATCGGCCAACAAAAATTTGAAGTGTCCTTGGGCATCAAGGTCACCGTCTCGCACGAAAAGGAAACCATCTACCAGGTATTTGTCAAACAAGGCGGCTTGTTTACGATCCCGCACCAAGACAGAGAATCGCAGGAGCGCATCTTGTCGGTCCAGTGCATGTATGCCATTTTCCCCTTTGTGCGTGCGGCCATTGCAGATGTGATCTCGCGTGCCGGCCTGTCGCAACTGCTGCTCGACACCATCGACTTTGAATCCCTGTATCAGCGACAGCTGAAAAATACGCAGATAACCCCGACCTCTCAAACCCGCCACTGAGCATGTCCGCCCCCACCACTATCGCCGTGCTCGGCGCAGGCTCCTGGGGCACCGCACTGGCCAGCCACCTCGCACGCAGCGATCATCGGGTGCGCCTGTGGGGGCGCGATGCATCGGCTGTGCAGGCGATGCAACAAACGCGTATCAACCAACGCTATCTCCCACAATACACCCTGCCGGACAACCTACTATGCGAGCCGGATCTAGCTTGCTGTATACAAGATTGCAACGCGGTGCTGCTAGCCGTGCCGAGCGGTGCCCTGCCAGAGACGCTGGCGCAATTATCTGCCATGGGCCAGCCGATCGACATTCTCATTTGGGCGTGTAAGGGCCTGTATCTGGACAGCCTGATCTGCGATACCTTCGGCGCCGAGCAAAAAAAAGGCCTGATCTCTGGGCCGAGCTTTGCCGTTGAGGTGATGCAGGGCCTGCCCACCGCCGTGACGGTCACCGCAGGCGATACCAAAACGGCTCAACTGATTGCCAGCTGGCTCAGCTGTGGTCAATTCTACGTACACACCTGCGATGACATGCTCGGTGTGCAGATCGGCGGGGCGCTGAAAAACGTCTTTGCCATCGCCGTCGGCATGGCCGATGGTCTGGCGCTCGGTTACAACGCGCGCGCCGCGCTCATCAGTCGCAGCCTATCCGAGCTGGTGCAGTTGGGAACGGCCATGGGGGCACGCAACGAGACCCTGATGGGTCTGTCCGGACTCGGTGATATGGTGCTCAGTTGTACGGCGGATCACTCGCGCAATCGACGCCTCGGGCTGGCACTGGCGCAGGGGCAGTCGATCGCCGATGCACGCCGCAATATCGGCCAGGTGATCGAGGGCATAGATGCGGTTAAAATTGCCCGCGCACTCGCCGCACGCCACGGCGTGGCCATGCCCATCGCAGAGCAAGTCTACCAAGTGCTGTATGAGCACAAAACGCCACCAGATGCCCTAGGCGCCTTGTTTAGTACACCACGCTAAATCATGTCGCCGATCACGCTGGTGTGCGCTGCACAAGGCGCTAGAATGCACGCTAAATTTTTTTGACACACGGACATCGCACCATGAAGACCCGACACCTCATTCACGCATCGCTACTGCTGTGCATGCTGCTATCGGCACACGCCCGGGCGGCTGATCTGACTATCTACACCTACGACTCCTTTGTGTCGGATTGGGGCGCGGGCAAACCGATACAAGCGGCGTTTGAGAAACAGTGCGCGTGTCGCATCGAGTTCGTTGCCCTAGCGGATGGGGCCGCCATCTTGAATCTCGTGCGCTTGGAGGGGAAGCACACGCGCGCCGATATCGTGCTCGGCCTAGATAACAACCTGATGGCAGATGCCAAAAAAACCAATCTGTTTGCACAGGTCGAAATCGACAAGCGTGCGCTCTCGCTACCGATCCCCTGGAACAGTGATATTTTTGTCCCCTACGATTATGGCTATTTTGCATTTGTCTACGATACCCATGCGCTAAAAAATCCACCGCGCTCGATGCACGAGCTGATCAACTCGCCCGAGAACTACCAGATTATTATTCAAGACCCACGCACCTCGACGCCGGGGCTGGGGCTGCTGCTGTGGATGCGCTACCTGTACGATGAGCAAGCACCCGAGCAATGGCGCAAGCTCAAGCGGCGGATACTCACCGTGACCAAGGGCTGGAGCGAGGCCTACTTCTCGCTGTTTCTCAATGGCGAGGCACCGATGGTGCTCAGCTACACCACCTCGCCCGCCTACCATATGGCAGTCGACAAAACCGATCGCTATCAGGCCGCAGCATTCGATGAGGGGCACTACCTACAGGTCGAGGTTGCAGCCATGCTCAAAACAACCAAAAACCCCAAGCTTGCGCGCGAGTTCTTGCGCTTTATACACAGTGTGGATTTTCAATCGGTACTGCCGCTGACCAATGTCATGTATCCGGCGGTCGATATCGGCGATCGTTTGCCCTCGGTGTTTAACCAGCTGGTGCAACCGCGCAGCACCCTCGTGTTTGACCCGGCACAGCTGGATGCCGACGAGCGCAAAATGTGGGTAGACTCCTGGCTTGACAGCATGAGCCGCTGAGGGCAATGGCGGATCGCCACAGCTACTATCCCGCCCGCCTCTGGTGGCTACCCGGTGCCTTGGCGCTCCTGTATCTCGTGGCCCTTATCCTGTTGCCAATCGGCGCGCTCCTGAACAAAACAGACCTGGCATCGGGCTATCTGGTGCTGTCCAAACCCTATACTTGGCGCGTTATTGGCTTTAGCCTGTGGCAGGCGCTGCTCTCGACGATTCTTTCCATTGGACTTGCCCTGCCACTGGCGCTGGCACTCTTTCGCCGTGGCAGGTTTTGGGGGCGCGGGGTGCTAATCGGTCTGCTGAGCCTGACATCGGTGATGCCAACCCTGGTGGCCATTACCGGATTGGTCATCGTCTATGGGTACAACGGTTGGCTGGGCGAGCTGGTGCGCACCTATTTCGATGGCTATCGCTTTTACGGCTTGCCGGCCATTTTGATTGCCCACGTATTTTTCAACTTTCCGCTGGCGGTGCGCGTGCTACTCCAGCGGCTCAACACGATTCCAAACGAGTCTTGCCGACTGGCGAGCCAACTGCATTTAGGCGGACTGGCGCAGTTTATCTGGATCGAGTCCCACGCCATTCGACAGGGACTGCCGAGCCTGTTTCTGATGATATTCACCCTGTGCTTCGCCAGCTTTGCGGTGGTGCTCACACTGGGCGGTGGCCCGCGCGCCACTACCATCGAGGTGCTGATTTTTCAGGCGCTGCGCTTTGATTTTGATCTGGCCACTGCGATTACCCTATCGCTGGTGCAGCTGTTGATCTGCGGTATTTTGTTCTGCCTGTCCGGGCTCGCTGGGCGCAACCTCAAGCCGCTGATTATTGTCGGGGCCGATCAGCTAGTCGATCGGCCGCCGAGTGGGCAGCGCCTAGTGTACGACGGCATTATTTTTTTTGGCTTTGGCCTGCTACTGCTGCCAATCGTCGCCATCCTGAGCGCCGGGTTCAATGCAGCACTCTACCCATTGCTGGGCGACCCGCTACTGTGGCAGGCGCTGGGCAATACACTGCTCATCGGCCTAGCCAGCGGCAGCATGAGCGTGCTGTTGGCCATCGGCCTGATACACACGGGTGTGCACTGGCAACTGCGCCTAGGCCACACGCTGGCCGGGCGTCTCCTGACGCAGTGCGGGCTCTTGCCACTCATGGTCTCTACCCTGATCACGGGCACCGGACTCTTTATTTTGCTGCACCAGCACATCAATGTGTTTGCCCATGCCCTGTGGATTGTGCTGGCACAAAATGCGCTGATCGGGCTACCCTTTGCACTGGTGCTGCTGCATCCCGCTTACAGCGATAGCATGCAGCGGCACGATCGGCTCTGTGCCAATCTGGGTGTGCTCGGCCTAGCGCGACTGCTGGTGGTCGACTGGCCGTGTATGCGCGAGTCGATCGGCACCGCGCTGGGCTGGTGCAGCGTATTGGCAGCTGGCGATCTCGCATCTAGCGCCCTGTTTGGCAGCCAAAACTTTCCAACCTTACCGCTGTTGTTATACCGTCTCATCGGCAGCTACCACACCGGCGAGGCATCTGCCATCGCCATGCTGTTGCTGCTAGTATGTCTGGCTATGTTTTATCTATGCCATTACCTGATCGGCAACAACCGACGCCGTGCTCAAGCTTGAATCCCTGACAAAAACCCGTGGCAACTTCCACGCTAATTTTGATCTGGCAATCGAGCCGGGCGAGCGCGTGGTATTGCACGGCAGCAACGGCAGCGGCAAGAGCACCCTGCTCAATATGATCGCAGGCTTTGTGCGCCCCGATAGCGGCAAGCTCCAGTGGGATGGGCGCGATCTCTTGGCACTGGCGCCCCATCAGCGCCCGCTCACCATGTTATTTCAGGAGCACAACCTGCTCACGCATATCAGCGTGCTGCGCAATCTGGCACTGGCTTTTGACCCCTACGCCCGTCTGAATGCTCAGCAACGGCAAGCTGTCACGGCCATTTTGCAACGCATGGGACTGGCACACCTGGCATCGCGCCTGCCATACGAGCTCTCTGGTGGCCAGCGACAGCGCGTTGCCTTGGCGCGCTGCCTGTTGCAAAAAAAACCCCTGCTGATGCTCGATGAGCCTTTCGTTGCACTGGATGAGGAATCGCGCGCCACCATGCTCGAGTTGATCGACGCCCTGATAGATGAATACGCCTGCACGCTACTGCTCGTGTCGCATCGTCTGGACGATGCACAGGCGATCTGCGCCCGTCAGCTGCGCTGTGTGCAGGGTCGGATCGCCCCCCACCAGATAGACTAGGTAATCTTGGACATCGGTCGGTGAATTTTTTCTACCACCCGCAAATTGCGCAGACGGCGCATGATACGCGCCAGATGCTTGCGATCCTGTACCCCAAAGATAACAGACATCGTCGACACAGCCGCAGGCGCATCGATATGCAGGTGCTCTATGTTCAGTTGCATACCGGCGAGTAGCGAGGTGATGCGCGCCACCGCCCCGATGTTATTGCGCAGCTCAATTTCCAGCTCGACCCGATAGCTCCCGCTACACTCATCTGCCCAAGCGACGTGCAGCCACTCTTTGCTACGCCTGCGCGAGCGGCGTATCACGGGGCAACCTGCCCGGTGCACCATCACCCCGTGCGGCGGGGAAAACAGACCGTGGATGGGATCGCCTGGCAGGGGTTTGCAGCACTGTGCCAGCGCGAGCACGGCATTGTCTGCCCCGTCGATGACCAGCGGACCCACCTCTGTTTTGGTTGCCGGCTCCGGCACCTTGACCCCCTGCTCGCTAGATAGCAGACGCGCCGCGATGGCACTGGGAATATGTTGCCCCAAACCGACCTCCAAAAAGAGTCGATCTCGGGTCTTAAAACCAAACTCGCGCATCAAGGAGGCAAAGCGTGCCTCTGGCACATCGCCCAAAGTTTTTAGATGACGCGCCAATGCCCGATCCAGCAAGCGCCGCCCAAACTTGATCGCCTCCTCGCTCTTGAGATTGCGCAGATAGTGGCGGATGGCGGCACGCGCTTTGGGGGTCACGACAAAGCTCAGCCACATCGGGTGCGGCTTGGTATCTTGCCCGGTAATAATTTCAACCGTCTGCCCAGAGGACAACCGATAACTGAGCGGCACCAGATGCAAATCCACCTTGGCCGCCACACAGGCATTGCCGATATCCGAGTGGACCGCGTAGGCAAAATCGACCACCGTGCCCCCCTGTGGCAGCGGATAAATTTTGCCCAAGGGCGAGAACACATAGTTCTCCTCGGGAAACAAATCCTGCTTGACGCTGTTGAGAAACTCCTCCGAGTTAGCGGCATCGTGCCCCCGATCCGCTATCTCCGACAACCAGTTGCGCACGCCGGACTCAAAGCCATTGATGATCTCACCGGTCTTGTACATCCAATGGGCCGCGATGCCCGACTCTGCCACACGATCCATCGCGCGCGTGCGAATTTGCACCTCTACAGAAACACCGTGCGTGGTGACTAACACCGTATGCAGCGACTGATAATGGTTGACCTTGGGGATGGCGATGTAATCTTTAAACAGGTTCGACACAGGCCTGTACAAGCCATGTAGGCGACCGAGCACCCGGTAGCAGTCATCGACCGTCTGGCAGATGATGCGCACGCCAAAAATATCCGACACCTCCTGAAAAGACAGCTGCTTGGTACGCATTTTGGTATACAGGCTATAGAGCGTCTTCTCGCGACCGGCGATCTCGACATCTATGCCGACCTCGGACATCACCTCTAGGGTTTCTTGCTTAATCTTATCCAACCGCGCAGCGCGCGAGCCGCGCGCCTTGGACATCTTCTGGCACAACACGCGATAGCGCAGCGGATAGAGCGCCTCAAAGCAGAGTCGCTCCAGCTGCTCTTTCATCTGGTTGAGCCCCAGCCTATGCGCGATCGGCGCATAGATGTCGATGGTCTCCTGCGCGATGCGCCGCCGCCGCTCGGGCGAGAGCGCCATGATGGTTTGCATGTTATGCAGCCGATCGGCCAGCTTGATTAGCACCACCCGCACATCGTCGACCACCGCCAGCAGCATTTTGCGAAAGTTAGCCGCCTGGGCCTCGATGCGCGACTCGGAGCGGAGATTGGTAATCTTGCTCATGCCGAGCACGAGCGTGCCAATTTTTTCGTCCGTCTGGGAGACGATCTCATCTAGCGAGACATCGGTATCCTCCAGCACATCGTGCATCAGGGCCGCAGATACCGTGCGATAGTCCATGTGCATCTGCGCCAGCATCATAGCGACGGCGAGTGGATGCGTGATATAGGGTTCGCCAGATGCGCGGCTCACACCAAAGTGTGCACGCTCAGCCAAGTGATAAGCGCGCTCGACGACCTGTAGTTGATCGGGTGGCAGCGAGTCTTCGAGCAGCGTATGTAACTGCTCAAAGCCCTCAACCGGTGTTACCGCGGGCGGGGTTTCAGCTTGCCTCTGAATTTGTTGCATTTAGCAACTCGTTGGAGACCTGTGTCTGAGCATCCAGTCCCATCTGCGCCACCTGCGCCTTGATGCTAGCCAACATCTCCTCTTCTTTCCAATGTGCAGACTCTTTTTGGTGCAAGATACTCTGGTCGATGCGCCCATCTGCAATTTCGCGCATCGCAATCAACACGTTATTGGTCTCGGTGTTATCCGCTAGCAAAGGGTCGGCACCTGCCTGCAGCTGGCGTGCGCGCGCTGCGGTTAGAAGGACGAGTTTGAACCGATCCTCTACATGCTCAAGGCAATCTTCAATTGTAATTCGGGCCACACTAAACCTCCATGAGTTGGGTGATCTACCCAACAATGTTCCATCAAAATAAGCGCTAAAAAACCACATCAAAAATGCATGCGGCTCAGGGCGTCACACGCATCGTCCATCGCGCCGATCACGGGCATATTATGGCACAGAAAAATCCGGCACTGAAATTACATAATGGTTGGCAGCCGACCCGCAAGCGGGGAGCGCCGCTAGGGTTGCCTCGCTATTTTTTATACACCAGTCGATCGGTTACGACCACCTTGCCATCTTACGCCTGGATGTCTAATCGCCCAATTTTGGCATAAACTGTGTGGGCGATGGCCAAAGATAGCCACCACTGGCACGACTATTATTGCCTGACAAGATCACGTTTCACTTGAGCATAGGATTCAACCGATGTCCCTGATAGCCTCCAACATGCTCCCGCTGGGGAGCGCGCTGCCTGCATTTAACCTGCCCGATACCCACAGTGGGCAAACCTACAGCGATCAGCAGTTTGCTGGGCAGCCGCTGCTGGTCGCCTTTATCTGCAATCACTGCCCCTACGTCGTCCATATCCAAGACTGCTTGGCACAACTTTTCAACACCTTGCAAGCAGAGGGCTTGGGTGTGGTCGCGATCAGCGCCAACGATGCGCGCACCTACCCGCAAGATGGCCCGGAGAAAATGGCTGCCCAAGCGCGCCTACATGGCTATCGCTTTCCCTACCTGTACGATCAATCACAGGCGGTGGCGCGGGCGTTTGATGCGGCCTGCACGCCGGATTTTTATTTGTTCGATGCCGCCCACACGCTGGTGTATCGCGGCCAGTTCGACGATGCCAGGGTCGGCAACAACGTGCCGGTGACAGGGGGCGATGTGGCGCGGGCGGCGCGGGCGCAGCTTCGGGGCGAGCCGATCGACCCCGAACAAAAGCCGAGCATCGGCTGCAGTATTAAGTGGCGCTCATAGCTGCGGGCGGCCTCAACTCGCCGCCAACAGCGCTCTGATGGCACTCTCTCGATGCTCGGCGCGCATCAGTACCTCGCCCACCAAAAAGGCATGCACGCCCTGGCGGCGCAGCAGCGCTATATCATCCGCCGTGCTAATGCCGCTCTCGGCAACCAAGGGCATCTGATCTGGCGTGTGTGCGCGCAGCGCTATCGCCGTGTTCAGATCGACCTCAAATGTCCGCAGATTGCGATTGTTGACCCCGATCAGATCGGCGCCCAATGGCAGGGCGCGCTCAAGCTCCGGCAGATCGTGCACCTCGACCAAGACATCCATCTGCAATGACTGCGCCAGCGCTGTGAACTGAGCGAGCGATGCATCATCCAGCGCGGCGACGATCAGCAGCACGCAATCGGCGCCCAGCGCGCGCGCCTCGTATATTTGATAGGCATCGACAATAAAATCCTTGCGCAGGACGGGCAGCTCGCAGGCAGCGCGGGCGCGTTGCAAGTGCGACCCATCGCCCTGAAAAAAATCCTGATCGGTTAACACGGACAGGCAGCTGGCACCGGCGCGCGCGTAATCCTGCGCGATCTGATCGGGCTCAAACACGGCGCACAACAGCCCCTTGCTCGGCGAGGCGCGCTTGATCTCGGCGATCAGCGCAGGCTGACCGGCGGCCAAGTTTGCACGAATCGCGGCGGCAAACCCGCGCACGGGTGAAGCCTCAAGCGCTTGCGCGCGCATTTGATCGGCACTGACCGCCTGCTGGGCGGCGGCCACTTCTGCGCGCTTGCGCAATAAAATTGTTTGCAAAATATCAGACATCGGCGTTACTGAACTCGACCAACTGCGCAAGCTTGGCATCGGCAGCGCCCGATGCGATCACATCGGCGGCGCGCTGCACACCCTCGGCTAGCGTCTGGCACAAGCCAAACACATAAAACGCAGCCCCGGCATTTAAGCAGACAAGATCGCGCGCGACACCGGGGGTGTCCGCCAGTACCCGACGCGCCATCGCCACACTTTGCTCGGCATCGGTGATCAGGATATCCTCGATACAGCCTGAGCCAAATCCAAAGTCGGACGGCTGCAAGACATAGCGCTCGACCTGCCCAGCGCGCAACTCGGCCACCTGCGTGGGCGCAAATACGCTGATCTCATCCATGCCATCGCCCGCATGTACCACCAGTGCACGCTTGGCGCCCAACACAGACAGCACCTGTGCCAAGGGCTCCAGCAAATCGGCGCTGTAGACACCCAGCACCATATCGCACACACCGGCAGGATTCGTCAGGGGGCCTAACACATTGAACAGTGTGCGCACCCCCAATTCTCTGCGTGCGCCCACGACATGGCGCATGGCACTGTGATGATTCGCTGCAAACATAAAGCCAAATCCCAGCTCATCGACACCCGCTGCGATGCGCTCTGGCGATAGATCTAGCTTGACACCCGCGCACTCTAAAAAATCGGCGGCACCAGAGCGGCCAGACACCGCTCGGTTGCCATGCTTGGCAATGCGCGCGCCACCGGCGGCGGCGACCAGGGCGCTGACAGTCGATATATTGAATGTCCCCAAGCCATCGCCACCGGTGCCGACCAGGTCGATCACCCCATAGGCACCCAAGGGCACAGCGGTTGCACAGGCGCGCATCGTCTTGGCGGCGGCGGCGATTTCCTGCACGCGCTCGCCCTTCATGCGCAGCGCAATTAAAAATCCGCCAATTTGTGCGCCTGTCGCCTGACCCTGCATGATCTGGTCCATCACGGCGCACATTTCATCCGCGGTTAAATCGACGCGCTCTACAAGGCGCGCAATGGCATTTTGTATATTCATAGACAGAGAAAATCCATTCGTAAAACAGCGTACATCCTATCCAAGCACACCCATCACGTCTACGCCAAGTGCGTTATTTGAGGTCGGCGGCGGAGATGGCGCGATTGATCCAGGGATGCGGGTTAATCGGGTCGCTCGCATGGCGCAGCTCGAAATAGAGTGCACTGGTGCGCAGCTCGCCGGTATCGCCAACCGCCGCTATGCGATCCCCCGGCCTGACCAGATCGCCTTTTTGTTTGTACAGATCGCGATTGTAGGCGTAGATGCTCATGTAGTCCTTGCCGTGATCGATGATGACCAGCTGGCCG
>CAZROX010000042.1:0-11852 GCA_964601845.1 uncultured Halothiobacillaceae bacterium
AAGCCGAGGCACAGACAGGGGGCTACATAGTCTGCCAGATGGCGGGGGGTTTATCTAGTGGCTGTCTAACTCGGCATCTGTCAGATAAAGCAACAGTTGGCGGGCAGCGCTCTGTGAGCGATTGATAATACCGCATGGGTTTCTCCAATCCAATGCCATAATTGAGGCAAACCCCGCTTTATTTTAAAGTGGCAAGAAATTTTCCTGCCAGCTGCTTAATTGCTCAGGCTTGCCTTAGATTGTAGAGATCTTTAAAACCACCGAGAAGCGCGCCATCTGTTCCACAGATCCAAAACACAACCCATCACATCCCCCTACAGATGGCGACCCAACCAATCAGCTAATCGGATTTCCGTGCTCGGTGAGTAGTATGTTACACAGCTCGCGCACCGCGCCGTATCCACCCGAGGTTTGGGCGACCAAATGACACAGCTCGCGCACGGGTTGTATGGCATCGGCTGGACAGGCTGCGACCCCGGCCGCTTCCATGGCCTGCACATCGTTAAGATCGTCGCCTATAAACATCACCTGCTCCCAGGTGTAACCCGCCTTTGGCAAAAGACGGCTTAACTCGGTATGTTTGTCCCGCACGCCCAGTAACGCCTTGGCAAACCCTAGGTGCTCTGCTCGCCTTTTTGCAATGTCTCCGCTGTCGCCGGTGATGAGCCAAATTGGAATGCCCGCTTCGATGACCTTCACCAAGCCCATGCCATCGCGCACGTCAAAGCGCTTCATGGCTGCGCCGGACTTGTCGTAGTAGACGCCGCCATTGGTTAGGGTGCCATCGCAGTCACAAATGAGCAGTGCGATTTTTTTTAGGCGTTCGGCGGTGGTTTTTTTGGATAGGCTTAAGGTGGTGTCAGGCATTTTCATCTAGTCTGAGGATGGGGGTTGGTACTATCATAGTAGATTCTGATAGATTGACACTCGACACTTGATTATCACACGCATCTGGAGTGGCGCATGACGGTAAATTTCTCTGGGGATGAGACAAGGCTGGCGTTTATTGGCGCAGGGCATATGGGCGTTGCACTCATCGACGGGCTGGTGGCGAGTGGCTATGCGCCCGAGCGGATTGCCGTATTTGATATCGACAGCAGCGCGCTGGAGCGGCTACATAATCGGACGTCTGTTCGGGTGTTTGATACTGCGTCGGCAGCTGTCGAGGGCGCTGATTTGCTGTTGTTGGCGGTGCCACCGAAGAACTTGCCGGATGTTTGTGCCAAGCTTGCCAGCGCCGTACAACAACAGGCCCCGCTGGTGGTCTCTATCGCGGCGGGGGTGCGTATCGAGCTGCTGCTCGAATGGCTGGGAGGGGGTGTTCGGGTGGTGCGCGCCATGCCCAATCTGCCGGCATCTATCCGGCGTGGCATCAGTGGCCTCTATGCGCCCGCTAGCATTTCCACTGCTGAGCGAGCCGTGGTCGAGCGTGTGATGTCGGCGGCAGGCGCTGCTGTTTGGGTAGATTCCGAGTCGGCGCTCAACTGGGTGACTGCCATTTCGGGCAGTGGCCCGGCCTATTTTTTTCTGATGATCGAGGTGATGCAACAGGCGGCAGAATCCCTGGGGTTGAGTCGAGACTTGGCGCGTG
The DNA here is from genome assembly GCA_964601845.1 of uncultured Halothiobacillaceae bacterium. GTDB lineage: Bacteria > Pseudomonadota > Gammaproteobacteria > CAZROX01 > CAZROX01 > CAZROX01. The sequence goes on from CAZROX010000042.1 coordinate 1,592, forward strand.
AGTTGGCGTTAGAGACCGCTTGTGGCGCCAGTGAGCTTGCGCGTCAAAGTGCGCTGGATGCCGATTGTCTGAGGCGCAATATCTGTATTGAGGGGGGCACCACTCAGGCCGCCATCGGCGTGCTGGAGCAGTCGGGATTTCGCCAAATACTGACCGATGCCATAGAGGCTGCTGCGACGCGGGCAACGGCTCTGGCCGAGCGGTAGATTGCGGACTGCGTGCCCTAAGCGGCGGACTTTCAAGCGCCAGCGTATTGCTGTTTTAGTATGGCACACCACTGCCGATCAACCCCGCTAGAAGTCCGATACACCCGCCGCCAATACCGCCCCAGACCACCAGCCAACCGAGATGCTTGTGCACCATCGCGCGTATGATCTCCTTCACCTGCTGGGCCGTTAGCTGATCGAGTTGCGTTTGTATGAGCGTGGTGAATGTGCGCTGTAGATGTTGTTTTGCGTCTGGCTGCTTGAGCATCTGCTCTAGCTTGGTGCCAAATTTCTTGTCGTCGATCGCCTCGGCTAGCCCGAGCTGTAAGTGTGCCAGGGCCGACTCGCGCAGCGACTCTAGGGCGCCGCCACCGATCATATCGAGCATGCCGCCAAATTTACTGGCTTTCACGGCCAGTACGATTTGATCGAATACGGGGTTGAGGTCGAACTGGCGCAAGAGTTGTTCGCCCTTGATCGGGTTGTCCGATGTGAAGCGTTCGATCAGGGTATCCATTTTTTCGTCATCAAAAAATTGTGTCATCATCAGCTGGCGGATGCTTTCTTTTAGGCGCTCGTGCTGTAGGGGAATGACGCCGGAGCCGTAGAGCCCAGGGATGCGCTCAAATAGCATGTATAATGCGATTTCGTTGGTTAAGCTGCCACAAAGCGAAAACAGACCAGCCGAAAATAGCAGCGTTTGTGGCATGAGATATCCGCTGATAGCCAACCCAAAACCGAGCAGAATCGTGATAGTGCGCTTGTCGATCGTCATGTTTTTGCCACCCGTTAATTGCGCTAATTATTGCGCGTATTTTTGTCTCATACATGAGGGGAGAGTGCAATGAGCCACAATAATAGCTTCGATCGCGATGCCGTACTAAACGCAGACAAAAACCATGTCTGGCACCATTTATCACAGCACAAGCCCTACGAGTCGTCCGACCCGATGATCATCGTAGAGGGCAACGGCATGCGGGTGCGCGATATCGAGGGCCGAGAGTACCTAGATGGTACATCCGGTGGTGTCTGGACCGTCAATGTCGGTTACGGGCGCGAGCGCATCGCCAAGGTATTGTACGATCAATCGCTGCGCATGAACTACTTTGCCGGTAGCCACGGCACCATACCCGGTGCCAAATTCGCCGCCGCCCTGATCGATAAGATGCCATCTATGAGCCGCGTCTACTACTCGAACACCGGCTCGGAGGCGAATGAGAAATGCTTCAAGATCGTGCGCCAGCTCTCGGCGCGCAATCATGCCAGCAAGAAGTACAAGATTCTGTATCGCGAGCGCGACTATCACGGCACGACCATCAGCACGCTCAGTGCCTCCGGTCAGGGTGAGCGCAAGTCGGAGTACGAACCCTTCACCCCCGGTTTTGTGCAGGTGCCCCACTGCTGTGAGTATCGCTCTCAGTGGGGAGAGGTGGACGACTACGGGCTGCGCGCCGCCAACGCCATTGAACAAGTCATTTTGCAAGAGGGCCCCGACACAGTGGGCGCGCTCTGCCTGGAGACCATTACAGCTGGTGGCGGTGTCATCGTGCCGCCCGAGGGTTACTGGGAGCGCGTACAGGAGATATGCAAGCAGTACGATGTGCTGTTGCATCTCGATGAGGTCGTCTGTGGTGTAGGGCGCACCGGCAAGTGGTTTGGCTATCAGCATTACGATGTTAAGCCGGACCTGGTCACCATGGCCAAGGGTGTTGCCTCCGGCTATGCGGCCATCGCCTGCACCGTGACCACCGAGGCAGTTTTTGAACAGTTTAAAAAGGAGCCGGAGGATGTCATGAGTTATTTTCGCGACATCTCGACCTTTGGTGGCTGCGCGGCGGGCGCTGCGGCTGCGCTAGAGAATATGCATATCATCGAAGATGAAAAGCTGCTGGAAAATGTCACCCTGATGGGCGATTACTTACAAGGCTGCCTATTAGAGATGAAGCCGCGCTACCCGATTATCGGCGATGTACGTGGCAAGGGTTTGTTTCAGGGTGTCGAGTTGGTCGCCGATCGTGCGAGCAAAACGCCGCTGCACGAGCGCGAGCTGGTGGAGATAGTGGCGCACTGTATGCGCGAGGGTGTCCTCATTGGGCGCACCAATCGCAGCTTGCCCGGGTTTAACAACACCCTGACCTTTAGCCCTGCCCTGATTTGCACCAAAGATGACATCGATCAAATTATAGCGGCGCTAGATCGGGCACTCGAGGCGGCTCAGGCGCGCCAGCCCTAGACGCCGATCAGTAGCGAGGCGACGCCTAGAAAACAGGCAAAGCCGATCACATCGGTGACGGTGGTTAAGATCATGCTGCCCGCCAGTGCCGGGTCTATGTGGATGGCGCGCAGTATCAGCGGGATATAGACACCCGATAGCGCTGCGCACACCAGATTGACAATCAAGGCAAACCCAATGCTCAGCGCTATGCGGTAATCCCCAAAGGCGTAATAGGTCAGCAGTGCGACTAGGCTCGCCCACAGGATGCCGTTGAGCAGCGCCACCACCACCTCTCTCTTTATTAAAAAGCGCAGGTTGTTGCCCGACACCTGTGCCATCGCTTGGCCACGAATAATTAAAGTCAGTGTCTGGCTGCCCGCTATACCGCCCATGCTGGCTACGATGGGCATGAGCACGGCCAGGGCGACCACAGACTCGATGGTTGCCTGAAAGTAGCTGATGACCCAGGCGACCAGCAGCGTGGTGAGCAGGTTGATGCCGAGCCAGGGTGCGCGCCGCCAAGCGCTCTCTATTTGGGGTGTGAATAAGTCCTCCTCATCTCGCAGCCCGCTCATGCGCATCATCGATTGATCGCTCTCGCTGCGGATGACATCCACCACATCGTCGATGGTGATGCGCCCCAGCACGATGCCCGTCTCATCCACAACCGCAGCTGATATCAAATCCAGATTTTCAAAAGTGCGCGCGACCTGTTGGGTCGAGGTGTGGACCGAAATGGGGTGGATGTCGGTGCGCATCCAATCGGTCACCCGATCCTCGGGGTTGCACACCAACAGATGGCGCAGCCCGAGCATGCCGGCGTAGTGGGCATCCCGATCGATGACGATCAGGCGATCGGTATTTTCCGGTAACTCGCCGCGCTCGCGCAGGTAGCGCGAGACACCGGCCAAGGTGGTGTCTTTTTGCACGGTGATCGCATCGAGATTCATCAGGCCACCCGCGCTCTCCTCCGGGTAGGCGAGTACCGAATCGAGCAGAGGCCGGTTGTGTCGATCGACCCTGCCCAGTGCCGATTGGCTCAGGTCATCTGGTAGCGATTGGATAAAGTCCGCCAGATCATCGAGCGCCAGTCGCTCCGATAGGGCGTGTACTTCGTCGATTGGCATGCCGTTGAGCAGATGGCGGCGTGCATCCTCCCCCATCTCCACGAAGACATCACCGCGCAGATCGCGATTGACCAGCTCCCAGACTTGTAGTCGTTTGGGATGGGGCAGCGACTCCAACAAGCTGGCGATTTCGCCCGGATGGAGTGTGTCGAGTATTTGCGGATGGAGTGCACTGGTGCTATCGGAGATGTGCGCAACTAGCTGATCCAGCTGCTGGGGCGGCTGGGGTGCGCTTGGTTGAATATTGTTTGGTAGCGGTGCTGACATAATTGTATGATACGCCTGATTTGATTGTCGCGATTATGCAAGTGTTGTTAGCGGTACGCTAGCCGATATACTACAATAAATAGATTGCGTCGATTTTGGCAGCTCGATAGTATCGTGCTCTATTTTTTATTTGTCGCGGTTGGCCTCGGCCAGCTTGTGGCTCACAGTCTTTGGTGTTTTTATGAAAAGAACTTTTCAACCGAGTCTCATCAAGCGTAAGCGCAGGCACGGTTTCCGTTCGCGTATGGCCACCCAGTCGGGGCGTGCGGTGATCAACGCCCGGCGTGCCAAAGGGCGCGCGCGGCTCAGTGCTTAATGACACCCAGCTTTTGTGCTAGCGACAACGGGTGTTAAGCGTGCCTATCACGGCGCCCAGATGCGCCTGCGCACGGGCAGCGACTTCTCGCGGGTATTTGGTCGCAGAGCCAGTGTTGCTGGCCGCTACTTTGTCGTGTTCGGCTGCCCGAGTGATGTGGATGCCCCACGCCTTGGCATGGCGGTAGGACGCAAGCACTTTGCACGCGCTGTGATGCGCAATCGTCTCAAGCGTTTGTTGCGCGAGAGTTTCGCCCAGCATGCGCGCGATCTGGCTGGGCTGGATATCGTGGTCTTGCCAAGGCGCGGCTGCCATCTGGGCGAGCCGGTTAAGTGGCGAGATGACATCGCCTCGCTCTGGCAGCGTGTGGAAAAAAAATGCAACGCGCCCTTATCCTGTTAATTCTCTGTTATCGCGCTGGAGTTAGCGTATGCTTGCCGCCCTGCTGTCGATACTCGCCGAGTTGCTCTGAGTATACGGCAGAGGCTGTGCGCACTCACGGGTGCGTACGCGGGCTCTGGCTCGGGCTCTTGAGAGTCGCCCGTTGCCATCCACTCGGTGGCTGTGGCCACGACCCTGTTCCCCATCCCCACTCGACCAAAACAACCGCTGATCGGAATACATCTCATGGATAGTCAACGGCTGTTTTTGTATTGCGGCACCCTGCTGTTGCTACTGGTGATATGGCAGCAGTGGCAGGTCGACTACGGCACGCCCGCAACACCGGCCGCTGTCGATCAAGCCGAGGCCTTGCCCGGCTCCACCGACGACTCTGCGGTGTCTAGCGACACCCCTGTGGTGTCGGCCAGTGGGCCATCCGATGCCCTGCCCGATCTCGGACAGGTCTCGCCTGAGGTCGAGTCGGCTCAATACATCAGAGTGCTAACCGATACGTTTGATTTGTTGCTCAGCGTCCAGGGTGGCACCATAGCGAATGCGAAGCTGCGTGAGTACTCGGTGTCTATCGAGCAGCCAGATGTGCCCTTGACGCTGTTACAAGATGACCCGGAGAATCTATTTATTGCGCAGTCGGGATTACTCTCTAATGCCAGCGCGCCCGATCACAAAGCCCTGTACCGCGCCGAGAGAGAGAGCTATACCCTCGATGAAGACCAAGATGAGCTGCGCGTGCCCTTGGTGTGGGAGGATGGGGGCATTCGCGTCGTCAAAACCCTAACCTTCAAACGGGGCCAGTACGAGATAGAGGTGGCACATCGGGTCGAAAATAGCAGCGATGCACCTTGGAGTGGGCGGGCGTATCAGCAGTTGCAACGCCGCTACACCAGCGGTGGTGGCAGTTGGGTCACCGCTTCCGCTTACGAGGGCGGTGTCATTAGCACACCCGAGGATCGCTATCAAAAACTCTCGGTGTCCGATATGCAGGAAAGCAATTTACAGCAAACTGCCAAGGGTGGCTGGGTCGCGCTGATCGAGCGCTACTTTCTGGCAGTTTGGGTGCCGGAGCCAGAGGAGATCGGTACCTACTACAGCAAGGCACTGCCCAATGATCGTTATATTCTGGGGCAGTATACCGAGCCGGTACAGGTCGAGGTCGGGTCGAGTCACACCCTACGCAGCCAAGTGTATGTCGGCCCAAAGATACAGAGTCAGCTCAATGAGGTCGCGCCTAATCTGTATCTAACGGTCGATTATGGACTCCTGTCGATTTTGGCCAATCCCTTATTTTTTATTCTCAAGTGGATTCACGATAACATCGTATCGAACTGGGGAGTGGCGATCATGCTCACCACCCTGCTGATCAAACTGTGCTTCTACAAGCTCTCTGAGATGAGCTATCGTTCGATGGCGCGGATGCGCAGGCTGCACCCAGAGATGGTGGCGCTCAGAGAGCGCTACGCCGACGATAAGGCCCAGCTTGGACGCGAAACCATGGCACTCTACAAGCGCGAGCGCGTCAACCCGCTGGGCGGGTGCCTGCCGGTGCTGTTGCAGATACCGGTATTTATCGCCCTCTACTGGGTGTTGCTCGAGAGTGTCGAGCTGCGTCAGGCACCGTTTTTTGGTTGGATTCAAGATTTGTCGGTGCGCGATCCCTACTTTGTGCTGCCCGTGCTTATGGGCATCTCGATGTGGGTACAGCAAAAACTCAACCCGACGCCAACCGACCCGATGCAGGCGAAAATTTTTATGATGATGCCATTCGTATTTACCATATTCTTCTTTTTCTTCCCAGCCGGTTTGGTCTTGTACTGGGTTACCAACAATGTGCTCTCCTTGTTGCAGCAGTACTACATCACATTTTATGTGGTGGGCGATCGCCCGCGTCGCACCTGATCGGCACGCATCGCCCCCCTGCCGCAGTCCGTGCACAGTGGGCGCCCTGCTGCCGAGACGATAAGCCGTCGCCATGCCAAAAGATAATACATCGACTATAGTCGCCCCCAGCACCCCCGCTGGGTTTGGCGGCATCGGCGTGGTGCGCTTGAGTGGGCCCCAGTCGCATCGCATCGCATCGGCCATTACCGGTCAAACGCTGCGGCCACGCTATGCGCACTATGCCGACTTTTGCGATGCGGCGGGCACCCCAATAGATAGCGGCATCGCGCTGTATTTTGCGGCACCAAAAAGCTACACCGGCGAGGACATGCTGGAGTTGCAGGCGCACGGCTCCCCTCAGGTGATCGACATGTTGCTCGCCCGCTGCCTAGCGCTTGGGGCGCGCACTGCCCGCCCGGGCGAGTTTACCGAGCGCGCATTTTTAAATGGCAAGCTCGACCTGTCACAGGCCGAATCGGTTATCGATCTCATACAGGCACGCAGCCAAGGTGCCGCCCGCGCCGCCCAGCGCTCATTGCGCGGGGCGTTTTCACAGTGTGTGGCAGAGCTGGTGGCCCAGCTGGTCAGCGTGCGCGTTTGGCTGGAGGCATCGCTTGATTTTTCTGAAGACCATCCAGATTTGCCAACGGATGGTATCTTGCAGGAGCGGGTGCGTGCCCTGCGCGCCCTGTCGCAGACGGTGTTTCAGCTGGCCGGTCGTGGCCAGCTGCTGCGCGATGGTGTGACCGTGGTGCTCGGTGGCCCGGCCAATGCGGGCAAGTCGACGCTGTTTAACCACCTGCTCGGTACCGATCGCGCGCTGGTCAGCGAGCTGGCGGGCACCACGCGCGATGTGCTCCATGCACAGATTGCCATTGAAGGCTTGCCCATCGAGCTAATCGACACCGCGGGCTTGCGCGTAACTGAGGATAGGCTAGAGTCCGATGGTATCGCCCGCGCCCAGGGCGAGATAGGCAATGCCGACCGGGTGCTGTATGTGTGCGATTTCGAGTGCGAGCACGCGCCCCTAGAGGAGATGCCCCAGCTGAATTGCCCGGTTGATGTGGTGGTGAATAAAATTGATCGCTGCGATGTGGCGCCTGCCATCGAACACACCCAGACTGGCACCCGTATCTATCTCAGCGCCAAGACCGGCGAGGGTGTGGATTTGCTACGCCATCATCTCGCACACGCTTTTGGGGTGGCGGATAATAGCGCGACCAATATGATTGCACGTCAGCGCCACCTAGAGGCGCTGCGATCTGCGAGTGAGCATGTGGAGTTGGGGTTGGAGCAGTTGGCGCGCGGTGCCGATATCGAGTTGGTGGTCGAGGACTTTATCGCCGCCCAACGTGCGCTCGAGTCCATTACCGGTGCCTATAGCAGCGATGATCTGCTGGGCGATATATTCTCGCGCTTTTGTATCGGCAAATAGACGCGCCTTGCAAGCGATACATCACATTGCACAGGGATTCGATAGCAGGGCTATCTCGGGCGTGCCCCTGGCGCTTTGCGTGCGATCACAAGTAATATTTTGCAAAAAGTTTTTGATAGGATGAAAACATGCAAGTGCTATTAAATCAGAGCGCATGGCTTAGCGCCCCTGCCTATTTTTTTGCGGCCTATGCTTGGGCGCTGCTCGCGCTTTTTGTCGGCTATAGTCTCGGCACTTTTGTATGGGGTAAATTATTGGCGGGCCCCTGCCAGCGTGCCCTGGGCCACAATCCGCCACTCCATGCACACCTGTGTCGTGCGCTGGCAGTGGGGCTGTGTGCGCTGCTGCAGTTTGCTATCGGCTGGCTGCCGTTATTACTTGAGTCGAGAGTGGATTCCATTGCCATCGCCGACTGGGGCCTTGGCATGGTGATGCTCGGCAGCATAACAGGCTGTGTCTATCCACTGATGGGTAGACTCGGTGGTGGCACCGGCCTGTGTGTGGCGCTGGGTGCACTGCTGGGGGTCTCTACCATCGTCGCGCTGTTGGTGGTGGCCAGCTGGTTGGCGCTACTGCTCTATAATCGCACCCCCGCTGTTGCTACGCTCCTGTGCTTGTTGCTGGCACCTATCTATCTGCTTGTGTGCGGCGAGTCTTGGACTTGGGTGGCCTACGCCTGTGTGGCAGGGTTGCTGTTGGGTTGGGTGCAGCGCCAATTGCTGTGCGCCGCTCTAAAAAAGAGTGCGCCTCCCATTGGGCGATTGCTCAAGTAGCGACGTGTTATTTGCCCGCCTGCGCAATTTTGCACAGGTTCTCCAGTGGCCAGCGCGGCCTCACATTTATTTCGAGCTGCTCGCGCTCACCGTTCGCTAAGCGGATAGCGCCAACCAGTGCGATCATCGCGCCGTTATCCGTACAAAACTCCATAGTCGGAAAAATCAGCTCGACCCCTTTCTCGGTGAAATACTGCGTAAATCTGCGCCGCAGTTGGCGGTTGGCGCTCACGCCGCCGCTAATGACCAGGCGTTGTAATCCCGTCTCCTGGAGCGCCCGCCAAGTTTTTATCAGTAGCGTTTCGATAACCGCGTGTTGAAAGGCGTGTGCGATCTCTGCTCTGTGCTCGGGTGGTGCTTTTCTGTAGGTGGTAATGGTGTGGGTTTTTAGGCCGCTGAAACTCATATCGCACCCGGGGCGATCTGTCATCGGCAGGGGAAATTGATAGTGGCCGCCGGTCGCGGTTTGCGCGAGCTGCTCCAGTGCGCTGCCGCCCGGGTAATCGAGCCCTAGCAGCAGTGCAATCTTGTCAAAGCTCTCCCCCACGGCATCGTCGAGGCTCTGGCCCAGATTGTGGTACTCCCCCAGCGCGCGCACCTCGATCAGCTGTGTATGGCCGCCCGATACCAGCAGGCACAGACAGGGTAACTCCAGCGTCTGATCGAGCATCGGCGAGAGCAGGTGTCCCTCTAGGTGGTGCACGCCCATAGCGGGCACCCCCAGCGCCCAGGCCAGCGCCTTGGCACTGGCGGCACCGACTAAGAGTGCGCCGGCAAGCCCCGGGCCTGCGGTGTAGGCGACGCCATCGACCGCCTGCAAAGGCAGATCGGCCTGGTCGAGTGTCTGTTGTATGAGCGGCAGTAGATAGCGCAGATGATCGCGCGAGGCGAGCTCCGGCACCACGCCGCCGTAGGCTCTGTGCCGCTCCACCTGACTGTGCAGCTTGTGCGCCAGCAGACCGGCATCGGTGTCGTATAGGGCGATGCCCGTTTCATCACAGGAGGATTCGATACCGAGAATTTTATTCACATTGATCTTGTCATTAATAGGTGATGAGCGCGACCCTGTCGCCTTGATCGGTACACCTGCGCACGATAGCATGGCACGCTATTCTATCTGAGTTAGCTGTGTCACCTCTAGGGGAGCAAAAATTTTGAAACCCGATGCGCGTCCTATGCCTGTCGCACTCGATCCGCACCGGGTGGCGCGCACGTTTAATCGCGTGTCTCCCACCTATCATGCAGCGGCCCAGGTGCAATTGGAGGTGGGCAACAGGCTGCTTGAGCGGCTCGACTCGCTCGATCTCACCGTGCAAAGCTGTGTCGATCTCGGTATGGGCACAGGTGCTGCTCTGCGCAATCTGTGTACCCGCTACCCACGCGCCAGCTGCATCGGCATCGACTTTGCGCATGGCATGTTGCAGCAGGCGCGCTCTGGCATGTCAAAACCGCACAGGTTGGCTCGACTTTTGGGTGGCGAGCGTCGCGCTCACCCGCACCTGATGCGCGCTCAGGCAGAGCGCATCCCCATGGCTGCAGCTTCGGTGGATCTGGTTTACAGCAACTTGCTATTGCCTTGGTGCGCCTCTTATGAGGCAGTGTATGCGGAGGTCGGTCGTATTTTGCGCACCGGTGGTATTTTTGT
>CAZROX010000043.1:0-11718 GCA_964601845.1 uncultured Halothiobacillaceae bacterium
CAGCACACTCCAGCAAGAGCGAGAGAGCCTGTTGCAGCAGTACACCGATCTGGCAGCTGAGCTGAGCGAGCGGCGCACGCGCTCGGCGGCCACGCTCGGCGAGCTGGTCAGCGAGCAGATAGCTCGCCTGGGCATGCAGGGGCGCACCTTCTCTATTTTGGTGGAGCCATCCACGCGCCCCCAGCCGAGCCGAGCCGGGCTCGACGATGTGAGCTTTATGATTGCCACCGCCGATCAAACCCCGCGCCCACTGGCCAAGATCGCCTCCGGTGGCGAGCTCTCTCGCATCAGTTTGGTGTTGCAGCTAGCAACGCTACGCGAGCAGGGCGTCAGCACACTCATTTTCGATGAGATCGACAGCGGCATAGGTGGCGCTGTAGCGGAGCGTGTCGGGGCACAGTTGGCCGAGTTGAGCCACCTGACGCAGCTGATGTGCGTCACGCATCTGCCACAGGTCGCCTCGCACAGCGCTTGGCATTATCTGGTGGATAAAAACCCCGAGCACGACATGCGGGTCACCATCCACCTGCTAGATCAGGCACAGCGGTGCGATGAGATAGCGCGTATGCTCGGTGGGGTGCACATTACCGACAGCACGCGCGAGCACGCGCGCGAAATGTTGGAGAGAAATATCACAACGGTGGCTGCCGATGGGAGCTGATGATATATAATGCCGGCTCATCCATTTTCTTGCGTGGGATGCGATAGGTAGTATCGGCTACAAATGAGCTGATTTTTTCTGTCCCCTTCGTCTAGTGGCCTAGGACATCGCCCTTTCACGGCGGTAACAGGGGTTCGACTCCCCTAGGGGACGCCATTTTTTGTGGCTACTGCGCTAGAACTTTGAGATGAGCATATACGGACTGCGCCAGCGCGGGCAGGGCGTAACCCCCCTCCAAAACCGAGACAATCCTGCCCTGCGCATACAGCTGGGCAATATCGAGCAGTTGCTGGGTAATCCAGCTATAGTCTTGCTCATCCCACAGCAGTTGTGCCAGCGGGTCGTCCCGATGGGCGTCGAATCCGGCTGAAATAAAAATAATCTCTGGCTTAAAGGCGTGCAATGCGGGCAGGCACTGCGCCTGCATGGTGGCGCGAAATGCCGCACCGGTGCGCGCATCCTCCCGCAGCGGCATATTCAGGCGCCGCCCGGGTAGGTTTTCCATAAATCCCCCCGGGTAGTGCGGAAACTGAAAGCTAGAGCAAAATAAGATGGCGGGGTTTTCCTGCATAATCTCCTCTGTGCCATTGCCATGGTGCACATCAAAATCGACGATGGCGATGCGGGTACACCCATAGTGTGCCTGGGCATGGAGCGCGGCTATGGCGACATTGTTGAATAGACAAAACCCCATACTGCGATCGGACTCTGCGTGGTGCCCGGGCGGGCGGAGCGCGCAAAATGCATTCTGTACCTGTTGCTGCATCACCTTATCTGTGGCCAGCACTGCGGCACCTGCGGCGTGCTGGGCGGCGAGCAGTGTGTGCGGATTCATCGCCGTATCCTGATCGAGGTAGATCGTGCCAGTTTCCGGCGCCTGGGCGTGAATGTGTGCGATGTGATCGGCACAGTGTGCCCGCAACAGCGCCTCGTGCGATACCTTGGGCGGGTCGCGCACAATCATCAGCTCATCTAACAGCGCACTGGCTTGCAACACTTGCTCGATCGCCTCTAGGCGCTTGGGCGACTCGGGGTGATCCGCTGCTATGCGGTGATTTAGATAACTCGGGTGCGTTATATACGCTGTTTTTTGCATCTGGATGCCCTGATCTTGCACTCTATTTGCGTGTGTTGTTAGAATAGCTTTACGTTTGTTAGAATCGTTTTAGGCCAGTTATAGTGATAATGTTTATGCTAGAAACTTACTTAATTAAACAGCTTAACAAGAAATTGCACAAGGGCAATATCACAGCGCGTTTGCCCAATGGCAGCCAGCATACCTTCGGCGATGGTAGCGGGCCTGCGGTAGGCATCGCCATCAAAAGTTTTTCAGCACTGACTCGCATGCTGATGAATCCGCGCTATCAGGTGGGTCGGTGCTATGTAACGGGCGCTTGGGAGCCCTATAATTGCACGCTGCGCGAGCTGCTGATCACGCTGGCGAGTAACAACACCAACCCGCCGCATCATTGGTTGGCAAAAATCTTGCCATTGCAGCGCTATAGCAATCCGATTGTGCGCAGTCGAACAAACGTCTCCTATCACTACGATCTCGAAGCCGATTTTTTTAAATTGTTTCTCGATCGCGAAATGAATTACTCCTGTGCCTATTACACCGATGAGCACGTGAGTCTGGATGATGCCCAGCAGGCAAAATGCCAGCATATTGCACAAAAACTCTGTTTAAAGCCTGGGATGCGCGTGTTGGATATCGGGTGTGGTTGGGGCAGCATGGCGCTGTACTTGGCCGAAAAATACCAAGTGCATGTCACGGGGATTACCCTCTCTAAAAGGCAGCTAGAGGTGGCGAATGCGCGCGTATCCGAGCGCGGCTTGCAAGATTTGGTCACCTTTGAGCTTAGCGATTACCGCCAGCACTTAAAGCAGTACGATCGCATCGTCAGCATTGGCATGCTAGAGCATGTCGGCATGAGACATTATGAGCAGTACTTTAACTGTGTCAAAAACAATCTGACAGAGGATGGCGTCGCGCTCATTCACACCATCGGCACGCCCGATCGACCGGGGCCGACCAATCCTTGGATCGTCAAGAACATCTTCCCGGGCGGCTATATTCCCACGCTATCTCAGTTGGCAGCGGCGATTGAGCAGAGCTATCTGGTTTTGAGCGATCACGAGACCTTGCGACAACACTACGCCTATACACTGCGCGATTGGGCGAGCCGGTTTGGCGAGCACAGGGAGGCGATCTTGCAAGATCGCGGAGAGGACTTTTGTCGCACCTGGGAGTTTTATCTGGCCTCTTGCGAGGCATTTTTCCGCTGCTTGACAGTGGTCGTTTTTCAGATGCAGCTGATTAAAAAGGGCTCACAGTTGTCCATTACACGCGACTATATGCAGCACTCCTAGCACAATATCGCGCATGGGGCTCTGTCTTGAATCCTATCAGCGCCACTCATCTGTAATCGGTTCAGCTGTGCGCTAGCGGGTTGTCCACACGATAAAGCAATTCATATATCCGGTGCTGCCGTTGCAGGCCGCGGCGCTCAAAGCGGGTCGGCGCACGATAGTCGGGTTTTGGCGCATAGCCGCCGCTGCCCTGGCAGTTAGCAAACTGCGGATGGGCCTCAAATAGCTGTAGCGCCGATTGGGCATAGTGTTCCCAGTCGGTTGCAAAATGCATCACCCCATTGGCCTGCAAGCGCTCGGCAAATAGGCTCAGAGATTGGGCATTGAGCAGCCGTCTTTTGTGGTGCCGCCTCTTGGGCCAAGGGTCCGGAAACAACAGCAGTATGCGCTCGAACAGCGGCCCTTGAGTGCAGGTCTGTAGCCACGCCAGTGCATCGCCGTTATGGACGCGCACGTTCGAAAGCTCGTGCTGCACGAGCGCATTGATCAGCTGCCCAACGCCCGGGCGGTAAAGCTCGATGCCAATAAAGTTGATCTGTGGCATAGCTTGTGCCATCTGAATCAGGTTATCGCCATTGCCAAAGCCAATTTCAAGCCACAGGGGGGCAGGGGAGCTAAAACCGTTGGCGGCATCGGGCAGCAATTGATCGGGCAGCTGGTAGTGCGGTAGGAGATTATCTAACGCCTGGCGCTGCGACTGTGTCATGCGAGCGCGGTAGGATGTAAAAGTTTGCCTCGAATGCATGGGTGTTGCCGCGTCTAATGTGCGTTATAGCGACAGCGCTTTAGCCTGCTCACGCAACAAAAACTTTTGAATTTTACCGGTCGAGGTTTTGGGCAGCTCGCTAAATACCACGAGGCGCGGTATTTTAAAGTGCGCCATATTAGCGCGGCAGTAATCGATGATGTCCTGTGGCTCGCACAGCTGCCCTGGGTGCAGGGTGACAAAGGCGCAGGGTATCTCACCCCAGTAATCATCCGGCTTGGCGACCACGGCCGCCTCTAACACCTTAGGGTGGTGATAGAGCACGCTCTCAACCTCCAGCGTCGAGATATTCTCGCCGCCAGAAATAATAATATCCTTGGCGCGGTCCTTCACCTCGACATAGCCATCTGGGTGCCAGACTGCCAGATCACCGCTGTGAAACCAATCACCTGCAAAACAGGCATCGGTCGCCTGCGGGTTTTTGAGATAGCCTTTCATGATCGTGTTGCCGCGCAACATCAGCTCGCCTATCGTCTTGCCATCGCGCGGCACATCTTGCATGGTCTCGGCATTTTTTACCGAGATATCGCGCAGGGTGACATAGGGGATACCCTGGCGCGCCCTGAGCGCGCACAGCTCGGCATGATCCAACTCTTGCCACTGTGGCTGCTCTAAACAGTGGAGCGCTGGGCCGTAGGTCTCCGTCAGCCCATAGGCATGGATCACCCGAAATCCAATTTTCTCCATCGCCGCTGTCACACTGGCAGGGGGTGCCGCCCCGCCTGTCATGATATGCACCGTCGATTCCAGCACGGGGGGCTGCTTGGTATTGGCCAGCATATTCATAATGATCGGCGCACCGCACATATGGGTGATGCCCTGCTCGCGTATCGCATCGTAAATTAACTCCGGCTGCGGTTTGCGCAGGCAGACATGGGTCGCCATAGCCGCTGTGACACCCCAGGTGAAGGTCCAGCCATCGCAGTGAAACATCGGCAACACCCAAAGATAGTGGGATGACTGGCTCAGCCCTAGGGTCACCATATTGCCCAGCGCGTTCAGATAGGCCCCGCGCGCATGATAGACACAGCCCTTGGGGTTGCCAGTGGTGCCGGAGGTGTACAACAAAGAGACCGCCTGCCACTCATCTGCCAGCGGTGGAAAAGTATCGGCACTATCGCCCTCGGCCAGCAGGCTCTCGTAGTCGATGCTACCAATGGGTGCGTGCTCGGGTGCGAGCGCATCGCGTATATCGACCACCAGCAGCTCGCGCTCCACCGATGCCAAGGCCGCCTTAACGATCGGGGCAAACTCCTGATCCACCAAGATGACCTTGGACTCGGCATGGTTTAGGATAAAGCCGATACTCTGGGCATCGAGCCGGATATTGAGCGAGTTGAGCACCGCCCCCATCATGGGAATCGCATTGTGCGCCTCGAGCATTTCCGGTGTGTTTGCCCCCATAATGGAGATGCAGTCACCGGCCTGTAGCCCGCGCTTGGTCAGCGCACTGGCCAGCTGACAGCTACGCTGCCAAAACTGCCGATAGCTGTAGCGCCGCTCGCCATAGACTATGGCTGTCTTATTCGGCAGGCATTGCGCAGCACGGTACAAAAAATCGACCGGCGAGAGCGGCGTGTAGTTGGTACTGTTCTGTGACAGGTTATCTGTAAAGATAGACATGCAGTTTTTTATCGTTGATGGCAGGGAGGGGAGATTCTAACCAATTTAGTGCCAGAAATAGCAGCACGTAATCATGGTGCGATAGCCTAAGCGATTGATTAGATGACAGAGGCGCCATAATCACAGACTGCTCTCAAGCTTAATCAATCACCACTAACATAATCTTATCTATTTAATTTCGATAACAACCAATTGATTATCGACCATAATCTATTCTTAATAAATCACTTTAACCAACTATCACACTCGCCAAACACGCAAACACTAATCTATCTTACACCGGCAATTTCTATGCCGCCATTTGTCGCCTCATCGTTTCGAGCCTGCTTATTTTGTTATTATTGCCACAGAGATACGCCGGCATTTGGCGGCTGTATCGGGTTGTCTATCGGCGGCCCTCGTATCAATAATAACGCATAGGTATTTTTCATTTGAGCGCCTCTGAATCCTCTTCACAGCCCACACCCGTGTTGCAAGACATCATCGCCTCGGCGTTGCAGCAGGCCAAGCAGTTTGGCGCAGATCAAGCAGAGATTAGCCTGGGGCACTCGGTTGGCCTACAGGCCGCCGTGCGTCTGGGGGAGGTCGATATGGTCGAGCATCACCTCGATCGCGGCATGGGGATCACGGTGTATATCGACCATCGCAAAGGCAGTGCCAGCACCACCGATCTCAGCCCCGCTGCCGTGACCCGCGCCGTGCGCATGGCCTGCGATATCGCCCGCTTTATCGAGCAAGATACCTGCGCTGGCCTAGCCGATGCAAACCTGATGGCCGATAACCTGATCGACCTAGATGTCTACCACCCCTGGGATTGCGACGCCTCAAACCTAATCGATATCGCCCGCGAGTGCGAAGATGCCGCCCGCGCCTACGACAACCGCATCACCAACTCCGAGGGCGCCGGTGCATCGACCCATACCAGCACATCGCTCTATGCCAACAGCCATGGATTTTTTGGGGAGACCCAGCAAACCTCACACAGCATCGGCTGTGCGGTTATTGCCAGCAGTGCCGCATCCATGCAGGTCGATGCGTGGGATTCTACCGCCTGCCATCGCGCCGACCTAGAGCAGGCGGCACATATCGGCACCAAAGCGGCCCAGCGCGCCCTCGCAAAGCTCAATCCCAAGCCCATTAAAACGGGTGCCTATCCGATTTTGTTTGCCCCCTCTATGGCGCGCTCGCTGGTCGGGTCTTTTTTAAGCGCGATCAACGGCGGTTCCCAGTACCGCAAAACCAGCTTTTTGCTCGATATGCTGGGGCAGCCAATCTTCCCCACCAGAGTCGACATCTCCGAAAATCCACGCTTGCCACGCGAGCTGGGCAGCGCCTGTTTTGATTCAGAGGGGGTCGCGCGCACCAATCGCCCCCTTGTCGAGCAGGGGCAGCTTAAAAGCTATGCGCTCAACAGCTACAGCGCGCGCAAGCTGAACATGCAGACCACGGGCAATGCCGGCGGCCTGCGCAATGTGCGCATCAGCTCAGATGATATGGACGAGCAGGCATTGCTAAAAACCATGGGGCGCGGCATTTGGGTGACCGATATGATCGGCTCGGGTTGCAACCCTGTAACGGGCGATTACTCGCGCGGCGCGGTGGGTTTTTTGGTCGAGGCGGGCGAGGTGGTGCACGCGGTGGAGGAGATCACTGTAGCGGGCAACCTGCGCGATGTCTTTATGGACCTGCAATCAATCGGCACGGATATCGACCGCCGCGGCAATGTACACACCGGCTCTTGGCTGGTTGGCAGCATGACAGTTGCCGCTAACTGAGTGAGTTTGAGCACGGCATTTGCATTGTGTGTGTATAATGCCGCGGTCGGCTCGCTTTGGCGTGATCTGGGGAGTTAATCGGGGCGTGGCGCAGTCTGGTAGCGCACTTGCATGGGGTGCAAGGGGTCGTGAGTTCGAATCTCGCCGTCCCGACCATTTTGGGTAGTATTGTCATAGCAGTGGATAACCGTTAATGCTCGCCCGTCAGCTCAGATACGCTATTTTGTGTTGTGCCTCTCTCGGCGCACTCGATGCCAGCGCAGATATTTGGAAGCGCGATCACAACCCGGGCTTCAAATACGTTATCCCAACACTAGAGTACCGCACCGGCCCCTATGCCGCAGAGGGCAATCTGTATGCAAACGGCTTCAACGACTACATCGAGCTGCTCAATCTGCGCGATGGCGGCATAGAAGGGGTCGAGCTGCTGCTGGTACCCTGCGAGACTGCCTATCGCACCCAGATGGGCGTCAAATGCTACGAGCGCACCAAAAATCTCAATGGGGGCGCGCTGGTCTACAACCCGCCATCGCATGCCATTGCCGATCAACTCATCATCAAAAGCCACAACGACAAGATTCCACTGATCATGCTCGGTAGCGCCCGCACGGTGGCGGTAGATGGCACGGTGTTTCCCTGGGCGTTCAATATCGCCCCTAGCTACTTGGAGCAGGCCGATGTGCAGATACAGTACATCGCAGATAAAATCGGTAGTGCGAAAAACCTCCAATGGCAAAAAATTGCCTTGCTGTATCACGACTCCCCCTACGGCAGGGAGGCCTTGTATGCATTGGAAGCCTTATCCGAGGCCTACGGGTTCAATTTAATTCCGCTGCCCATTACCCCGCCTGGGTTGGATCAGCGCGAGGCTTGGCTGCGCGTGCGGGTGGATGAGCCGCATTGGATCCTGTTGCGCGGGTGGGATAAAGTGAATTCGATCGCCATTCGCGAGGCGGCCTCCATTCGCTGGCCAATGGATCACCTGATCGGCTCCGAGCGCTCTGGTCGGGATAGCGATATCCTGCCGGTCAATTCAGATGCCGAGGGCTATCTATCGACTGCCTTGGGTGCTGGGGCCGGTCGGTTTCCATTGCATCAAGAAATACTACGGCGGCTGTACACAGGGCGGGATGACAAGAAACAACGCACCGATGTCGGCCAGACGAGCTACAACCGAGGGTTGCTATCCGCTGTGTGGATTACCGAGTCCATACGCGCCGCCATCGCACTCCACGAGACACCCTACATAGATAGCCAACAGATGCGAGATGGCGTGGAAAATGTGCACCTCGATGCCGCGCGTATCAACATCTTGGGGCTGCGAGGCTTTATCAAGCCGCAGCATATGAGTTGTCGCCGTCACAGCGTCAACTCGGGCATCAACTTGAGGCGCTGGGACTCCAAGAAAAAAATCTGGAAGCGCGCCAGCAAGTATTATCGCCCCAATCAGGAAGTCCTCAGCCCGCTAATACAGCGTATGTCACAGGAGTACGCGGCCAAGCACGAGATATACCCGCGCACCTGCGACGGGCCTTGAGCCGATCACGCCTTTAGCCGATGGATAAGATCGTGACAGGCGATATCGTGTGGCGACCCGATCCAGCTGCCCTACACGACACCCACATTATGCGCATGTTGTCGGCGATACAATCGCAGCACGGCATCGCGCTTACAAACTACCCAGATTTTTACCGTTGGTCGCTGGCACAGATGCCGCAGTTTTGGTCGAGCATGTGGCACTATGCGCAGATCATCGGCACCCCGGGCGAGCAGGTGCTACAAACGGCCGACAACCTCATGGACACGCGCTGGTTTGTCGATGCAAAGCTTAATTTTGCACAAAACCTGCTGCGCCGACGCGGGGCGCAAGCTGCCATTATTTTTCAGCGAGAGGATGGCCTACGCGATGAGCTGAGCTTTGATGCACTCTACGATCGCGTCTCCTCTTTGGTGAGTGCGCTACAGGATTTTGGCATTCGCCCGGGCGATCGCGTGGCGGCCTGTCTGCCCAATACCCCCGAGGCCATTGTGGCCATGCTCGCCACCACCGCAGTGGGCGCCATCTGGTCTGCCTGCTCGCCAGATTTTGGCGTGCAGGGCATTTTGGATCGCTTTGCCCAAATTACCCCAAAAGTACTGTTTACCGTCAATGGCTACATCCACGCCGGCAAACAGCACGGTGTACTAGAGCGCATCAACACCTGCCTGGCGGCGCTGGATTCGGTGGAGCAGGTGGTGCTGTTGCCCTATGTCGATGGCGATCAATCGCTGGTAGCCGAGCGAGCCAAGGTGACCAATTATCACGATTTAATGGCGCACTATCCGCCGTGTGAGATCGAATTTACCCAGTTCCCCTTTGAGCAGCCGCTGTATATCGTCTATTCCTCTGGCACCACGGGGCTGCCCAAGGCGATTGTCCACAGTGCCGGTGGCACCCTCATACAGCATTGCAAAGAGCATCTGCTGCACGGCGATGTGCAGCCCACCGATCGGCTGTTTTACTTTACGACCTGTGGCTGGATGATGTGGAACTGGCAGGTGAGCGCGCTGGCCTGTGGCGCAAGTTTGGTGCTGTACGATGGATCGCCCATGCACCCAGATGCCAACGCACTATTTGCCCTGGCCGAGCGCGAGGGCATAACCTTGTTTGGCACCTCGGCAAAATTCATAGATGCCCTGAGAAAAACGCAGATAAACCCAGCAAAATCGCATAACTTACACAATATTCGGGTTATCTTCTCCACCGGCTCGCCGCTGTCGGTCGATGGATTCGACTATATCTACCAAACATTAAAGATGCATTGGGTGCGGCTGTCGTCCATCTCTGGCGGCAGCGATATTATCTCGTGCTTTGCACTGGGCTGCCCGATTTTGCCCGTTGTGCGCGGCGAGCTACAGGTGCGTGGCCTGGGCATGGCGGTCGATGTGTTCGATGAGGCAGGCCAGAGCACGTCTGAGGCGGGGGAGTTGGTCTGCCGTGCGCCTTTTCCCAGTATGCCGTTGGGATTTTGGGGTGACCCCGAGCGGGTGCGCTATCGGGCGGCCTATTTCGACAGCTACCCCAATGTGTGGACCCACGGCGACTGTGTCTCTCTCATGCCGAGCGGCGGCATGATCTTTCATGGTCGATCGGATGCGGTGCTCAATCCGGGCGGTGTGCGCATCGGCACCGCAGAGATATACCGCTTGGTTGAAATGCTGGACGAAGTGCTGGAGTCCATCGCGGTCGGGCAGGAGTGGCAGGGCGATGTCCGCGTGGTGTTGTTTGTGAAATTGCGCCCTAATGTACAGTTAAGCGATCACTTGCGCGCACGCATTCGCCAGCAGATAAAAGCGGGTGCAACCCCGCGCCATGTGCCGGCAAAAGTGATTCAAGTTGACGATATGCCGCGCACCTACAGCGGCAAGCTGGTAGAGCTGGCCGTGCGTGCCATCATCCATGGCCAGCCGATCAAAAACCGCAACAGCCTAATCAACCCGCAGGTATTGGAGCAGTTTGCCGAGCATCCGGAGTTGCAGTTTTGATCGATTTACCCGCTATCGACCAGCTCTACGCAACCCTCCAGCAAAAAAAACTGCCGCCGGTTAACAGCTGGCAGCCAGCTCTGGTGCGCACCATTGATATGCGCATAGCCGCCGATGGCAGCTGGTATTATCAAAAGTCACTGATTCAGCGCCCCGAAATGGTACGGTTGTTCCTGTCGATCTTGCGGCGGGACGAGGCGGGTTATTTTTTAGTGACCCCACAAGAGCGGCTAGAGATTCAGGTCGATGATGCGCCTTTTGTCACCACAGGCGTGACGCGCTATACCGATCAATCCGCAATCTACTTTGTGTTTGAGCTAAACAGTGGGGATCAGGTCGTGCTCGATGGCAGCCATCCAATTGTTATGGCACCCGCCGCATGTCGGCGCGGCAGTGCGCCCTATATCGCCGTGCGCGATCGGCTATGGGCATTGATAACGCGCAGCGTTTATTTTTCGCTAGTGGAGTACAGCACGCAACAGGCGGGCATTTGGGGCCTTGTCAGTGGCGGTGAGTTTTTTAGTTTGGAGGACTAAACAGCTGGCGCACTGGGCAAAATACCCCCCAAGCGCCGCCCGCCCAGCAGGTGCATGTGCAGATGGAACACCTCCTGATTACCATCGCGCCCACAGTTGACGATAAGACGATAGCCGCTCTCGTCAATGCCCTCTAGTTTTGCCAGCTTGCGAGCGACTGTAAACAGGCGCCCCAGTGCTAGCTCATCCGCTTCTTGTGTGTCGTTGACTGTGGGAATACAGCGGTTGGGCACAATTAAAATATGGGTGGGTGCAGCGGGGTTGATATCGCGAAATGCGGTTACTAGGTTGTCTTGATACAGCATGTCCGATGGCAATTGCTTGCTGACGATTTTTTCGAAGAGTCCGAGGGGTTCGGTCATGCCATAGGCTCCATAAAATGCACTGCCAATCTACTGTATACAAGTTTTCCAGCGGGGCATTTTAACATGCGCCCGCCGGGGTAGGGATTGGCTCAGGCTG
>CAZROX010000044.1:0-11683 GCA_964601845.1 uncultured Halothiobacillaceae bacterium
CGAGGCCGTGCAGAATCGCCCGTTTTTAGGCATCTGCGTGGGCATGCAAGTGCTGCTAGATCACAGCGAAGAAAATGGCGGCGTGGCCTGCTTGGGTATGATTCCAGGCCAGACCAAAAAGTTTGCCACCACCGACGAGCAGCACCCCCACACCAAACTCAAGCTGCCGCAGCTGGGCTGGAATCACGTTCGCCAAGACATCGATCACCCGCTCTGGCACCGGGTGTCACAAGATGCGCTGTTTTATTTTTGCAACAGCTACTACGCCGAGCCAACACAGGCGCTGGCACGCGTTGGGAGCGCCGACTACGGCGGGCAGTTTTGTTGTGCACTGGCGCAACAGAATATTTTTGGCTGCCAGTTTCACCCAGAGAAAAGCGCCACCGATGGCTTGCAGCTATTGCGCAATTTTATACAATGGCGCGGCCATTGATGTCCCTATCGGTATCTATATGTTGTTGATTCCAGCCATAGATTTAAAAGATCAAGCCTGCGTGCGCCTGCGCCAAGGGCGCATGCAAGATGTCACGGTTTTTTCCACAGACCCGGTTGCCATGGCAACGCGCTGGGTGCAGGCAGGGGCGAGCCGCCTGCATCTGGTGGATCTGGACGGCGCAGTAGCGGGCGCGCCAAAAAATGCTGACTGTATCCTGGCGATACGTCGCGCATTGCCGGCGCTCAAACTACAGGTGGGCGGTGGCATTCGCGACCTGGCAACCGTTGAGCAATACCTTGCCGCCGGTGTGGATACGGTTATTGTGGGCACTGTAGCGGCGCAGGACCCGACTGCTATCGAGTCGCTATGTCGGCAGGCACCGGGCAAGATCATGGTGGGCTTAGATGCCCGCGATGGCCGGGTTGCCACCGATGGCTGGGAGCACGATAGCGGCCTAGATATCACAGAACTGGCCAAACAATTTGCAGACAGTGGCGTCTGCGCCCTGATCTACACCGATATCGCGCGCGATGGCATGATGCGCGGCGCTAACTGGCAGGCAACCGGTGCGCTCGCGCGCGCGGTTCCTATCCCGATTATCGCATCGGGCGGCGTCAGCACCCTGGCAGATATCGAACAGCTCTGGCGCATCGACAACCCACCGCTATACGGTGCCATTATCGGGCGCGCCCTGTACGAGGGCACGATCGATCTGAGCCTGGCCAACCGCAGCCTGGCCCAGTGGCAGCGCGCGCAACCCGAGTCCGCGCCCGCATGTTGACCAAGCGGGTTATCCCCTGCTTAGATGTCGATGCCGGTCGCGTGGTCAAGGGCGTGCAGTTTGTCGATCTAAAGGATGCGGGCGATCCGGTCGAGATCGCCCAGCGCTACTACCAAGATGGCGCAGATGAAATTGCTTTTCTCGATATCACAGCCAGCTTGGAGCAACGCGCCGCACTCATCGATGTGATTGAGCGTGTCGCCAGGGCGGTATTTATCCCGCTCACCGTGGGCGGTGGGGTCAGCTCACTGGCCGATGTGCGCCGCCTGCTCAATGCCGGTGCGGATCGGGTCAGCATCAATAGCGCTGCGGTTGCCAATCCGGACCTGGTGCGCGAGATCAGCGACACCATTGGCGCCCAGTGTCTGGTCGTCGCCATAGACGCGCGCCAAACCACCGAGGGCAACTTTGAGATTTACACCCACGGCGGGCGCAATCCAACCGGTCTAGATGCGGTGCTCTGGGCGCAGCGCATGGCCGACTATGGTGCCGGCGAGCTGTTGGTCACCAGCATGGATCGCGACGGCACCCACCGCGGATTCGATCTGGCGCTGACCCGCGCCATCAGCGATGCGGTACCGATTCCAATCATTGCCTCTGGCGGGGTCGGCTCGCTCACACATCTGGGCGATGGCTTGTGCCAAGGCGGCGCCGATGCGGTGCTGGCGGCCAGCATCTTTCACTTTGGGCAGCACACAGTGCAGCAGGCAAAAACATATCTGGCGCAACGGGGCATCCCGGTGCGCATGGCAGCGACCATTAGCTAGCAACGAGCACCACCATGCACAACACAGACATAATCGATCGGGTGACTTGGAATGCAGCCGGGCTCGTGCCGGCGATCGCGCAGGATGTACACACCGAGCAGGTGTTAATGCTCGCTTGGATGAATCGCGAGTCGCTCATTGCCACTTTGCAATCTGGCGAGGCGGTCTATTGGTCGCGCTCTAGGGATGTCCTATGGCACAAGGGTGCCACCTCGGGCTGTACGCAAACCCTGCACGAAATACGACTCGACTGCGATGGCGACACCCTATTGCTCTTGGTGGAGCAACAGGGCGCCGGCGCCTGTCACACTGGAGCAAAAAACTGCTTTTTTACCTCACTTTATCAAAAGATACCCAAAGATACAGACAATATAAAGACAAATCAGGTTCTAGAGAAACTGACAGAAACCTTGCAATCGCGTAAACACGCCGACCCGACGCAGTCCTATACGGCCAAGCTATATCGAGATGGGCTCGATGCCATCTTGCAAAAAGTGGGAGAAGAGGCGATAGAAACGCTGCTCGCTGCCAAAAGTGGCTCGCCAGAACAGCTGATCAACGAAAGCGCCGATTTGTGGTTTCACACCCTGTTAATGCTGGTACACTGCAATTTGAGTCACGAGGATTTGTTGCACACACTGCGTCAACGCATGGGCCGCTCCGGACACGATGAGAAGGCAGCCCGCCCAGCGACGTGAAAACTTGAGGGAATAATACGATGATGCCCAGTATCTCACAGCTTCTGATTGTATTGGCAATCATGCTGCTCTTGTTCGGCGCCAAGCGCCTGCGCACCCTTGGCGGTGATTTGGGAACGGCGATCCGCGGATTTAAAAAGTCGATGAGCGATGATGAGACCGCCGAGAATTCAGCTAACCTAAAGCACGAGAGTGCACCCAATAGCGACGATACAACAGCAAAACCGGCCAAAGAAACCAGCCAAAAAAACACCTAGGCTGCCATGTTTCAATTTGGGTTTTGGGAGTTGTGCATCGTCTTTGTCGTTGCACTGTTGGTCATAGGCCCAGATCGTTTACCCGCCAGTGCGCGGGTGCTGATGCGCTGGACCAAACAAATACGCGAACTCGCCAGCGGCGTGCAGCACGAGATTCAGCGCGAGCTGAGCACCGACGAGCTGATGGAGATCGCACGCGAAAAACAGCGCCAAATTGAGAACTGGTATCCAGCGGACACGGAGCATGACCCAGTGCAACCGACATCGCAAGCGGATGCACCAGCTGATTCGGTGCAAGAATCTGAGTCTGATTCAAACTCAGACCAAGCACGGCCCAAGTCAGCCGCTAAAAAGTCTAGGGGCCCTAAAACGAAAACCGCGAAACGATCGTGAGTGAACACCAGGTGACAGACTCCGAGCAGGGGCTGCTCTCTCACTTGCGAGAGCTACGCAATCGGTTGCTGGTATGCCTCATCAGCATCTGTGTGCTATTTGCCTGCCTGTTCCCCTTTCGCGCCGAGCTATATACCTGGCTGGCTGCCCCTCTGCTGCAATACCTACCAGATGGCAGCTCCATGATTGCCATCGACGTCACATCGCCCTTTTTGGCACCCTTTAAGCTGGCGTTGATCGGTGCCATCTTTTTATCGGCGCCGGTGATCTTGCAGCAACTGTGGGGGTTTGTCGCGCCGGGGTTGTATCAGAACGAGCGCCGACTGGCATGGCCGCTGTTAACCTCCAGCATTATCCTGTTCTACTGCGGCGTCGCCTTCTCCTATTTTTTAGTGTTCCCGCTGGTCTTTGGGTTTTTTAGCAGTGTCGCCCCCGAAGGGGTGGCGATTACAACCGATATCAACCGCTATCTAGATTTTGTACTGGCCTTGTTTTTTGCGTTCGGCATCGCCTTTGAGGTACCGGTTGCCACGGTGCTGCTGGTGATGTGCAATATGGTGACACCCGATCAGCTGGCGGAGAAGCGGCCCTATTTTATCGTCGGCGCATTTTTTGTGGGCATGTTTCTCACCCCGCCAGATGTGATCTCGCAAACCATGCTGGCGCTGCCCATGTGGCTGCTGTTTGAGTTGGGCATCGTGATGTCGCGCATTTTACTGCGATCGCGCGAGGTGCCATCCGACTAGCTGCGCAGCCCTATCAAAATCACACCCTCGCTCTAGCGTCTGCACTCCATCCGCTTGCAAGGTGTGAGGCCTATTTCTACGTCGTTAGATGATGTACTTTGGATTTGAATCCGCGCCATAAGATAGCGGAATTAATTTATTGCAACAACCAATCTGCTTAAGTGTTCTTTATAATGGAAAAAGCACATGTATCACGGTAAGCAAATGATGAAAAACAGCACAAAACTCTCTGCTTTAATTGCTTTATTGACACTGTCCCTGTTGAGTGGATGTTCTTATATATACTGCAATGACAACGCCAACAACACGATGAATCAATTATCTAACGATGGAAAATCAAGTGCTTACATAGAAGTGAACAAAAATATCTACTCGTTCCTATCCGAGGTCCAACAAGAAATACAGGCTTCATCACAAAACATAACATTAGCGCCTCTACCAACATTACAGATTGAAAATACCCCTGAATTGATGTTTTACAATCCCGGGAATAACCAAGTGACATCACCTTATTGGGAAGGTCAATCGAAAGAATCTAAACAAATGTTTAACACATGGGTTGAAAATGCGAATATGCACTACAGTGCAGAAGTGTTTTTTAAGAAAAACTTTAATTGGTTTTTAGTGCCTCATGAACTAGGTCATTATCTAGATTTTAGGAGAAACAAAGAGAATCGTGACTTTTACGGTGGTGAATTAAGGGCTAATAAAATAGCGATAACCTACTTAATAAAATCTGGTCAAGAAACAGAGTTATTAGAATTTTTGACTGAAACAGATAAATTATCTCATTCCTTAAGGTTTTTACCAGAAGGCACGGATGAGCCAGCATATTTTACAAAACACTATGATGCACTCTCTCAGGACCCGTCAAAGTATGGTTACTATCAATTCAGTCTATATAGACAAGCATACAATGCCGTAAAGGAAGAAGGGATTAAAAATATCCTGGATGTGTAGCCAGTCATACACCGACGAAAAATGGCACGATTGTTAAACAAGCGCTTATCAATCCTGCTTTATATCGTGGGCGAAAGCATTTTTGGGTATGACGTTCAATCAAATACGTCTTGAGTCCATACCAATAGGCTGCAATTGGTGATCGGCTGGGGCTCAGCGCCACAAACAACTGCCATCACACCACCAATACGACACGTGTTGTACACGCTCAAAAACTTGAATAAGCAACAAGTCGATGCAGACACGCATCGGCTGGGCAGCAAAAACTGCTAAAAATCAATTGAGTTGGAGTTGCGCTGAGGGATACCGCTCTATCGGGATCACACCAAAGATTAGATATCGATGTTGTGCGCCTCAAGGGCATACTGCTCGATGAACTCTCTGCGCAGCTCTGGCTTATCGCCCATCAGGGTAGAAAACAAATCGTCCGCCGTCATGGCATCGGATACCTTGACCTGTAATAAACTGCGTTTATCCGCCTCCATGGTCGTCTCGCGCAATTGATCGGGGTTCATCTCGCCCAGCCCCTTGTAGCGTTGGATGGTCTGCGTGCGTCTGGCATCGCTCAGCATCCACTGCACTGCCTCGCCAAAGTAACGCACTGCCTCGCGACGATCGCCACGCATGATAAAACCACCACCCTTGAGGGCACCGAGCATGCGCGTGGTGAGCGCGCCCAACGATTGAAAATCCCGTGATCGGAAAAAATCCTGCGACAGAATAATCTCGTGCAAGCGCCCATGCTTGGTATGGGTCAGCTTAATGCTATCGCCTGTCTCCTGCGCCACGACTTCACCCAGGTAGCCGGCATCCTGCGCCCGAAGGTCTGCATTTAAATAGCCCAGCAGCCCTTGTAGCCAGCGCATCAAATCGACGCGATCTTGTGCATCAGGTGGCTCCACACTCAAAAAAGCGTCCAGCACAGGGCGGGTATAGAGCAGCGCAAAGCGCTCGCGTATGTGGCCGGTATCGAAATAGCCTCGGGCCAGCTCGGTCAAGGTTTGGTCGGGCAGGGCAACGCCATCCACCTCCAGCGAGGCACCCTCTAGCGATAGGCCCAGCAGGTAATCGCCCAGCTCGCGATCGTCCTTGAGATAGCGCCCGCGTGCGCCCTTGCCCACCTTGTACAGGGGCGGCTGGGCAATGTATAGATGCCCCTGCTCGATCAGCTGCGGCAGGTGACGATAGAACAGCGTCAGCAACAGCGTGCGAATATGCGAGCCATCGACATCGGCATCGGTCATGATCACTATGCGGTGGTAGCGCAGCTTGGCCAAGTTGAACTCATCGCGCCCGATGCCGCAGCCAAGCGCTGTAATCAGCGTGCCAATCTCGGCTGAGGACAGCATTTTGCCAAACCGAGAGCGCTCGACATTGAGAATTTTACCCTTGAGCGGCAGCACCGCCTGGGTGCGTCGATCCCGCCCCTGCTTGGCCGAGCCACCGGCCGAATCCCCCTCTACCAAAAATAGCTCGGAGAGTGCTGGGTCTTTTTCTTGGCAATCTGCCAGTTTGCCCGGCAAATCGGCGATATCTAACACGCTTTTACGCCGTGTCATCTCGCGCGCGCGGCGGGCGGCATCCCGCGCCTGAGCCGCCTCGATAATCTTACTCGTGATGCGCTGCGCATCCTGTGGGTGCTCGGCTAAAAACGTCCGCAGCCCGTCTAATACCACCGACTCGACCTCGCCCTTAACCTCGGATGAGACCAACTTATCTTTGGTTTGAGAGGAAAACTTTGGATCTTCTACTTTGATCGACAAGACCGCGGTCAGCCCCTCGCGAATATCCTCCCCCACAACTTTCGTCTTGTTCTTCTTTGCGTAGGCCTCGATATGCTGATTAAAAGCACGCGTCAGAGCGGTGCGTAGCCCGGCCAGATGTGCGCCCCCATCGCGCTGCACAATGTTATTGGTATAGCAGAGAATATTTTCTTGATAGGTATCCACCCACTGCATGGCACACTCGACCACGGTCGTACCGCAGGTATCGACAGCGGAAAAAACCTGCTCGTGTAACGGTGTTTTACTGCGGTTTAGGCTTTTCACGAAAGCCTCTAGGCCACCTTGCTGGGCAAACACATCCTCGCGCCCCGTGCGCTTATCACAAAACGTGATACTGACGCCTTGGTTTAAGAAAGACAGTTCGCGAAA
Source organism: uncultured Halothiobacillaceae bacterium (assembly GCA_964601845.1). Taxonomy (GTDB): domain Bacteria; phylum Pseudomonadota; class Gammaproteobacteria; order CAZROX01; family CAZROX01; genus CAZROX01. Next base: position 7,192 of record CAZROX010000044.1, read on the forward strand.
GCGTTTGGCGAGCGTCTCATAGACATAGTCAACCTGGCTGAACACTTCGGGGCTCGCCCAAAAACAGACCGATGTACCACTACCCTCGGCATCGCGCAGGCGAACGAGTCGCTCCTGTGCCTGACCGTCGATATAGGTTTGCTGATACAGCCCACCATCGCGGTGCACATTGAGCTCTAGGCGAGCGGACAGCGCATTGACCACCGACACCCCCACACCGTGTAAACCACCGGAGGTTTTATAGGAGTCTTGATCAAACTTACCGCCGGCGTGCAGCATGGTCATAATCACTTCCGCCGCAGAAATGCCCTCATCCTTATGGATATCCACCGGAATGCCGCGACCGTTATCCGATATCTCTACCGCATTGTCTGGGTGGATGGTTACCTCGATTTTGCTGCAATGGCCGGCGAGTGTTTCATCGATTGCATTGTCCAGCACCTCGAACACCATGTGGTGCAAGCCGGTGCCATCATCGGTGTCGCCGATGTACATACCAGGGCGCTTGCGCACCGCTTCAAGGCCCTTGAGAACCTTGATACTGGAGGAGGTATAGGAGTCAACCATTGGGATCAATTACCGATAATTTCAGTCCGCGCAGTATAACATTACTTGATTACACCATGTTTCACATGGAACAATCTCGAGCTGGAGTCGTTGGCCTTGGCATCGCCCCACAGCTCTGTGCCACTCATAAAAACCTGTGCATTAATTGATCTGAGCGCCACTTGTAGCCGCTCTCTGGCACGCGCATCTAGGTCAGAGGCAAACTCATCACACAAAAAGACACAGCGCCGGCCACAGGTTTGATAAAACAACTCTGCCTGCGCAATTTTCAACAAATAGAGCAATTGTTTTTGCTGGCCTCGCGAGCTGGTATGGCGCAGCGAGCCATGTTGGTCACACAGCACCAACTCGGCCCGATGCGGGCCGACACAGGTCGTTTGATAGCGCCTATCGCGCGCGATATTCGCCACCAGCGCCTCGGCCAGGCTGTCATCGGCCCGCCAACCCGATCGCAGCTGTACACTCAAACCTAGCTCGGGCAAATATGTCCCGACCAACTTCTGTAAATAGGATGAAAGCTGCTCGACATAATCGCATCGCTGCGCATGTAATTGCTCGCCGCTTGCAGCCAAGGATGCATTCCAAGATTCAATCTGCTGCTGCTCCGCCCCTCGCCGCAGCAAGATATTGCGCTGCATCAGCGCCCGACGATAGGCGAGCCAATTATCCATAAAATCATGTTTCACGTGAAACAGCCCCCAGTCGACCATTTTTCGGCGCCACTGGGGTGCGTCATTAATCACGCGATAACTATCGGCATGCAACGCCTGCAAGGGCAGATTACGGCTGAGTTCACTCAGCTTGCGCACGGCCTTACCGCCGACTCTGATTTGTAGACCACCCGTCCGACGCGAGCGCTCTAGGCCAACTGCAACGGATTCATCCCCCTCGGTATCTCCCTCAATCTGCGCCAATACGCGCAGCAAATCCTCATGATGGCGAATCAGATAGCCAAGCTGCTGGGGTTTGAATGATTTTCCGTTAGAAAGGATGTGCAAGGCTTCGAGAAAGCTGGTCTTTCCCGAGCCATTTGGACCGATGATGTAGTTAAACCCCGGCGCAGGCTCAAGTTGGACATCCTGCAAAATGCGCACATTTTGAGAGTGCACGCGCGCAATACGCATGCAGTTTATATGCGCATTGGCATGATAACGTATTGATCTTGTTCGTTGCCAACCCCGACGATCAGGCACGAGCTGCTGGCATCTCTAAAGCGCATTTCTATCCGCTCTTCATCGATGGCATTTAGCACATCCAAAAGATAGGAAACATTCATGGCAACCTTCAGGTCTTCGCCCGCATAATCTATGGCTATCTCATCCTCTGCCTGCTCATTCTCTTGGTTTTTTGCTCGGATTTGCATGGATTGCCCGGTGATATCCAAAGTAACCCCGCGAAAATCGCTGTATGAGAGCACGGAGACAAGCGATAGCTTTTGTATCAATTGCTCGCGCTCGACCGATAAAACCTTGTCATTGCCCACCGGAATCACTTGCTCGTAGTTTGGAAAAGACTCGTTAATCAATTTTGATGTCAGGCGCGCGGATTGATCGGCAAAGGTCACGCGAATTTGGCGGGGAGAGAGACCGATAGAAACGGCACCACCGCTGGTTAACAGGCGCTTAATCTCCTGTACGGTTTTGCGCGGGATGATCACTTTTTGATCGGTTTCCTCGCCGATCTCTGGCACATGGACAGTGGAGATCGCCAGGCGATGGCCATCTGTCGCCACAGACCTCACGCGCGACCCGCGCACCTCAAGCAAGATACCATTGAGATAGTTGCGCACATCCTGCTGCGCCATAGAAAAAGCCGTTTTTTCAATGAGTTTGCGCAAATGTAGCTGATCGAGAGAAAAGGTCGTGTCCGGCTCTTGGTACTCAAACGTGGGATAGGTTGTCACATCGAGCGACATCAGATTAAATCGGCTCTTACCTGCCTTGATAGACATTTTTTGATCGGTTGTCTCTATGTCTAGCTCCCGCTCATTGAGCGCCTGACAGATGTCGACTAGTTTTTTTGCCGGTGCGCTGGTGGTGCCCTCTGTGTGCACGGTGACATTGGGTATCAAAACATGTACTTCTATCTCGGTATCCGTTGCGGTTGCCGAGAGCGCACCCGCTTCACAATGCAGCAGAAAATGCGACAGAATCGGTTTGATCTGACGTCTTTCAATGACATTGCTCGCTTGCTGTAGCGGCTTGAGCAGGTCGTTACGTGGAATAGATATCTTCATACAAGTCACTCTCGGTTAAATAATAAGAATCTTTATATATCTATATTATTGTAGTTATAACGCTGTTAGTTATGGGGATGAAATTAATTATTTACTTAATCAGCAGGGAAAATAGCCTTTTTTGCCACAACTCTCCTGTTGAAGACTGCCTGATATCCTGTGCAAGAAGTGTGCATAAAAGCCATTTAAGCCACAGTCTAAAGTTACCCACAGTTTATCCTATGTTCATACACGTATCTATCCAGATGGGTTAATTGGACAGTATTCGGTACAGGTTTTTGTAATCCTCATCGATTAGGGGGTCTTTTTGTCGCAACTCTTCCACCTTGCGACAAGCGTGAATAACGGTGGTGTGGTCGCGGCCACCAAATGCGTCCCCTATCTCGGGTAGGCTGTGGCGGGTGCTCTCTTTGGTGAGCGCCATCGCGATCTGTCTGGGTCGAGTGATGGCTCGGTTGCGCCTTTTAGACAGCAGGTCTTGGATGCGAATCTTATAGTAGGAGGCGACAGTTTTTTGAATGTTTTGAATGCTGATTTTTTGATCTTGTATCGAAATTAGATCGCGCAGTGCCTCGCGTGTCAGCTCAATATTGATCGCTTGCTTGTGAAAGTGCGTGTGGGCAATCACTCGGTGTAGTGCTCCCTCAAGCGCCCGCACATTTGAGCGCACCCGATTGGCGATAAAAAATGCGACGTCCTCCGGCAAGGCCACACCTTTGTTAAGGGCTTTTTTGTGCAGGATAGCCATTCGTGTTTCGAGATCTGGCAAATCGATAAACGTGGTCAAGCCCCAGCCAAAGCGGGATTTTAATCGGGTGGAGAGCCCCTCGATCTCGTTCGGGTAGCGATCACAGGCCAGCACCACCTGGCGCCCGCTTTCAACCAGCGTGTTAAATGTATGAAAAAACTCCTCTTGTGAGCGCTCCTTACCGGCCAAAAACTGCACATCATCGATCAGCAGTATGTCCAGCGAGCGATAAAAATCCTTAAATTGGTTGATTTTGTTGTGCTGCAAGGAGCGCACCATGCGACTGACAAACTCCTCCGCATGTAGATAACACAGTTTTGTGTTTTTGGATTTGGCCACCAGTTGATTGCCGATTGCATGCATCAGGTGCGTTTTTCCCAGCCCAACCCCGCCGTAGATACAAAATGGATTGTGATCGGTAAGCCCCGGTTTTTTAGAGACTTTCATCGCGTTTGCGTGGCTAAAGTTGTTGTCTTTGCCCGTGACGAATGAGTCGAAAGTAAAGATTGGGTTCAGGTTGGTCGCGTTTTTTTTGGACTCCCCCAGATATTTGGAGGCGTCCTCGCCATTGGATATTTGAGATGAATGATTGTGCATTTGCCGGGCATCTGTTTCGATCGACACCATGCTGATTTCTTGTCGGCTGACATCTTGGGCAATCGCCAAAATCCGGTTGTAAAAGATTTGCTGTACGTTGTCTTGAACAAACTGGTTAGGCGCGATCAGGCGCATCCCGCCCTGGTCGATATCGACCTCTAGCGGCCGAATCCAAGTGGTGATCTCAAGCGCGGAGAACTCTGTTTCCAACTGGGCGACACAGCGATCCCAAAGTGGTGACTGCACGTAACTAACACCTCATAACCAATTTTAGAGCAAAGTATCTGCAAAGCCGAGGCACAGACAGGGGGCTACATAGTCTGCCAGATGGCGGGGGGTTTATC
>CAZROX010000045.1:0-11553 GCA_964601845.1 uncultured Halothiobacillaceae bacterium
CTCTAACACCAATTCATCGTGCACCTGCATAATCAGGCGAACAGCTGGGTGCTGATTTTCGAGCTGATGGTACACCTGCTGCATGGCGCGCTTGATGATATCGGCGGCGGTGCCCTGCATGGGTGCGTTGATCGCGGTGCGCTCGGCGTACTGCCGATGCTGGGCATTTTTTGCGTGGATTTGCGGCAGGTACAGGCGGCGGCCAAACACGGTTTCTACATAGCCATCCTCCTTGGCGCGCTGGCGGGTGGCGTCCATGTAGCGCTGCACGCCCGGGTAGCGCTCGAAGTAGCGGGCGATGTAATCCTGCGCCTGAAAGCGCGTGATCTCCAATTGCTTGGCCAGACCAAATGCAGACATGCCGTATATCAGACCAAAGTTGATCATTTTTGCGGCGCGGCGCTGGTCTTTATCGACCGCCGCTGGCGCGACCCCAAACACCTCGCTGGCGGTGATGCTGTGAATATCCAGATCGTCGGCAAATGCCTGTAGCAGCGTGGCATCCTCCGATAGGTGCGCCATAATGCGCAGCTCGATTTGCGAGTAGTCGGCGGCCAGTAGCAGGTTGCCCGCCTCCGCAATAAACGCGCGCCGGATGCGCTGGCCCTCGGGTGTGCGCACCGGAATATTCTGCAAATTCGGATCGCTGGATGAGAAGCGCCCAGTGGCCGCGCCCCCCTGATGATACGAGGTGTGTATGCGCCCGCTAGCGGGGTTGATCTGGAGCGGTAGCTTGTCGGTGTAGGTGCTCTTGAGCTTGCTCAGGCTGCGGTAGTCGAGCACGAGGCGCGGCAGCTGATGGTCGGCGGCTAAAATCTCCAGCACATCCTCTGCGGTGGAGGGTTGGCCCTTGGCGGTCTTGCGGATGATCGGCAGCTTTTCCTGATCGAACAGGATCTGCCTGATCTGCTGCGGCGAGTTGATGTTGAACTCGTGGCCGACCTGGGCGTATATCTGCTCGGTGAGGGCGGCCAGCCGCTCGCCTAGCTCGTGGCTTTGCGCTTGCAGCTCGGCTAGGTCGATCTTGACGCCGTGGCATTCGATAGCAGACAGAATCGGCACCAGCGGCATCTCGATCTCCCGATACAGCTTGTCCAGATGCGCCAGCGGGTTGAGCTGGCGCGCAAAGTGTTGGTGCAGGCGCAGGGTGATATCGGCATCCTCGGCGCTGTAGGCGGTGGCCGCGTCTATATCGACCTGATCGAACGTGAGCGCCTCTTTGCCTTTCCCCGCCACCTCCTCAAAATGGATGGTTTGGATATTCAGATGGCGTGCCGCCAAGCTGTCCATATCGAGTTTTTGGTTGGAGTCGAGCACGAATGCCGACAACAGGGTGTCGTGCTCGATGCCCATCAGTTGGATGCCGTGATTGCGCAGCACGCTGCAATCGTACTTGAGGTTGTGGCCAATTTTTTTGATCTGTGGATTTTCTAGGAGCGGGCGCAGGCGCTCCAGTGCCCAGGTGGCATCTAGCTGGGCGCAGGTTTGCGGCAGCTGGTGCCCGAGCGGTAGATAGGCCGCCTCGCCCGGCTGATCGGAAAAGGCGATGCCCACCAGCTTGGCGACCATCGGGTCGAGGCTGTCTGTCTCGGTGTCCACCGCAAAGCTGCCGGCCTGTTGCAAGCGATCGATCCAGCGATCCAACGCGCTCGCATCGGAGATGCACTCGTAGGTGCGCGGCATATCCGGTGGGGCGGCCATGGCATCGACCGTGGTGTCGGCGCGCTCCTCCAACAACTCCAACCAGGCGCGAAATTCGAGTTGTTGTAATAGCGCGATCAGGCGCGCTCTATCTGGCCCACCGCGCACCATTTGATCCCAAGTTTGCTCAAGCGGCAGGTCGCACACGATGGTGGCCAGTTGTTTGGAGAGCGGAATCTGCTCGGTGCTGGCGCGCAAATTCTCGCCGACCTTGCCGCCGATCTGATCGGCGTTATCAAGCAGCTGCTCGATAGAGCCGTATTCGGTCAGCCACTTGGTAGCGGTTTTGGGGCCGCACTTGGGCACGCCGGGGATGTTGTCTGAGGTGTCGCCTGTCAGGGCCAAAAAGTCGATGAACTGCGCTGGCCAAACGCCGTACTTGTCGAATACGGCCTGGGTGTCCGTGTGCTTTTTGCTCATGGTGTCATCGAGGGTGATGTAGTCGCCCACCAGCTGGGCCATGTCCTTATCGCCACTGGCAATCACCACCGGCTGCTGTGCGCTGGCAGCGGTGCGCGCCAAGGTGCCGATGACATCGTCCGCCTCCACATCGGGCACGGCTAACACCGGCAGGCCCATCGCGCGCAATAGCTGATGCAAAGGCTCGATCTGACCGCGCAGCTCATCGGGCATGGAGGCGCGGTTGGCTTTGTAATCTGGGTAGAGATCGTGCCGAAAGTTTTTGCCCGGGGCATCGAAGACGACACAGATATGCGTCGGCTTGTACTGTGCAATCAGCGTGCGCACCATGGAGGTGACGCCCTTAATGGCGCCGGTCGGCTGGCCCGATGACGTACTCAGCTCCGGCAGGGCGTAAAACGCGCGGTAGAGATAGGCCGAGCCGTCGATCAGAATAAATGGTTTGGGTGGCATAAGGTCAGTACCCCGGGTAGATGGCACCGCACAGGCGCGCAGACTGCGCACCGGTGACGCTACAGAGATTGCCCGGCAGGTGTGCCAAGCGACGGGCGGCGAGCCAGGCCATCAGCATCGGCTCCACATGCTGGGGGTCGATGCCGAGCTGGGTGGTGGTGTCGAGGCGCAGGTTTTTGCGCCCCTGCAATTGGGCGGCGATACGCGCCATCAGATAGTTGTTGTGCACCCCGCCGCCGCAGGCGTAGAGGGTGGTGTTGGGCGACAGACCCGCTGCCAGCAGACCATCCAGCGCCTTGGCGATGGTGATGGCGCTGAGCTCGACTAGGGTGCATTGGATATTTTGTGGGGTGTAGGCGTCGACTTCCCCCATCCACGCGCGGTTGAAATACTCCCGCCCGGTGCTTTTGGGGGGCGGTTGGGTAAAGTACGGGTCCTGCAACCAGTGTGCCAAGAGCGTCGGCTCCACCTGACCTGCGGCGGCCCAGCTGCCCGCCTCATCGCACGCGCGCCCGAGGTGCTGCTGTGCCCATAGGTCCAGCAGGGCATTGGCGGGGCCTGTGTCAAATCCGATCACAGGGCGCGCCCGATCGGCGGGCAGCACCGTAATATTGGCGATGCCACCGAGGTTGAGGATGCAGCGATCCTGCGTGTCCGAGCCCATGCAATAGGCGTGAAATGCAGGCGCTAGGGGCGCGCCCTGGCCACCGGCTGCCAGATCGGCATGGCGAAAATCGGCCACGGTGTCTATGCCGGTGCGCGCGGCAATCTGGCTGGCATCGCCTAGCTGCCAGGTCGCGGGGGGGTCGTTGTGTGGCAGGTGGCACAGGGTTTGGCCGTGGCAGCCGATGGCGCGGATATCGGTTTTGTTTAGTCCACTGGCCGCGATGGTCTCGCAGGCCAGCTCGGCGTATACCCGCCCAAGCTCGGCATCTATGCGGCAGATGTGTTGGGGGGTTGTCGGTGCGCCGGCGATTAGCTCCAACACAGCTGCGCGCAGGGCGGGCGGGTAGCTGGCGCGCTTGGCACACACTAGCTGCGCCTTGCCCCCCTCAAACCACACCAAGGCCGCATCAACGGCATCGGCACTGGTACCGCTCATCATGCCGAGATAGTAGCCGTGGAGGTCGTCTGGGTGCATGGGGGCAATGGTTGAGCGTAAAATTTTATTATACCGTTTGAGCGTGGGCTGCCCGCCGTGTTGGTGGGTGTAATCTGTGCGTCACTTCTCGTGTACATTGGCAGGTTTCATGTAGAATCATCTTGCTATCACTTTTGAATACGCTATTAAGAGGGGAGAAGCTATGGGTTGGCAAAATTGTGTTTTGCGGGTCGATTTAACATCTTCGACTATCAGCAGAGAGCCGTTGAATCAAGACTGGGCCGACCGATACATCGGCCAGCGCGGGTTGGGCAGCAAGTACCTCATGGAGAACATGTCGCCCGAGGCCGATGCCCTAAGCCCTGAGAATTGTCTGATCTTTGCCACCGGCCCGCTCACGGCCACCGCCGCCTCCACCAGTAGTCGCTACTCGGTTATCACCAAGGGGGCGCTGACCGATGCCATCGCCGCCTCCAACTCTGGCGGTCGGTTTGGGGCGGAGTTAAAAAATGCCGGTTACGATCTGGTGCTGATTACCGGGCGCGCGCCCACTCCCGTCTATCTGCACATCATCGACGATCAGGTGCAGCTATTGCCCGCCACAGAGATCTGGGGCCAGAGCGTCTGGCACACCGAGCGCTGGCTGCGCAATCAACACCAGATGCCGCAGCTCAAGGTGGCCTCGATCGGTGTTGCCGGTGAGGCGGGGGTGCGGTTTGCCTGTGTGGTCAACGATCTGCATCGGGCCGCCGGTCGCTCTGGCGTCGGCGCGGTGATGGGCAGCAAACAACTCAAGGCGATTGCGGTCTATGGCACGGTTGGCGTGCGCCCCGCCCGCGCCGATGAATTCGAGGCCCTGGTGCAGGAGACGCACGGCAAGATGGCGCACGACAAAGGGCGCGAGCGCTTGGCCAAATGGGGCACCCAGGCGATGATGGAAAACATGGACGAATTCGGCGGCCTGCCGACCCGCAATTTTCAGGCGGTGCAGTTCGAGGGTGCCAGCAAGGTGGGGGCCAACGCCATGTGGGAGCGCGGGCAAGATGGGCATCGCAACATGGTGCAAAATGCCGCCTGCTTTGGCTGCACCATCGCCTGCCAGCGCGTGAGCAAAATCAACTCGCGCTACCCATTAATCCAAAACCGGCCCGAGTATCAGGGCGCCGGCGGCGGGCTAGAGTACGAGACCGGCTATGCCTTCGGCCCGCTAGTGGGGGTGGACGACATAGACGCCCTGACACTGGCCGGGTTCTTTTGCAACGAGCACGGACTCGACCCCATCTCCATGGGCGGCACCCTGGCCGCCGCCATGGAGCTATACCAGATGGGCGTGATCACCCAGGCCGATACCGATGGCATCGCGCTCGAATTTGGCAGCGTCGAGGCGCTGGTGAACATGGTCGAAAAAACCGGCAAGCACGAGGGATTTGGCAAGCTGCTCGGCTTGGGTTCGCGGCGCTTGTGCGAGCACTATGGGCACCCCGAAATTGCGATGCACGTCAAGGGGCAGGAGTTTGCCGGCTACGACTCGCGCGCCCTTCAGGGCATGGGATTGGGTTATGCGGTCGGCAATCGCGGGGCATGTCATATGCGCCACGATAGCTTTGCCGAGGATATGCAAGATCAAACCGGCGCGGGCAAAGCCGCCCCAATTCGCCGCTCGCAAGATGAGATCGGCGTGGTCGATTCCTCCGGCCTGTGCATTTTTGCCCTGAGCGCTGGCATGGATTTTGAAGACTACCGCAAATTGCTCAACGCCGCCTGCGGGCGCGACTGGAGCGCCGAGGAGTTTATCCGCATCGGCGAGCGCATCTGGAATCTGGAGCGCCGCTTCAACGAGCTGGCGGGCCTAACCGGTGCCGACGATACCCTGCCAGAGCGGCTACTCAAAACACCGGCACCGACCGGCACCGCTGCGGGCAAGGTGTGCGAGCTAGACACCATGAAGCGCGAGTACTACGCCCTACGCGGTTGGGCCGCCGATGGCACGGTGCCCAAGCAACTGCTCGACAAGCTGCAGGTCTGAGCCTGTGCGCGTGCAAGTAAAAGTGGCCCAAGCGCTGGCCGCCTCGCCCGCCCAGGCAGGCGAGCGCGAGCTGACACTGGCCGAGGGTGCATCGGTGGCGGAGTTGCTGGCACAGCTGGCACCCGATCTCTCGGGGGAGGATATGCTGGTGATAATCGACAACCAGAGCGTGCCGCCGAGTTTACGGGCTGAGCAGATTTTGTTGGCGGGGCAGCGTGTTACTTTGATGCCGTTGATAAAGGGGGGGTGATGGGGTTGGTGTTTTGATTTGTGGATTCAATATTGGCGGCATAGCTCAATCAATAGGATAGACTTTCCACAAAAATTAACTTTACCAACGCCATTAAAAAACGCAGCCGCCGCTTGTGTAAATATTTGACACTACTCTGCAAAGAACTGAAAGGAAAACTGATAACGCATTAGTGTTAAGGCCGGAATAACCCTCGCTGCCGCTTGAGCTTTTTTGTCAAATTCTGAGGCGATGAGGATGCCTCGGACATCGTCACGCTCCTCTTCATCTACTAGGCTACCCATGTAACTGATTATTTGAGCGACTGCTCGTTGCCCCGCAACACCTGTTTTTAATTCTATAACTACTGGAGTTTGTGTGTCATCTTTAGCGGTAATATCAATATAGCCTGTTTCTACAGAGCGCTCTTTTCCACCATCAGTGATGGTTAGCCCTGACTCTACTTGGCTAATATTACGACGAATGGCGGCCTGCATATCTTTCTCTAGGCCTATTTTTTGCGGAGATTCCTCAGTATTAGGTTCTTCTTCAGCCAGCTCTAACTCGGAAGAATCGGCGTCATCCTCCAGAGATTTCTTGTAAAGATTAACGGCATTTTTATGCGTGGACAAAATCTTATAGGCATCGCCATTGAATGGAATGCGAGTCTCATTCGGCCTGTTATTGTTACGATCTTGAGTTGTGTAAGTTAATTCTGAAATAAGACCTTCAAGACGATCCTTTTTGTGCAAATCATCGAGGGAGCCATAATATTTTTCGACTCTTTCAACCTTGGACAACTTAGTGGTAATTGTGCTGTCTTGGAGGTTTTTAGCCTTAAGCCAATTTTTATATTTTTCAGTTTGCATAAAATCTCAACAGTTAGCTAACGCCTCAATTACACTGGCGCCTTATGTGGGTGAGTTATATTCGATGTCTATTTTTCATTGGTCGATTCTGAGCCAATGAATGTAACTACATTCTCTGCGTAGTATTGCACAATGCGAATGTGTCGGGAATTTTTTTTTAATATTATTTCAATATCAAAAATTATTAATAATAAATTTGTTGTCACCCAAATAATTAAATTAATTAAAGATACCCTAAGGCAACACCCCCGCCCAAATCAAATGGGTGTACAACAAATTAGCCGACACCCACAACAACATGTCATCGAACGGCTGCTCAGCTGTCACCTGATAGGGCTTGCTCACAAAGTAACTATCCTCTGGCATGGGGTAACTCACCCCACTACTACCAATTAGCACCACACCCACCACATCGCCATCGAGCCGCTCGCCCGCATTTTCCAACTGATCGGCATTGCGATAGTTTGCCCAGTCGCGCCCCATGGAGAACACCACCGCCGGTAGGCGGTTGGCGCGCACGACATCGCTTTGGGCGCTGCACAGATCGCTGGAGACGCACACCACCAGGTTGGGTTCAACCTGGCTGATGCCGGCGGTGCGCAGCCCATCGGCGGTGGTGAAGTCGGCCGCTGTGTCGCTAGCGGCTTGGGTCACGCTGTAGCGCACGGGGTTGTGCCAAGCATCCAGCAACAAGCCATCGTCGTTAATTGGGCCGACCAGCCCGAGGGTGGCGACCGGCACAAACCCGTGCGCCACTTGCAGCGCATTGGCCAAGCTGCAATCGCCGCCGCCGATTGGGTCTTCGCGCCCGCTGCTGGTGGCGCTGGCGGGGCAGGGCAGGCGGCGATTGGCGGCGGCAAAGCCGAGCAGGGCGCGCTCGATTTCGCGCAGTTGTGTCAGGGTTTGGTCGCGCTTGTGGCGCTCGATCTGCGCTTGCAGCGGCACCAGCAGACTACCGGCCAAAATGCCGACAATCAACAAGACCAGTGTGACCTCGATTAAAGTAAAACCGCGCACTATTGGGTGAGCCTGATGCCGATAAACCGATCGTTGTGCTGGGCATCCCGACGCGGGAAAGAGAAGCTTGCATCATCCGACTGGGGCGCGTCCAGATAGTCGCTCAACTGCTGCGGCTGGCGGGTGCGATCTTGCACATGGCCATCTGTGCGCACCAGGGGCGCACCAAAAAATACCAGCAACCCATCCAACCCTGTGTGCTCAATGCCCGCTGTAGTCGCGTGCAGCTTGTCTGGGGGTGATTGGCAGTCTGGGCTGCAATCGTCCGCTATGCGATAGAACAACCCCTCGTGCCAGCCATTGTCTGTGAACCAGCTGGGCAGGTTCAGTGCCTGTTCATCGTCGCAGGGCGCGTCTATGGGCAGGTGGCCTGCGAGCAAGTCGGGGGTGCAGTTGTAGGGTGCGCCCGCACCCAGTGGGGCGGCATGGGGCAGGGTGTTGGCAGTGGCTAGGTGTTCGATTAGCAGGTCGCGCGCGTGCCAGAGTACGCGCTCAATCACCGGCTGCATGATTTCATCGCGCGTGATGTAGATCAGATGATCGTTAAAAAGACCGCTCGCATGGCTGACAAAGTCCGTGTCGCCATCGGCATTTTCCTGCTCCAGATAATCGGCCGGATTATCGCTGGGGCGCACCTGACCTTGCAGCGGCGGCCCCGGGTCGATCAGCACCGCGACGACATCGGTGGTGTCATCCACGCGCAGGCTGCCAGCGGTGAAGCCGTTGACCCGCTGGCTGCAACAGTAGCGAAAATCCTCCGCTGGCACATACCAAAAGCGGCGCGCCTGCGAGCGGGAAAACGGATAGAGCGCCAAGGCGGTGTCATCGCGCAGCCAAGTGGTCGGCAGGCGTCCGATTTCGTGTGCCTTGCAGGAGCTATCTGGGCTGCCGTTATCGTCTGGCCCTGCGTGCTCGGTATCTGGGCAGGGCAGGTGGCCTGGGCCTGCGCCGCCGTTGTAGTTGTCGACATAGTGGGTGGCGTAGCCGATCAGCGCCTGTTTGGCGCGTGCCAGCAATTGTTGGCGTTGCTGTTGTTGCTGTTGTAGTTGCCTGTTGGTGGAGAGTGCGCGCCAGCTCAGATGGCCCGCCGTGAGCAGTAGCACCAGCGTGGCGATTAACAGCGCGGCACCGGTTTGCGATCTGCGCGCCATCGCCTAGGGTGCCGGTCTTTGTTGGAGCGACCATCTGCGCCGATCCGCGGGCAACAATTGCAGCCGCTGCCATCGGCCCGAGCCTGTGCGCACCAGCACGGTGTCTGCAGTTGCATCGACCGCCATCAGCGCTGGGTCTTGCACCGGTTGCAAGCGACGATCGAGCCACACGCTGCGATGGGTAATCGCCCCGCCCGCGCGGCGCACCAGATAGCCGCTGAGGCGGGTGGGCTTGGGGTGCGCGGTGGTTGTCGGTGTGCTCGCCACAGCTGGCGCGACGACCTGAGCCGATGCCGGTGCCCCACCGGCCAAGGTCTGCTGGCGCACCTGATCGAGCTTGGCGATTTGGGCGCTGGAGAAAAATAGCCCGTGGGCTTGGGCGCCTGATGCGATCAGTGCGCAGGTGAGCGCCGCCCCTAGGGTGCAGCAGGTGTGCCGTCGGTTCATGGGTTGTGCCACCCCGAGGTGTCGAGGGTGTGCCAGAGCAGTTGGCAGCGTGCATCAATATTGCTTTGCGCGGGTTGTGGCTGGGTGTGTTTTCGCACCAGCGTGCAGCTTTGCACGGTTACCAGACTCGGTGCTTGGCGCTGTAGCTCGTGCAAAAACTGCCAAAGGTCTGCCGCGTGCCAAAGCCCCAGCGTGATATCCATCTCCGATGCCAACAGTTGCACCGAGGGTTCGGGTTTGTCGGCCAGCGGCAGCGACTTGGGGACATCAATTGTGTAGCGCAACTGCGGCAGCAATAGTTGGCGCTGGAGTTGTTGCAGGGTGTCTATCCACTGCAATCTATTCATCGGCCCGAGGTACTGGCGCGCCCGATAGGCGGCGTACCGGCTGGCATAGGTTTTATAGCGTGCCTTATCTGCGCGCCTCTGCGCTTGGGCGATGCCCAGCGCAATCAGCTGTTGCTCGCTGCTGTGGTGCCGCGCCCGCGCCTGCGCACTCGCCGCCTCAGCTGCCAAGATAACCAAGAGTGCCACCACACAGGCGAGCGCCAATATCAGCGTGTTGCCGTGCGCGGCTAGCAGGTTGCGCAAGCGCAAATTGTGGGTGGGTGGATTAGGCGACATCAGGCGTCGGGCTTTGCGGTGTGTAGCCTGAGGCTAAATCGACTTTGCCCGGCAGGCTCTATGTGCGCGGCCTTGTGTTGTGCGTGCCATTTGGTGGTGCTGCCAAAGTTGAACGGTGCGCGGGTGATGGTGATTTGGTTGATGGCCCGATGCGCGCGCACTTGCCCAACAAACGCATCAAACGCGGCGAGCTGCGCCCGCAGGGGTTGGTCGGTTTTTATCAGCTCGCCATCTAGGTCGATGACCTGCCCGCCGCTCGCCTGTTCACTGCCATAGCGCCAATGCACCCGCAGCAGATTGATCTGCGGGTGGCGCCCGATCAACTCGCCCAAGCTGGCAAAGAGGGCGCGCGGAATCGGCTCGCGCACTTGGCGTGTCTGTAGGGTTTCGACCGCGATTTGCATCTTGTGCGCCGAGGGCTGGCCGGTGTTGGGCGCTGGGGGTGGTGTCTCCTGTGAGAGCGCAATCAGATTATGTTGATAGCGCGCATCGAGGGCGCGGATATCCATCAGGCGCACGCCCGCCCAGATCACGCTTGCACACAGCACCAACGCCGCCCCGAGCAGCGCGCGTTTTTGTGCCTGGGCGTTGCGGTAGGTGGCGATCAACTCGGTTGGCCGGTAGTGTTGGCAGCGGTGGCCTGTGCTTGCGAGGGCGTGCACAAACAGGGCGTCGCTGTTTGGGGATGTCGTCGCACCGGCGCCGATCTCTAACGCAATGCGGGTGTTTGAATACACCTGTACCTCGGGCGGTATGCCCTGCATCGGCTCACCCTCTGGCACCAGCAGGTGGACGGCAATTGTCTGGTCGATCAGATAGCGCTGGGTGCGCAGGTAGCTGAGGGTGTGCGCAATCTCTGTGCCGATCGCCTGACCGACGAGCGATGCTGTATCCAGCGCAACCACCCGACTCATGCGCACCACGCCCTGTTGGTAGTAGCTCTGGCGCAGCCGCCTACCGCTGTGCAGGCTCACCAGCAGCAGGGGTTGTCGGTGCCAGTTGAGCTGGCGTATCAGCTGCTCGCCGATCAGCGGCAGCGGGTAGACCCCGCGCACCGGCACGCCGCCTTGTTGCAGCAGTAGGCAGAGCTGGGCAATCGGTGGCGGCGGGCTGGTGGCACACCATTGAAACTCACTCTGGGTGCGGTCTGCGTGCAGCTTGCGCCCAAGATGCCACGCGTGGTGCCCGCAGTGGGTGGCGGTCAGTTTGTTGCGCAGGGCGCGCCGATCGAGTCGCCCCATCGCCGGCAGGCGCTCTGTCAGGATCTCCTCGCCAGAGAAGTCCGCCACCAGTGCCACCGGGTCGGTGGTGGTGCGTTTGAGGGTGTCGATTGCGGTAGCGAGTGTTGGGGTGTCGAGGGGTGTTACAGTTTGCGGGGTGTGTCGGTCGTATCGGTACAGGTCGATGCGATCATCGGTGCAGTACAGAATCTGGCGCATTAAAAGTTTTGCACCAGATTAAATGTCGCCCCAAACAGTGGCAGAAAAACCGCCAGCACGATCCAGATTAACAGCG
>CAZROX010000046.1:0-2192 GCA_964601845.1 uncultured Halothiobacillaceae bacterium
CCTCAAATAGCTGGCTCATCTCATAACCCTGAATCTGGGCAATGACTGGTGCCATTGGGCATAATTTGTTACGATCGCATCTGCATCGAGGGGGTCTGTATCGCGGTGCGTCCATCGGTCAATTTGGCCATCGTCCTTGTCCATGAGTTGAGACTTTTTAGAGAGTGACTCGATGCGCTTGACCAAAATATATACCCGTACCGGCGATGCTGGTCGCACGCGACTGGGCGATGGCCAGCAGGTTGAAAAAGACGATCTGCGCATCTGCGCCTACGGCACGGTGGATGAGCTTAACAGCTGCATCGGCGTGTTGCTCGCGCAGGATATCCCGCAGGATATCGGCGAGAGTCTGATGCGTGTGCAGCATCATCTATTCGATGTGGGGGGCGAGCTGTGCGTGCCGGAGCGCATGGTTATCGACGATGATCTGGCGCACTGGCTAGAGACACAGCTCGATGCACTCAACGAACACCTGCCGCCCCTGAAGGAATTTATTTTGCCAGGGGGCAATTTTGCTGCGGCGAGCTGCCATGTCGCGCGCACGGTGTGCCGCCGCGCCGAGCGCTACCTAGTGAGCTTGGCACGTGTACAGTCGGTGAATCCGGCGACCATGAAATATATCAATCGCTTGTCGGACTACCTGTTTGTGTGCGCGCGTGTTTTAGCGCGTCGAGATGGGGGAGAAGAGGTGACTTGGCAAAGCGGCAAATCGAAGCCATAACCGCCTGTGAACGCACTAGAAGTACGCGCGTTGCGCAAAGTTTACCCGGGGGGCAAGGTCGCGCTGGATAGCGTCGATCTCTCTGTGCAGGAGGGGGATTTTTTTGCATTGATCGGCCCAAACGGTGCCGGCAAGACGACGCTAATTGGCATAATCAGCTCGCTGCTCAACAAGACATCTGGCGAGATCGAAGTTTTTGGCGATTCGCTGGAAAAAAATAAGCGCTCTATTCAGCGTGCCATTGGCTTGGTGCCGCAGGAGTTTAATTTTAATACATTTGAAACCGTACTAGAAATTTTACTCAATCAGGCGGGCTACTATGGCATTCCGCTGTCGCGGGCGCGCACACTGGCAAAAAAATACCTCGGCGCTCTGGAGCTGTTGGACAACAGCCACACTGTCTCGCGCAATCTATCCGGTGGCATGAAGCGGCGTCTCATGATTGCAAGAGCGCTGGTGCATGAACCCAGATTATTAATTTTAGATGAGCCGACCGCCGGTGTGGATATTTCAATTCGCCGCCAAATGTGGGATTTTTTAAAGCAGCTCAATCGGGATGGTACAACCATTATTCTCACATCGCACTATCTGGAGGAGATTGAGAATTTGTGTCGCCATGCGGCGGTTATCAATCATGGAAAATTTGTTGCCAAGGGCACGGTCGATCAGCTTGCCAAGCATATTAGCAAGCAGACCTATGTGCTGGATGTGGAGTTTCCAGCGGGTTACGACATCGCGCACCTGAGCAAAATATGCCCTGTGCTGAGTGTGAGTCCGCAGCATATTGAATTTGAAATCGATGATAAAGGGGATTTAAAAGCAATCTTTTTAACACTCTTTGAGCAGAATATTCACGTGCAGAGTATGCGCAGCAAATACAATCGTCTCGAGGAGTTTTTTATCAATCTGATTAATCAATAACCGCTATGAGAAGTTATGAAATTTACATTTCTCTGTGTACCATCTCGCTCCGAGAGATCAGGCGCATTGCCCGCATCTGGGTGCAGACAGTCGCACCGCCGGTGGTTAATGCACTGCTGTATCTGTCGATTTTCGGTGGCATGCTCGGCTCGGTTATGAAAACCATGAATGGCATACCCTATGTCGATTTTATTATCCCCGGCATTATTATGATGTCGGTCATTACCAGCTCTTACGCCAATGTGGTCTCCTCATTTTACTCGACAAAATTTATGGGTAATCTGGAGGAGATTTTAGTGGCACCTGTGCCGAATATTATTATATTGCTCGGTTTTATCTCCGGCGGGGTGTTGCGAGGCATGTTGGTTGGGGGGGTTGTCACTTTGGCCGCGTTTTTCTTTACTGACACGGCTATTTACAGCTACTCTATCTCGATAGCAATCGTGTTGCTAACGGCGATTACATTTTCTATTTTTGGTTTTATCAATGCCATCTTTGCTAAAAGTTTCGATGGCATCTCGGTGGTGCCCAATTTTGTGCTGACACCGCT
>CAZROX010000046.1:2292-11517 GCA_964601845.1 uncultured Halothiobacillaceae bacterium
CGCTACGGCTTCTTTGGGTTTAGTGAAGTGCCTATTGTGCATGGATTTATATTGATTGGGAGCTGTATAATCTTATTTGGTAGCTTGAGTCTGTTTTTGTTGCACCGAGGAATTGCGACTAAACCTTGATTTTGTGATATTAAAGCTTAATTTTGGCAAATTTTTTTATTTTTTAAGGGTGCATGATGGCGACGACTAAGGAATCTAGCAAAGAAACCACTAAGGAAACCACCAAGGCAAAACCTAAGGCAGCCGCTAAAGAGACAACCAAGGTGGCAGCCAAGACAACCGCTAAAGAAACAACTCGGACGGATAGGACAGAAACGATGACAACAGAAAAAAACTCACCAAGTGGCTGCAAGAGAGCGCTCTGCTATGGCATCTTTGGCATCGCCTTGCTTCAGCTGGCGCTGGTTGCCGTGATCGGCGCGCAATGGTACTGGACGTACAACAACTATGCCATAGAGCAGTTGCAAACTCAGCGTGTTCTGCTAGAGGCTGTCTCCACCAATCGCCAGCTAGCATGGCAGCTGTTGAATAACGAGGATGTGAGCGGCAATGGCGGTAAGCAGGAGGCATTGCAATACCTTGCCCGCGGCCAGCAATCCTTGTATGGCCTCAATTTATCCGATGAAGTGCACGTGGGTGGTGCGCATCTTGTGGGTATTGTGTTGAGAAGTGCGGTGCTAGATAGAGCGCAATTTCAAGGCGCCAATATGAATCAAGCCGATCTGAGTGGCGCTTATCTGCGCCAGGCGAATTTTGATAGGGCGCAGCTGGTCAACACCAACTTATCATCCGCCCAACTACAGGGTGCCAGCTTTGTACAAAGCACCCTGGCGCTAACAAACTTCTCCAACGCCAATCTGCAACAGGCAATTTTCGATGGTGCCAAAATGCTTGCGGTTAACATCAGCGGCGCCCAGTTCTTAGGCGCACGGATACCAGATGTCGAAAAAACCATGTTTGCCTGTGCCGGTCAAATGCCATCAGATCTGCCAGATAAGTACTACCATGTAGTCAGTGCTGGCGCGCCTCTCAATCAGTATTTCACCGCGATCAACGCGCAGGCTCTGCCCAATGATGCCCTGTACCCATGCGGCAAATAGCGGGTGCTGCGATTTGCAGGTAGGTTAGTTAGGTTGGGCGGTGTGTGACTGTGCAGATCGCTCAATATAAATTGAAATTGTCCACTTGCCGACACCACCAGTAGCTACAGCGTGTTAATAGTCGCAAGTGATGCCACTACTTGCGGGCATGTATTTTGATGGATATTGAATAGATGGACATTGAGTATGAATAGGGCAATTCCAGCGCATGCACAGGCGGTCATTATCGGCGGTGGTGTGATCGGCACAAGCCTGGCCTATCACTTGGCAAAAGCGGGTATGCGCGATGTGGTGTTGCTAGAGCGCAAAGAGCTGACCTGCGGTACCACTTGGCATGCTGCGGGGCTGATCGGCCAGATTCGCGGCACCTATCAGATGACACAACTGGCGCTCTATACCACCGAGCTATACAAAACATTACTGCCCGAGGATACGGGCAGGGCGACGGGCTATCGCCAAAACGGCGGCATCGGCATAGCGACAGACCCCGAGAAGCTGGAGGAGATCAAGCGCACGGTCTCTACCGGCAAGGCCTGGGGAATCGACATCGATATGGTGACGCCCGATGAGATCCAATCACTGTGGCCCTATATCAACAAAAAGGATATTTTGGGCGGTTTTTACACCCCTACAGAGGGTCAGGCCAGCCCGGTCGACATCACACACGCTTTCGCCGAGGGCGCACGCAAGCTCGGCGTGCAAATATTCGAAGGGGTGAAAGTGGTGGGCATCGATAAGCAGGGCGATGCGGTGAGCGGTGTCACCACCGATATGGGCCCCATCCGTGCCGATTACGTCGTCAACTGCGCGGGCATGTGGGGGCGCGAGGTCGGGCATATGGCGGGTGTGGATGTGCCCTTGCACGCCTGCGAGCACTTCTACGTTCACACAGAAAAAATTGATGGATTAGCTGCCAGCTTGCCGACCTTGCGCGAGCAGTCTGCCTCTGCCTACTACCGCGAGGATGCCGGCTCTCTGCTGATCGGGTTTTTTGAGCCGAAGGCCAAGCCCTGGGGCATGCAGGGCATCGCGGAGGATCACAGCTTTGAGACCTTGCCAGAGGATTGGGAGCACCTGATGCCCTGTCTAGAGGGGGCGATGCATCGGGTGCCATTAATCGAAAATACGGGGATCAGAAGCTTTTTTAATGGGCCGGAAAGCTTTACCCCCGACGATCAATTCCACATAGGCGAGGCGCCCAATCTGCGGGGATTTTTTGTCGCTTGCGGATTCAACTCGATTGGCATTCAGTCCGGCGGCGTCATGCGTGCGCTGGCTGAGTGGATTGTACAGGGCTACCCACCCCCCGAGATGTTTACCAACGACCTTCGTAGAACCTACGCATTCCAAAACACCGACCGCTACTTAAGAGAGCGTGTCTCGGAGACCTTGGGCCTGTTGTACGCCCATCACTATCCTCACCGCCAGTACGCCAGTGCGCGCGATGTGCGCCACATGGTATTGCATGAGAAATGGCAAGCACGCAACGCCTGCTTTGGCGAGACTGCCGGTTGGGAGCGGCCAAACTGGTTTGCACCCGATGGGGTGACACCTGAATACGTCTATAGCTTTGGCCGCCAGAACTGGTTTGAGTACGCCGCAGCCGAGCATCTGGCTGTGCGACAAGATGTCGGCCTGATCGAGCTGTCATCGTTTGCCAAAATTGATGTCGAGGGGCGCGATGCATGCGCCGTGCTGCAAACTATCTGCGCCAACAATGTCGATGTGCCGATCGGCAAGATTGTCTACACCCAGTGGCTAAATGAGCGCGCCGGTATTGAGGCAGACCTCACGGTAATCCGCCTCGCAAGCACGCACTACCGCATCGCGACCTCCGCCGGTACAGCGGGGCGCGATTACCACTGGCTGTCCAGACACATACCCGAGCAGGCACACTGTTTTGCCAAGGATGTGACGGCCGCCCACGTCATGTTGGCGGTAATGGGCCCCCGCTCGCGCGATTTGCTGTCATCTGTGTGTGATACAGACCTATCTCACGAGGCATTTGCATTTGCCAGCGCCCGCGAGTTGACCATAGGCTATGCGCGCGTGCTGGCCTGTCGCATTACCTACGTTGGCGAGCTGGGCTGGGAGCTGGTGATACCCGCCGAGCAGGCGCGGCATGTATTCGATGTGCTGTGGGATGCAGGCCAAGCTTACAATCTGCGCCCTGTGGGCATGCATGCCATGGATTCGCTGCGATTAGAGAAAGGCTACCGGCATTTTGGGCACGATATCAACGATGGCGATACCCCACTCGAAGCCGGTTTGGCATTTGCCTGCAAGACCAAGAGCGAGACGCCCTTTATAGGGCGCGAGGCGCTGATACGGCAGCGCGAGCTGGGTGTCAGCCGTCGGCTGGTGCAGTTTCAACTCAAATCGCCTGAGCCCTTGTTGTTGCACAATGAGCCGATCTATCGCAATGGCGATAGGGCAGGCTACATCACATCCGGCAACTACGGCCACTACTTGGGCGCGGCGATTGGCCTAGGTTACGTAGAGGGGCCACCGATGCAGTGTACGCGCGAATTTATCCTATCTGGGCACTACGAAATCGAGATTGCCTGCGAGCGACACGAGGCCATAGCGAGTCTACAGCCGCTCTACGATGCCGAAAATCGACGGATTAAGTGCTGATTTTGGCATCTGCACACGACATGTTTTATTGTGGATTGCCAATTTATGTGGTAGCATCTTTGTGATTTTCGTATGGCGAACTCTACTTTAATCGTTTTATAATCGTTCCACACTTGCTTGGCATACGGTTTGCAGGCAGGTTTTCATTTAAATTGTAGGAGTTAACACCGATGAAGAATACAGCGGGTTTTTGCATGCTGGCCTTGCTCTTTTCGACAAGCGCCTTAGCAGAGAAGATGACAATCGTCTCATGGGGTGGCGCTTATTCCAAGTCGCAGCTTGAGGCTTACCACAAGCCTTATATGCGCGTGAATCGAGATGTCCAAATCATTAACGATGAGAGCTCTGGCGAGGCTGTTGCCAAGTTGCGTGCCATGAATGAAGCGGGCAATGTCACTTGGGATGTAGTCGATGTAATCGGTGCCGATGGTATTCGGTTGTGTGATGAAGGCCTGGCAATTGAAATTGATCCAGATGAAGATCTGGCGCCAGCGATTGATGGCACGCCTGCATCAGAAGATTTTGGTGAATTCCTCGTATCCGATTGTTTCATTCCGCAGATTGTCTATTCAACGGTTATGGGCTATCGCACAGATGTCGCTGCTTGGGGCGGTAAAAAGCCTCATGAAGTTTGCGCACTGTTTGATACCGACGAATTTCCTGGCAAACGCAGCCTAGAAAAGCGTCCTATCAACAACCTAGAGTGGGCATTGCTCTGCTCAGGTGTCGCCAAGGAAGATGTGTACGATGTCTTGGAAACCGAAGCGGGTCAAGATATGGCATTTGCCAAGCTAGATGAGATTAAAGATGATGTCATCTGGTGGTCGGCGGGTGCAGATACACCGCAGCTGTTGGCAGATAAGGAAATCGTGATGGGTTCAACCTATAACGGTCGTTTCTTCTCGTTAATTGCCGAACAGAATCAGCCGGTAGAGATTTTGTGGGATGCGCAAGTATTCGATCTCGACGGATGGATTATCCCAGCTGGCCTAACGGCAGAGCGTGAGCAACGTGCATTGGACTATGTCTACTTTGCCACCAGCACCAAGCGTCTGGCCGATCAGGCGAAGTACATTTCGTATGGTCCGGCTAGAGCATCCTCTGCGGCCTTGGTTGGTAAGCATGCCACCTTGGGTATCGATATGGCACCACACATGCCAACCGCTCCTGCCAACTCTAAGAACACTTTCTTGTTTAATTACGAGTGGTGGGCAGATCATCGCGATGATCTCGACACCAAGTGGCAGGCTTGGCTCGCTCAGTAAGCACTAAGCGACCTAATGTCGAACGTGAGGGGCACCGTGGGTGCCCCTCATTTTTTGTCTCTCAACTAGATTTAGCCATTATTCCTCTATTTCGATGAAAGACATTTCTCTAAAAAAATCCTTACAGCGCTCTTTGCGCTATAAAAAGCTTAAGGCGTTCATGCTAGTGGCGCCGCTGCTTGTCTTCGTGTTAATTACTTTTCTTATCCCCATAGGCGATATGTTATTCCGCTCGGTAGAGAATGACATCGTCAAGGATACCTTGCCACGCACCGTGGTGGCACTGCGCACTTGGGACGATACCACCGGATCCTTACCCGATGAGGCGGTTTACCTCGCCCTGGCACAGGATATGAAACTTGCTGTTGCCGCCAAACGCCATACTGTATTGGGCTCTCGCTTTAACTACGAGAAATCCGGTATGTCATCCCTGTTTAGAAAATCGGGCAGGCGCATAAAAAAATGGGATCTGGCAGACCCAGTTGACTCTTATCGAGATAAATTTATTGCCACGGATAAGCGCTGGGGCGACCCAGATGTATGGCGGATTATTAAGCTGTATTCACCCTCCTATACACCGGGTTACTTTCTTAACGCACTCGATTTGCAACTGACGCCAGATGGTATCGAGGCGCGCCCAGAAAACCAGCGTATTTACATTAAGCTGTTTATGCGCACGGCCTTTATGAGTTTAACGATTACTTTTTTCTGTTTATTGCTCGGGTATCCTGTGGCATATCTCTTGTGTCGTCTGCCGATGAACAGAGCCAATATACTGCTCATTTTTGTGCTGCTACCATTTTGGACGTCGCTGCTGGTACGTACATCGGCTTGGAAAGTCCTGTTGCAGCAACAGGGTGTCATTAACGATATTTTGGTGTCGTTGCATCTGGTAGACAATGCCGAGCGGCTGATTTTAATTAACAATCAATTTGGCACAATCATTACCATGACCCATATACTGCTGCCATTTATGATTTTGCCCCTTTACTCTGTGATGTCGACCATTCCATCAAATTATGTCCGGGCGGCAAAATCACTGGGCGCGACAGATTTTTATGCTTTTATAAAAGTATATTTTCCTCTGTCTGTGCCGGGCATTGCAGCGGGTGCAAGTTTAGTATTTATTCTTTCAATCGGCTACTACATTACCCCTGAAATCGTGGGCGGCACCACCGGTACTTTTATCTCCAATCGTATCGCCTATCACATATCCAGCTCTTTGAATTGGGGGCTGGGCGCAGCGCTCGGGGCAATTTTGCTGATCGCTGTCGTGCTTTTTTACTATGTTTACAATAGATTTTTTGGTGCGACTAGTATTAAGCTGAATTAGCCATGAAATTGCCTATCTACTACACTTTCTATCAACGCTGTTACCATTATGGTTTTCAGATCTGTTGTGGCCTAATATTTTTCTTTTTGGTCGCCCCTATCTTTGTGGTGATACCCCTGTCGTTTAATGCACAGGATTTTTTCACCTTCACACCTGAGATGTTGAGCTTTGACCCAGACGGGTACTCCCTAAAGCATTACGAAGATTTTTTTGGTAGTTCCGATTGGCAAAATGCCTTGTGGAATTCGATTCGCATCGCACCGGTCGCCACCCTAATTTCGGTTGTTTTAGGCACGACAGCGGCTATCGGCTTGAGTCAACCGAATATGCCTTATCGTGGATTGATTACCACCGTGCTGGTTTCACCCATGGTGGTGCCGCTCATTATCTCTGCTGCGGGCATGTACTTTTTCTACTCTCGCATTGGCCTGCAAGGGGAGTATATCGGCGTGGTGTTAGCACATGCCGTCTTGGGGGTGCCTTTTGTCATTATTACAGTCACAGCGACCCTGACCGGCTTTGACCATGGCCTAACGCGTGCCGCCTACAGCTTGGGCGCTGGCTCTTTGCGCACCTTCTTCTCGGTGCAAATGCCGCTGATACTGCCGGGCATTATTTCCGGTGGGCTGTTCGCCTTTATTACCTCTTTCGATGAGGTCGTGGTGGTGATCTTTGTCGGCTCGACCGAGCAAAAAACCTTGCCCTGGCAGATGTTTACCGGTCTCAGAGAGCAGATTAGCCCAACTATTTTGGCGGTTGCCACACTGCTAATTGTATTATCCATCGCTGTGTTAACCACAGTCGAGTTATTGCGCCGCCGCTCCGAACGCATCAGGGGCGTCCGTCACTAAATTTAACTAGCATCTATGAACCAACCAGCAAGAAAACAATTTTTTAAGTTCCACAATGGTGAAAAAAGCACCCTGCCATTTAGTCAGGGTGAGTATCAGGCACGCATGGCTGGGTTGCGCCGCATCATGTCGGCACATAATCTCGATGCCGTGCTTTTAACCTCGATGCACAATATTGCCTACTACTCGGGCTTTTTATACTGTGCTTTTGGTAGACCCTATGCACTGGTCGTGACAGAAAACGATGCGGTGACGATCTCAGCTAATATCGATGGCGGGCAGCCTTGGCGCCGATCCGCTTGCGATAATTTGCTCTACACAGACTGGCAACGCGACAACTTTTGGCGTGCTGTACAGCATGTTATCGGCCAGCCGGCGCGCTTGGGTATTGAGGCAGATCATCTCACTTTGCAGCAATCAGAAAAACTGATGAAATTGGTACAGCCTGCAACAACCCACGATATCTGCGCAGAGACGATGCAACAGCGCATGGTTAAATCCGATGAGGAGCGAGCGATTATCAGAATGGGGGCGGCGGTTGCAGATATCGGTGGCACAGCCATCATCGAAGCAGTACAAGTGGGTGTGCGCGAGATAGATGTCGCCATGGCGGGCAGAAATGCCATTGAGCAGGCGATAACCGAACTGGCCCCAGAGAGTGAAATACGCGACAACTGGGTTTGGTTTCAGTCTGGCATCAACACAGATGGGGCGCATAACCCTGTTACCTGTAAGCGGGTGGATATGGGGGAGATACTGTCACTCAACGCCTTTTCCATGATCTCTGGCTATTACACCGCCCTAGAGCGCACGCTCTGGATGGGCGAGCCAGATGCCGATAGCCTGCGTATTTGGCAGGCCAATGTCGGGGCGCATGAGCTGGGTCTGTCGCTCATTAAACCTGGCATAACCTGTGCCGAGATTTGCGAGGAGATTAATCGCTACTTTTCCGAGCTCGATCTATTGCAGTATCGCTCTTTTGGCTATGGCCATTCATTTGGCGTGCTGTCGCATTACTATGGCCGCGAGATAGGGCTGGAGCTGCGCGAAGATGTGCATACCAAGTTAGAGCCTGGCATGGTGGTGTCTATGGAGCCGATGCTAACCATCCCCAATGGTCAGCCGGGGGCGGGTGGCTATCGGGAGCATGATATTTTAATTGTCGGCGATCAGGGTGCAGAGAATATTACTAAAACACCTTATGGGCCAGCGCATAATATTTTGTAAGCGAATCGACAAGATCACCGACAAAAGCCCCGCCGTGCACAGACTCGGCGGGGCTTTTTTTATGGTTATTTGGTAGTATGGCGGATTAAGTTTAAGTCTTCCAGCACCTACATGATGGTTAGAGGTAACAGTATGAAAAAAAAGTGGCTGATTATAGCGGTGGTAGCCTTGATTGCATCCCACGGTGCGGCGCTATTCGCTGGGTTTAGTTTGGGGGTGTATTATTTGCCGATTTTAATTGAGCCTGCTGGGCCGAGTGCGGGTGAGATTGCAAAGATGGCAGCGGATGTACGCTATAGCGGCACCTTTACCGACGACCAACCGGGCAATGATTTTGTGCACTGGGCGCGGGGGGAGTTGTTTATTACCGACAACAGTGCGTTATTTGAGGGTGAGATTGCGCCGGGGCCGGACTATCGGCTGTATCTGGTGCCAGAGTATGTGCGGGATGAGGCGGAGTTTTTGGCGGTAAAGGATCGCTCGGTGGTGTTGGGGGATGTACGTACTTTTAGCCGCTTTGCGTTGGATTTGCCGGCAGGGGTGGATATTGAGGATTACGAGGCGGCGTTGATATGGTGTGAGTCGTTTGGTGAGTTTATATCTGTGGCGCGGTTGAGGGGTGAGTGAGTGTGTTTGTTGGGGAAGTGAATAATAAAATTGATTGCGTGATATAAATGGCAAAATCTATTACACAAGCACAATTAATTCAAAGTATTGTAGACAATCTTGATGGAGGTGCTAAGCGCTTTGCTTTTTTACTAGGGGCAGGTGCTTCAGCTGAGTCGGGTATTCCTTTAGCACAT
>CAZROX010000047.1:0-11400 GCA_964601845.1 uncultured Halothiobacillaceae bacterium
CATTATAGGCACCGGAGCCGGGGCGCTCGGCGAGCAGCCAGCAGATCATCTCCGCTAAATCTTGTCGGTGTATCCAGGACATCATTTGATCGCCGCTCCCCAAGACACCGCCCAAGCCGAATGAGAAGGGGGTTTTGATACGCCCGAGAAAACCGCCGGGCAGCCCGAGCACCAGGCCGATGCGCAGCAGATAGAGGCAAGCGCCATCCTCGCTCAGGGGGATGGCGGCGCGCTCCCAATCCCGACACAGTTTTGCCGAAAAATCGGTGCCGGCGATGTCGTTTTCATCTAGGGTGTTTTTGCTGTGTGGGCCGTAGTAGCTGATGGCACTGCCGGAGATGATACAGGATGGGTGGGCGTCGATTTCTTTTAGCTGGGCGATCAGTTTCTCTGTCAAGCCGATGCGACTTGCGTGTAGCGCACGCTTGCGCTCCTCGCTCCAGCGTTTTTCTACGATGGGCAAACCTGCCAGATTGATGATGGCATCTGGCGACTCGCGCAGGCCATCTAGCGTGCTGATATAGCGTACCGGCACCGGGTGGTGTTGCGCGCGAGCACGATCTGGGTTGCGGGTTAGGCAGGTGATCGACCAGTTGTCACGATGCAGCATTGGTATGAGCGCATCGCCGATAAAGCCGGTGCCCCCTGTGACAAATACTGTTTTCATGTGTGTGTTCTCATGGTGTTGCATCGCGTTCCAGCGATGGGTATTTTAATGCCAGTGTGAGGCCGCGCACGGCAAAAGATAGCAAGATTGCCAGCCACAGACCATGGTTTTCATAGTGGGGTAGTAATATCCATAGGGCGATGGCATAGACCGCCAGCGCAATAAACATGCTATTGCGCATATCGCGCCCGCGGGTTGCACCGATAAAAACGCCATCGAGCATCCAGGGCACCACACCAACTATGGGCGTTGCTACAGCGTACCACAAGTATGTGCGCGCCTCGGTGCGCACCGAGGGTGCGGTGGATATCAGGTCGATTATCCAAGGCCCGGCCAGGGCAAAAAACAGGGCACCTAGCGCACAAATGATAAGACCCCAAAAGCCCCCGTAGCCCACGCTGGTGCGCAGCAGCTTTTGGTTGCGCTGCCCAATCGCCTGCCCCACCAGCGTTTCGGTGGCAAATGCAACGCCATCCATGCCGTAGGCGGCTAGGTGCAAAAACTGTAACAAGACTTGATTGGCCGCCAGCACATCATCGCCAAAGTGGCCGCCGAGCAGCAAAAAGCACACCAACATGCCCTCTAGTATCAAGGAGCGTATCAGAAGATCGCCATTGAACTTCAGCATCTTGCCGAGTATCGAGCGATCCAACAGCGTGCGCCATCTGTGCCAGCGATGCTGCAATAGGCCGTCGCGACAGAGCCATAGCCCCCACACAAATCCGCTCCACTCGGCGATGCAGGTCGCCCAGGCGACACCGGGTACACCCCAGTTCAGCCCCAGCACAAACCACACATCCAACAGGGCATTTAGCCCGTTCATCCACAGTTGCAACAGCAGCAGCGAGCGGGTTTTCTCCAGCGCGATCAGCCAGCCTGTCATGGCATAGAGTGCGATAAATGCCGGCGCGCTGAAGATGCGAATGCTCAGATAATCGCCCGCCAAAGTGCTGACCTCTGGTGAGGTGGGTGCCAGCTGTAAGATCAGGCCCAGCCACAGCGGATGGGTTAGCAGGAGCACGCTGCCGGCCAGCGCGCCAAATAACAGCCCGCGCACCAGCAGGGCGCAGACCTCGTCGCGATCGTCGCGCCCGTATGCTTGGGCCACAAAGCCGGTGGTGCCCATGCGCAAAAAGCCAAACATCCAGTAGATGGCCGTGAGCAAAATGGAGCCGATGCCCACGGCGGCAATCGGTGCTGCCTGGCCGAGCTGCCCGACCACGCCGGTATCGACCACGCCCAGCAAGGGCACGGTGACATTGGCCAAAATAATCGGGATGGCAATTTTCAGCACCCGCCGGTGACCGACCTCGCTGCTCGATTTTTGCGCGAGTCTGTTGGGTGCCTCTGGGTTCTCCGTCATGTGCTGAGCAGTGCGATGCCGATCGCCACCACGATGGCCGCCAGCACTCTCGGTGCGATCGGCCGCTCGCGAAACAGCAGCACGCCGATGAGCGCGGCGATAATCACGGATGTCTCGCGCAGGGCTGAGACGGCGCTCAGGGGGGCGAGCGTAGTGGCGTAGAGCACGAGGGCGTAGGCGCTACAAGAGATCAGGCCGCCGATCACCCCATTGCCGATCGCCCGCGGCGACATGCGCATTAGGGTGGCGCGCTGCGATAGCAACACCCAGCCGCCGATCAGCGCGTGGCTGGCAAACAGCCAACTGATGTAGGACAACGGCTGCACAGACACGCGCGTGCCGACGCCATCGACCAGCGAGTAGAGCGCGATGGCGACCGAGGTGCACAGGGCCAGTCCAATACTCGGGCGGTTATTGACCAGCTTGGGGCGTACCAGCGCCAGCAGCAGGATGCCGCTAGAGATCAGCAGCACACCGGCCCAGCCACTGGGGGTCAGCTGCTCATCGAGCAGCACCAGCGCCATCAGTGCCAACATAATCGGTGTGCAGCCGCGCGCGATGGGGTAGACCAAAGACAGATCGCCCGTGCGATAGGCGCGGTCCAAAAAATAAAAGTAACCGGCGTGCACCGGCAGCGAGAGGAGGAGATAGGGCAAGGCTGCCATGCCGGGCCATGGCAACATGGCGGCCAGCACCGCACCGGGGATAGCGGTGCTCAGCATCAAAATACCGATGGTCGCGGTGCGATCGGATGCGTGCTTGACCAGCGCATTCCAAGTGGCATGCAGCAGGGCGGCGCTCAGCACCATGGCAATGATCGACGCGCTCAATGTGGTGGCTCCCGTGTGTGCGCCCTTGAGGTGGCAATTATATCAGGGGCGGATTAATTGCCCGATGCCATCGACTGTATCAAAAAAAATGGTGCGATGCGGATTATTGTGCGCTGGCGCGGGTAGCAAAATGGGCGGGTGTTTGCGCTATACTTTTTTGGTTGTATCCATCCTGCCATCCATAACCTGTTAGCGAACCTATGCAAGAGCTATTCGATGCGGTGCGTCAGTGGTCGATGTCCTCGTTTGGCATACGGCTGAGCGTGTTCTTTTTGCTGGTGCTGATTTTTATCGGGGCCGAGAGCCTCTGGCCCAAGCGCAAGCGACTGTATGCGCGCGTGCGCCGCTGGGGCACCAACTTTGGCATACTCGCGGTGGATATACTGGTGACCACCGGTATGCAGTCGCTGGCCGGTGCGACCATCGCCTACTATGCCGCCGCCCATGGTTGGGGGCTGTTGAACCTATTGGCCTTGCCGAGCTGGCTCGCATTTGTCATCACCTTGGTTGCGCTCGATCTGGCCATTTATGGCCAGCATGTCGCAAGCCACAAAATACCGTTACTGTGGCGACTGCACCGCGTGCACCACGCCGACCCAGATTTAGATGTGTCCTCCGCGTTGCGATTTCACCCGGGTGAAATTGGGCTGAGCGTGCTCTACAAGGGCGCGATCGTACTCTTGCTCGGTGCCGACCCAGGCGCCACCGTGGTGTTTGCCGTTATTCTCAATGGCGGGGCGATGTTTAACCACGCCAACTGGGCCTTGCCGCTGCGGCTGGATGCGATCTTGCGCTGGCTGATCGTCACGCCCGATGTGCATCGGATTCACCATTCCAACCGCCCGATCGAGACCGACTCCAACTATGGCTTCAACCTGTCGCTGTGGGATCGGTTATTTGGCACGTTTCGCAATCAGCCAAAGGATGGCCACCATGGCATGACCATCGGGCTGGATACGTGCGATGGCGCTGAGTCTGTGCGGCTGCTGCCGATGCTGTGGCTGCCGTTTCGCAAGTCGCAGCGCAAGCGAGATGCCTGAGCGCGGCGCAGTTTAGTTCCTACCCTTTTTGGTCGGTCGTCTCCGGCGATCATCAGAGGCCGAGTTGGCGCAGTACCTTGGGCAGTGCCTCGGGTAGGTCCTCGGCTATCAGACCTGGCCCGATCTGGCGCGCGCAAGCCACGTGCAGATAGCAGCCCATTTGCGCCGCTGTGTAGGGTGCGATGCCGCGCGCCATCAAGCCGGTAATCATGCCGGCCAGTACATCGCCCGCACCGGCTGTGGCCAGCCAGGGGGCGGCCTGTTCCCCTTGGGCGCGATGGCGGCATA
Organism: uncultured Halothiobacillaceae bacterium; assembly: GCA_964601845.1. GTDB lineage: Bacteria > Pseudomonadota > Gammaproteobacteria > CAZROX01 > CAZROX01 > CAZROX01. The sequence continues at coordinate 4,189 of CAZROX010000047.1, forward strand.
GCCCCGCTTGCGGGTGCGCAATGAGCGTATCGGCGCCCTTGAGCAACACCGTGCAGCCCGCGCGCTCACAGGCTGCCCAGCAGGCCGCGGCGCGGCCGGTGTCGGTTGAGAAATCAGCCAAGTCTGGGAAGATGCGCCGAAACTCGCCCGCGTGCGGTGTCAGCACGGTGTTTGGGTGCAGCTGTGCAAAGAGCTGCTCGGGATGCGGCTCAAACAAACTCAGGGCATCGGCATCGAGCAGGGCGGCACGCTCGCGTGTGGCTGCGAGCACTGTCAGCACCTGCGCCCGCTTGGCCTCGGTCAGCCCCAGCCCCGGCCCAATGCAGACCGCGCTTAGGCGCGGATCGGTTAGCTGTGTTTGCAAGCTGGTGCTATCGGGCAGCGCGCACAACATCAGGGCGCTGATCTGGTGGGCGATCTCCGCGCAGGCATTTGGCGGTGCGGCGATGGTCACCAGCCCCGAGCCGATGCGCAGGGCGGCGCGGGCCGCCAGACGCGCCGCGCCGGTATGGCCGCACTCGCCCGCAACGATCAGGCTGTGGCCGTGGTCGTACTTGTGCTGGTGCGCGAACTTGCGCAGTCGTTGCGTGTCGGCATCGCCCCAGATGATGTCGCGTGGCGCTATCAAGGCTGTCTCCTTTTGCTGTGCTATGGGCTAGCTCGATCATACCGACATCTAGCGATGGTGCAAAGTGTGCAGCGGCGGGCAAGTGGGTGGTCGATGCTAAGTCGTGCGCCGACTGTCAGTTCCGCATCCAACCCGATGGGTGCCTCAATCGCGCCGCTAACTTGGTTTGCCCTAGTCGGCTTTTGCGCGCCACTCCCGATAGCGTAGCAACAGATTGGCGCCAAGCTCGCGCCAGGGTTGCGGGGGCAGTTTTTGCGGCCTGGCCTGCTCGGCAAAATAGCGGGTGATGGCGCTCTGCTGACCGCAGGCCAGCTCGGCTGCGGCTATGCCGCTGAGGGTGCCGCGCGCGGTGCCGAGGCCGTTTTGCACGCAGGCGCTAAAGACGCCCTCTGCCAGCTCGCGCACGACCGAGACCCCATTGCGGCTCAGGCACAGGTGCCCAGCCCAGCGGTATTGCATCGCCATGCCAGCGAGTTGCGGGAAGCGCTGGTCGAACTTTTTTTGTTGCACCGCACTGGCGCGGGCCAGATCGCGCGCCAGTGGGCGCATGTTAGGCCGCAAGGCGGCACAGGTGCGGGTGACGATGCGATGGCCGCCCTGAGGGGCGTCGATGCGGCGCATGGTGGTGCCCATCGGGTCCGAGGGCGTGACACCCCAACGCGGCTGGCCGCCGAGGCGGGCTTGGGCGCTGGCGTCCAGCGCTGGGGTCATCGAGGCGAACAGGAACACTTGCATCAGGTGGCCGCGCTCGACCCCGAAGCTCTCCAGGTGGCCGTTGTTGGCCAAAATAATTTTTGCCGTGCTCACCGAGCCGCCTGGTGTGGTCACCTGCCAGCTGGCACCTGTGCGCACAAACTGTGTCACCGGGCTGTGCTCGTAGAGGGTGATGGATGGGTGTCGTATCAGGCCGCTGGCCAGCTGGCGGATGTAACCGGCAGGTTGCAAGGTGACCGTGCCGGGGGTGTGTAGCCCGGAGCGGTAGTAGCGGCTGCCGGTGATCTGGTGCATCTGCGTCTGATCGAGTAGCTCGGATGGCTCGCCGAGCGCGCGCAGGCGCTCGGCGTATTCGAGGTTGTGCCGGTGGGCCGCCTCCGAGACGGCGCCGTTAATTTTGCCGCACTCGTCAAAAAAATCGCGCTCGATGTCGTAGGCTTCGACACAGGCGCGCGCAAATGCGATCGCTTGTCGGTTGAGTACGGTGGTCTGCCGATCTGCCCGCTCGCTATCGCCGGCGTAGTTGGACGATGTCAGCACGTGTGGCAGGTCGATCATAAAACCCGAGTTGCGCCCCGCTGCCCCCTGCGCCAAACGCTGTGCCTCTAAGATCACTATCTGCGCGCTCGGTTCGAGCTGGTGTAGGCGTTGGGCGGCGGCGAGGCCGGCAAAGCCTGCGCCTATGATGACGCAGTCCGCGCTCCGCTCGCCCGCTAGTTTTTGCTCTGGCGTGCGCGCGGGCAGAATCTCATCCCAAGCGGCGGGGGTGTCATCGTGCGGCAGGGTTTGGGCACGATAGCGCTCGATCATGGCAGGGGTTGCTCGTCGTTTCGGTCGATCCAGATAGTTTTGCGACTGTCCCGACTTGTCCTGCGCCCATCCACAAAGGTCGCGTATGTATCCTGAGTCAACAGGGCCACGGTTTACTCCTCGGTGGGGGGTTGAGAGAGCTGCGCGATGCGCGGTTGCAGCACTTGCAGTACCTGCTCCAGCGCGTGCTTTTGCGCTTGGTCCAGCTCGCCCAGGGGTGGGCGCACCGGGCCGACCGCGATGCCGTTTAGGGAGACCCCGTGTTTGATGCACTGGACAAAATGCCCGCCTTGCTCCAGCAGATTCATCAGGGGCAGCAGGGCCGACATGATCGCCCGCCCGCGGGTGAAGTTGCCTTGCTGCGCGCAGGCGCGGTAGAGGGCGATGTGCTCGGCGGGCAAAAAGTTCGAGCCGCCGCAGACCCAGCTGCGCGCCCCCCAAGCGAAAAACTCCAGCGCCTGGTCGTCCATGCCGCAGGACATTTGAATCTGTGGGTAGTCGTTCGCCAACAGGTGGATGCGCGCGATATCGCCCGAGCTCTCTTTGATGGCGCACACATTGTGCGATTCGCCGATGCGATCCAAAAATGCTTTATCCATCGAGACGCCCATGCGCCCCGGGTAGTTGTACAGCATGATTGGCAGGTCGGCGGCCCGATCGATGCGCAGCGCATTGAGCGCGTTCTCTTGGGCTGTTGGCAGGGCGTAGGGTGGGCTGGCGACCAAGATGGCATCGGCACCCATCGCGCGCGCACCCTGCGCCAGTGCGATAGATTCCTGCGCCAGCATGCTGCCGGTGCCGACGATAAACGGCACCCGCCTGCCGATACGCGCCCGCGTAAATTTTGCAACCGCCAAGCGCTCATCGAGCGTCTGGGTATAGTTTTCGCCGGTCGAGCCGCCGGAGATGATGCCGTTGACGCCGCAGGTGATCAGGTGCTCGATCAGATCGGCGAGCGCGTCCTGATCGATTGAAAAATCTGATTTGAAGGGTGTGACCAGTGGGGTGTAGATACCATCGAATTGGAAGGACTGTGTCATCGTCATGTGCGCTATCCGGTGGGGTTAGTTGATAAGGCCTCGATATTATCTAGCAGAGATTGAGGGATAGACACGCCCTCGAGTTCGGTTTTTGCACGATTGGCGTAGCGCCGATCGGCGGGCAGGCGGGTGCCCGCTTGGCCGAGCAGGGCAGAAAAAAGTTGCTCGGCGTGCGCCAGCGGGTCTTGCCGATGGCCAAAGCGCTGCGGGTCGATCGCCAGCAACAGCTCGCCACCTTGCGGTGGGCCGCCATCGTTGTTGTCGCGCTCGCCGGCCTCGACACTGGTGCACTCGCCGATGAGCGGGCCGACCAACAGCTCGATCATCAGCGCGATACACGCGCCCTTATAGCCGCCAAAAGCGAGCATGGCGCCCTCTAGGATTTCGTTTGGGTCTTGCGTCGGCGCGCCGGTTTTGTTGATGCCGGTGCCCACTGGCAGGGTGTGCCCCTCGCGGGCGGCGATCATCACATCGCCTCTGGCCATGGTCGAGGAGGCCTGATCAAACACCACCGGTGGGTGATCTTTTCTGGGCCAGCCAAAGGCCATCGGATTGGTGCCGAAAAAAGGTTGGGTGCCGCCAGAGGGGGCGACGGAGGGCTTGTAGCTGGTGAACGCCAAGGCGACCAAACCCTGAGATGCCAGCGCTTCTATCTCTAGCCACAGGGCGGCAAAGTGATGCACCCGCACCAGCCCCATGGCGGCGATGCCCTGGGATTTGGCGCACTGGGCCAGCGGGTCTATCGCTGTTTGCAATGCCAGCGGTGCGTAGCCGTTGTGGGCATCGAGCTGGAGCAGGGCGGGCGCGAGCACGCGGATGCTGGGGCGCGCATCGCCCTTGACCTTGCCGCTCTTTAGCGAGGCGACATAGCCGGGCAGGCGAAACAAGCCGTGCGCGTGGCAGAGATCGCGCTCGGCGGCGCGCATGGTATTGGCCAGGGCATCGGCATTTTCATGATCGCACCCGTGGGCGCTTAGGCAGTTGTAAGCCAGCTGGTACACAGCTGCCAAAGACAGTTTGACATCCGACATATGATTTCCTCAACTTAATAATGATGGAGCTAGTCGCTTGGCCCTGCGCCCTGACGTGAGAGCGCGCTGGCGGGGACATAGGTCTTGCCGGCAGACTGAGACAGTAATTGTATATCCGGCTGGGCGATCTCGCAGCCCATAAATACCGGCTCCCTGCCCGTGACTGGCACTGTATCAAATAGACAGGTCAGTTGGGTAGTACCTGTTGCACCGAGCGCATCTGCCGCTGTGTGGCAGTCGAGCCGAGGCAGGCAGAAGTGCAGCGTTTGATCGGTGTACCGATAGTGCAGGCTCCGCTCTGCGCGCGCGCTCAGGGTGGCTAAAAAGGGTAGCAGCAACAGCGGATAGCCGACTTGTGTCAGGGTGATGCGCGCCCCGGGTGTCACCTGTAGGGAGTCCAACAGGTAGCTGCCGGTTTGGATGGGGCACAGCCACGGCAGGTCAACTGAGTGCACCTGTGCCAGCCGCTCGGGGGTGGGGGGGCGATAGTGTTCGGGGGCAGCTAGGCGCGCGGCCAGATAGTGGCACAGCAGCGGTATCCCGGGCAGCTGATAGCCGGTTAGCCAGCGCATCGCGCCGCCTATCTCCTCGGCGTGCCCCCACGAAAAACCTGCACCCCGTGCAGCTTTTTTGCATAGGGCATCTATCTCATTGATCGAATAGATCATGCGATGGCTCGCTCAGTGGCGGGTAGACCCAGTCATCTAGCGGCATACTAGCTATCTCGTCTGGGAAGGGGGCGTGTTGAAACATGTTGATGCGCAGCCAGCGATCGGAGCGCGGATCAAAACGGGTGGCACCAAAAAAAGACAGCTTGAGTCGCAACAGATCAATCGGCATCATGTCCGCTGAAATCAGGTTATCCTGCACTTCCATATAGGGGTATTGTTCGATCTGCTGTACCCGTCGCACGACATGGCGAAACTCGGGTTGTTGTAACAAAAAGTTGGCCACCGACTCATCGGCATCGCATTGTGCGAGCGCCTGCTGTAGCTCGTTGACATGCCAGCCGATACACAAGGGTTGCTCCAACTCCACGCCCGGCTCATCGAAGCGCTCGCCGACGCGCGGCTCAAGTTTTTCTTCCGAGACATACCAAAATCTGCTGCGCTGGGCGGGCTGGGTGTAATCGGGTGCCAGCGCCCAGGCGTACTTATCGGCGATTAGGGCAAAGAGTACCCCGACTGTCATCTGGCCATCGATGGGCAGCAGTGTGCTCTCATCGGCACTCATGCAGTGGCTCAGGCCGTCGATCAGTGCGCCCTGGGGCTCTAGCAGCAACATGGCCAGTTGCTCTTGTCCTTCGAGTGAGAGCTGCCGCTCACCCCAGCGATAGAGCCGATCCCACGGGTGGGGCTGTGTGAAGTCAAACTGTGTCAGGTGTGTGTGCAGGTGCGATAAATCAACGCGCAGCTGTTCGATTTTTTCCATTTGCTGTGGGTGATCTGTCTGCCAGAGCGCCGCGTTGAGCTGCGCCCGTTTGAGCCACTGGGTGAACTGGTTGATGGTGTGCGGGTCGGCCTGCTCTAGGGCGCGCACCCGTGCCAGCGCCTCCTCGCGTGCCAGCACCCAATTGTTGGTCAGGCGAGGGTGGTTGATTAGAAACGGCGCCATGCCAAGGCCGGTGGAATTGCCCACGCCCAGGCTGCGGCGCAGGTCTGGCTGTAGGCACACCGCGCGCACAGGGTCGCGCGCCTGCGCCAAGTGCTCGATCAGATCGACACTAAAAGCGCGGATCAACCAAACGGCCAATAGCTCGGCGCGAAAGGGTGCCTCCAGCTCGCAACGGTTGCTGTTGCGCTCGCGATCGGCGGCGCCAAACTTGCCGCTGCCGTACACGGCCGTGGTGCGCATTAAGTAGCCGGTGCGCAGCAGCTGCTCGCGATCTGGCTGGCGTCCTTGCGATAGCTGCTCCACCACGTAATCGAATAGACGCACCGAGCGATTGGCGCGCGAGAGCACCAGCTCCGATTCGGTGACGCGTCCGGCCTCTTGCAGGGGCACCTGTGCGCGCAAGCGCTCGATATCCTGCTGCGCTGGTATGCCATCGAACAGGGTGAAGGTGACATCCCACGCCTCGGCGATCACGCGATCCGAGCGCATATCAGCTGGTAGGTCGTGCGAGAAGACGATGAGGGTGTAGGCCCGTTGCGGCCCTTGCACACAGTAGAGCGCATGGCCGACCCCCGATGCGTCTATCTGCCACTGGCTGCGATGACAGCGCCAGTTATCGCGTTTGAGCTCGCGTACCAGCGCGCGCATAAATGAGAGTCGGCACTGGTGGGCCGCGCCCATGCGCGCAAGCCGCATCACCTGGTCGGGTGAGCGGTACAGGTGGCGGTTGGGCGAGTGCATGGGCGCGCGTGGGCTAGGCTAACGGATGAAAGTTATTTTCAAAAAAACGAAACCAGTTATCGCCCATGATGGCGTGCATCTCTTGCTCGTTAAAGCCGACCTGCTTGAGCCCATTGGCGAGCTGGTCGAAGTCGCGGTTGTCGCCAAACCAGCTGGGCATGGCGGGAAAGCCGGCTTGGGCCGCAGAGCCCTCGCCGTAATCCACCTGTTTGGTCCAGCGCCCCATGCGCATCCAAGAGACCACGGTGTCGGGTTGGTTCTGGCACAGATCGGAGCCCAAGCCTAGCGAGGCGACGCCGATTTTTTCGGCTGTTTTGGCGATCATGCCGCAAAAATCCTCTAGGCGGCAGTCGCTGCTATCGTTCAGGTGATGCGGGTAGAGTGAAAAGCCAAACATGCCGCCACAGTCGGCGATCGCCCGCAGTACCTCGTCGGACTTGTTGCGTCTGGCCGGGTGCCAGGCGTGTGGGTTGGCATGGCTGATTACCACCGGCCGCTCGCTGATCTCGATCGCCTCTAGGGTCGAGTGCTCGGCCGAGTGGCTCATGTCGATCACCAGCCCGATGCGGTTCATCTCGCGAATCACCTCGCGACCCATGCGGGTGATGCCGGTGTCACGCTGCTCGTAGCAACC
>CAZROX010000048.1:0-10698 GCA_964601845.1 uncultured Halothiobacillaceae bacterium
CAAGGTCGTCGATTCGGGGAGTGTCGATGCTTTGAAAAGCAGTAGCAGCCTGTTTACCCAGCAGTTTATCGCCGGTGAAGCCGATGGGGCTGTGCCGTTCCACTATCCGGCAAAGCCCTATCGCGATGATCTATTTGGCGTGCATGCCAAGCCAGTTAAAGCGACATCGTCATGTTAAATACGACTTATGCGCTGGGCAGGCAGGGCGTTGGATTTGTACGTTGGTTTGGCCGGCTGACCCTATTTCAAGTCTCGCTTTTGGTGGCATCGGGGCGCGCTATTTGGCGGACCGCCCTGATTGTGCGGCAGGTATACGCCGTCGGGGTGCTGACGCTGGCTATCATAGTGGTCTCCGGGTTTTTCATCGGCATGGTGTTGGCGTTACAGGGCTACTACACGCTGGTTAACTATGGTGCAGAGCAGTCGCTCGGCGTCTTGGTTTCACTGACACTGATTCGTGAGTTGGGGCCTGTCGTATCGGCGCTGCTGTACATTGGGCGCGCCGGCTCCTCCATCACAGCTGAAATCGGCTTGATGCGCGCAACAGAACAGATAGCCAGTTTTGAGATGATCGCGGTGGATCCCAATGCCTATATCTACGCGCCGCGCTGGTTGGCGGGCATCATTGCGGTGCCAATTTTATCGGTTATTTTTATTGTGGTGGCGATGTTTGGTAGCCACTTGGTCGGTGTCGAGTTGTTGGGTATCGATCATGATTCTTATTGGTCACAGATAAAAACTGCGGTTGATCTGTCCGATGATATAGGCAATAGCTTGATCAAGAGCGTTTTATTTGGCACAGTAGCAATGCTAATTGCCCTCTACGAGGGAGACACCTGTGTGCCGACCGCCGAGGGCGTGAGTCGCGCGACCACACGATCAGTTGTGAATGCATCCCTGATGGTCTTGGGACTCGATTTTATTGCAACGGCATTTATGTTTACAGCGAGTTGATTACGGAATCACTTTTAATATCATGAACACGCGCACAGTGGAAATTGTTGTTGGGATTTTTATGCTGTTGGGGTTGGGCGCGCTGGTGGTGCTCGCTGCCAACGCCAGCAACCTGACGAGTTTTGGCGGTAAGCCTGGCTATCAGGTATCTGCATATTTTGAAAATATTGGTGGGCTGAGGGTGCGTGCACCCGTGCGCATTAGTGGTGTGCGCATCGGCCATGTGGTCAGTATTGGGTACAGCGATGAATTTCAGCAGGCACATGTCGTGCTGCATGTGGACAATGATTATCGCACGCTGCCTATCGATACCAGTGCTGCGGTGTTTACCTCTGGTCTGATCGGCGAGCAGTACATCAGCCTGCAGCCAGGTGCGGAGGATGAGTATATGCAAGATGGTGATACGATTGATGTCACCCAGTCGGCGGTGGTCCTCGAGCGTCTCATAGGACAGTTTCTGCTCAATCAATCCTCAGATAAGTGATTGAGCGCCCTTATTACTCAGGCAATTACAGGTGGTTGATATGTCGATACGTTTAAATCCATTGAGTGTGCTGATCGGCGCATGGTTGATACTGTTGCCGATAGTCGCAGGTGCTGAGAGCGAGGAGTCGCTCCACCCAGCTAGAGCGATGCTTGAGAAGAAAGTCGCCAATGTGCTTTCTATCTTGTCAGAAAATCAGGATAAATTAGAGTCTCCGGAATATCGGCGCGATATTATTGAGCAGGAGATCGTGCCCTATATCGACTTTGAGACCATGACCAAACTGGCGGTCGGTAAAGGCTGGCGCAAAGCCACGCCCGCACAGCGTGCCACGCTAGTGCAGGAGTTTAGAACCCTATTGATCAATGTTTATTCTGACGTGCTTACAAGTTATCAGAACTATAAGTTTAATTTTTTGAAAGTGCGCCCGGGTAAGCGGGATGACCGGGTGAAAGTGCAGATGGATGTCACATCATTTGGGCGCGATGATGTAAAGGTACTTTATCGACTCAGGAAGGTTAAGGGTAACTGGAAAATTTACGATATCAGTGTCAGTGGCGTCAGTTTGGTTAGCACCTATCGCAGTGCATTTAATGAAAAAATTCATAAAGCGGGCATCGATGGGTTGATTAAGCTTTTGAAGCAAAAAAATGCCAGCTAGCCTGCCTGCCGTTGCGAGTTTTGTACCCTGCGAGCGAGCGGGTGAGGAGAGTCGGGCGGAGATAGTCGGTGTGTTGGATTTTGATACGGTGCCGGCGATCTTGCACAGCGGTAGTCGCTACCTGCGGGCACATCGATCGGGGCGGGTGGTGATTGACCTGTCTCAAGTATCGGCAGCAAACAGTGCAGCGATGGCACTGTTTTTGCAATGGCGTGCCGAGGTGGCCGCTAACGGGGGCGAGCTCATTTTTCATGCGCTGCCAGAATCTGTGCAGCAGCTGGCCCATATCTGTGGCGTGTTCGAGTTTTTGTGCAACGAGGATGCCATCTCTAGTTAGTCCGCACTAAGTTGGCTGTTTTTGCAATGCGTGCAGATAGTCTATGAGATCGCCCTTGTGTTGGCGTATTTCCTGCTCCGTGAGCCCTTGCAGCTCGTGTGGAAAAATCAACCAGTCCGATGTCATGTGGGTATAGTAATCGGGTGTGATTGACGTTTGATTATTGCCCGGCTTGAAATAGGGCACGGCCACTTTTATCTGCGGTGTATTTTTGCGGCTGAGTTTGTTGATATCCGAGATGACCTGCAGGATACTCAGCCCGGTATCAAATACATCATCCACGATTAGCAACTTGTCCTCGGACTCCACGTTTTCAACGATATAGTGCAGCCCGTGTACTTTGATGGTGCGCTCGCGCTCGCCGATGCCGGTGTAGGATGAGGTTCGAATCGCGATGTGATCGGCGTGCACACCCAGATAGTGCAGGGTCTCGTGTATATAGATACCCACACCTGTGCCGCCGCGCCAAATCGCCACGATGTAATCTGGGTAGAAGCCGCTGCGGTAGATATCACATGCCAGCCTATAGGAGGCATCTTGCAAGGTGCTCCCATCGATGAACTGTTTGTGCAGCTCGCTGGTATCTTGTGGGTAGTTCGATTTCAAAAAAATCTCCTTAACTGGGTGAGTGTTTGAGGTTTAGAGTTGATGAGCCGCAGCTAGCTTGCCCGCAGCTGTGGCTCACGACTTATTATTAGAGCGCTTGAGTAAGCGCCGCCATGTGCGATCCATTTCGCGCATGACACCGCCTGCCAGCACGCCGACAGTGGTATTGATACCGGCCATCGGTATAAAGGGGCGTTTGTACTCCGACCCGACAGATGTGCGACGTGTACTCCTGTATAGGATATACGCTGACAAGAGCGTGAGCATGATAGCCGCATTGAGCGTAAAACCTTGCGGCCCGAGTTTCTCCATCATCTGCCCCGCTGTAATTGGGCCGATCACAGCGCCGCAGCCATAGGCGATCAAGACACCGCGTGCGACACCTGCCATGCTGCCGCCAGCAGCTGAGACATTGTCCGCCATGTGAGCCGACCCTATGGGGTACAGGGTGAAGAAATGGCTGCCGTAGATAATGATCAAAACAAATAGAGGCGCCCAGCCCCAGTAGCCGATATGCGGAATAAAGAGGGTCAGCGCCAAGCTGACAGCCAGGGTGATGAGGGTGACCACCAGCATCACTTTGCGCCGATCTATATGATCCGATATATAGCCGACAGGCCACTGTAACAACAGGCCGCTGAACACTAAACAAAACATAAATAGCGATGTACCCTGAATGGATAAGCCGAGCTTGTGTGCAAATACCGCCCCGAGCCCGTTATTATTGGCCGATATCCAGCCGGCACAGAAAACACAGACGATACTCAAAGGCGATATGCGATACAGCGTTTTTAGACTGGTCGGTTTTGTGCGATTGACAACTGGCTCGCCACTTGGGTTGAGTAGCACCGGAATGAGCGCCAGTGAAAATAACAGTGAGACCGTCGCAAACAGATAGGGCTCGCTGGGGTCGGACAAGGGCAGGATGGATTGCCCAAGCCCTGAGCCCAGGTAATTGGTGATCATGTAGTAGGAGAGTATGCGCCCGCGCGTGTGATTGCTGGCACTCTGATTGAGCCAGCTCTCTGTAATAATCAGCAAGGTGGCCATGCAAAAGCCGGCCAGTGCGCGTGCGAACATCCAAATCCATGGGTTGACCCATAGAATATGGATCAGCGCACAGACCGACATCATGGATGCAAAGGCGGCAAAGCTGCGTATGTAGCCACCGTACAGCAGTATTTTTGTCCCGACTAGGGCCCCCACTAACATGCCAGTAAAATAGCAGGCGACCAAAAAGCCGACTAGCAGATCGGAGTAGCCCTCAACTTGGGTGCGCAAGCCGATTAGTGAGGTGAACAAGCCATTGGCCATAATAAACAGCCAGTAACTTAATAGCAGGGCGCCGATAGACGAGAGCGTGCGAGAAAAAGATAGCTTATCCAGCATGGCGTGCGATACGCCTTAGGCGTAGCTGTTTTGGATCATCGGCTAATGGACGGTAGATTTCGACGCGGTCATTGGGTTGCAACAGGCTATCGGGCGCGCGCACTTGACCGTATACCCCTAGGGCACAGCCTGCGCTATAGTGCGCGGAGAGTCCGGCGATGACGATCGCTTGTGCAATGGTTGTATCGGGCGCGATGGTGATAAGAGCACTTGCAACGCGATCGGGATACGCACAGATCACCTCCACCTTAAAATCACTGCGCTGTTCACTGTACAAAATTGCAACCTGATCAATGTAATACGCGGTGTTATCATATCGCGTTATCTGGCAATTTCAATTTGATCAAAGAATATGTCTAATTCCAATTCGCAGCCCATAGCATGCGCCGTCGCATCTGATCTGATCGAACAGGATATGCAGCGGGTCGAGCGCAGGTTGCGCGAGCAATTTAGCTCTGATGTTCAGCTAATCGACGAGCTGAGCCAGTATATTTTTGATGGGGGCGGCAAGCGGTTGCGCCCGAATTTAGCCCTGCTATCGGCGCGCGCGCTGGGGTATCTGGGTGAGTCGCATATCGACGTGGCTGTGATAGTTGAGATGATCCACACAGCGACGCTGCTGCACGATGATGTGGTCGATAACTCTAGTCTCAGGCGCGGGCGCAGTGTCGCCCATAGCATTTGGGGCACAGGCGCGAGCATTTTGGTTGGGGATTTTGTCTACACGCGCGCGTTTGAGTTGATGGTGGCCCTAGACAATATGCGCATCATGTCTATTTTGGCCAGCACAACGAATGCGATTGCAGAGGGCGAGATTCGCCAGTTGATGAGCATTGGCAATTTGGCTGTCGATGAGCAGGCCTGTTTGGAGATTATTCGCACCAAGACGGCCTGCCTGTTCTCCGCCGCATGCCAAATCGGCGCTGTGCTGGCGGGCGGGTCGGAGGCGCAAGAGCGGGCAATGGCAGCGTACGGCATGCACTTTGGCCTAGCATTTCAGATGATAGACGATGTGTTGGATTATCGTTTGCAGACAGCGGTTGCCGGCAAAAATCGCGGCGATGACCTGATGGAGTCCAAGCCAACCCTGCCGTTTGTGCTGGCGCTAGAGCGCGCCCAGGATAGCGAAAAAAAGATGCTCACCCAGGCGCTGGTCGATAAAGATGCGACAAAAATTGATCTGGTCTGTGAGGTGATTGAGCGCACAGGCGTATTTGATCTGGTGATCGCCCGCGCAAAACAAGAAATCGCAACGGCCATTGAGCAACTACAATGTTGCGATGACTCTCCCCACAGTGCCGAGTTGCGCGTGCTGGCAGAAAACTCGCTCAGTCGGGTGAGTTAAAAGCCACTTGAGCGGTTAGCGAGTTGGGTAGTGGCGATCCAGTGCTATTTTCATCTGATCCAATGGCAATTGCCCCAAGGGCGGTGTCTCGTCAGTAGGACAGGTGTAGGTGATTAGAGAGCCGTACCGACCAAACTCGACCCGGGAGCGACTGCCGAGCTCGCCCATGCCGATTACAATCATATTTTTGTCTCGGTTCGCTTGTAGTAGCTGTTGCAAGATCGCCAGATCACGGCATGGGTCGGTGACATAGCAGGCCATTTTTATCATGATACGCTGCCTGTGTTCGGGCCATCGCTGCCAGATGAAATCGACCTTAGCTTGTAAGTCGCTCTGCTGGGGCGTCTGCTGACAGTCGTGAAAAGAGATGATGCAGCTCTTGCGTTGCAGGTAGTTTGCGAGCCAAGTGTGCAGGTCTGTACGCTCATTTTGGGCTAGGGATTGGTACTCGATGTCAATCGCATCGACCTCAGAAGCGACCTCTCTTAGCAGTGACAGGCGCTCGTGCTCAAGGTCGGCGGGCCAGTGGCCGCCATCCACTTGCTGGCGGATGGTCAAAATGGTGGCCAGATCACTGGTGCCAAGAGCGGCGGCTGTCTGCCTAATGCACTCAAGGGTGTGGTGCTCAAAAAGATCGACACGAATTTCTGCGATATCGACTCCCAGATTTTTCAGCGTGCGGCTTTGCGCGCAAGTTTTATCGGTCAGGATGACGGCCAACCGGGGTGCCCCCCCTGGTGAGAGCCGCAGCTTCCCCAACTGTGCTAGGGCGCTCATAGACTAGTCAGACTACACATCGGCGCGTACTATATCCACCAACGAGGGTGCGTCCATTTCTTGTGGCTGTTGGATGCCCATCAGCTGCAAAACAGTCGGCGAGATCGAGGCTAGCCCACAGCCACCGGCCAGCTGATCGACCGCTGGATCTACCACCACGCAGGGCACGTCGAATGTGGTGTGCTGTGTATGGGGTATCTCTGTTTGCGCTTGCATCATTTCACAGTTGCCGTGATCGGCTGTTAGCACCAAAGAGTAGCCTTGCGCATCGGCAGCTGCCAGCATTCTGGCAACGCATGTGTCCAATGTTTCGACCGCCGTGACGGCAGCCTGAAAGTTGCCGGTGTGCCCCACCATGTCGCCATTTGCCAGATTGACCAGCACCAAACCGTATTTCTGCGCATCCATGGCAGCCACCACGGCATCGGTCACCTGGGCGGCGCTCATCTGTGGGCAGAGATCGTAGGTGGGTACATCTGGCGATGGCACTAGGGCGCGATCCTCACGGATAAATGGCTGTTCCCGTCCACCATTGAAAAAAAATGTGACATGGGCATATTTTTCCGTTTCCGCTGTGTGAAACTGTGCAATATTGGCTTGTTCTAGCACCTGCCCCAGGGTTGTTTTTGGGGTCTGCTTGGTAAATGCGAAAGGAAACGGGTAGTCTTGTGCATATTTTGTCATGGTCGTGAGCGCGACAGGTCGATAATTCTGGCGCTCAAAATGGTCGAACTGCGCCAGCCCTAACGCCTCGCTGAGTTGACGGGGTCTATCGTTGCGGTAGTTGAAAAACAGCACGGCATCTTGCGCGCGCATCGGCTCAAATGCCGGTGTGAGCTGTGGTTGGATAAACTCGTCCGATTGCCCTAGTTGCCAAGCCGCTCGAATGCCCGCGCTGGCCGAATCGACACGTGTGCCGACTCCATTGACTAGCGCCTGCCAACACCGCTCTGTGCGCTCCCAGTTCTGATTGCGATCCATCGCGTAGTAGCGCCCGCAGACGCTTGCAATCGCACCGCCGGTGCCCCGCAGCTGTTCCTCTAGCATATCGGCGTAGCGATCGGCACATTTTGGCGCGGTGTCACGCCCATCGGTGATCATATGTACCAAGGGTCTGACACCCATTTCACCGGCACAGGTGATCAATTGCATGAGGTGTTCGAGGTCGCTGTGTACACCGCCATCCGATGCCAAGCCAATCAGATGCAGATTGCTATCGTGCTGCTTGGCGTGCGCCAGGCTTGCGAGCAGCACAGGGTTTTTTACAAACTCACCCGATGTGATGGCCTGTTGTATCAGTGTCATATCTTGCATCAGTACACTGCCACACCCCAGTATCATGTGACCGACCTCTGAGTTGCCCATCTGCCCGTGCGGCAGGCCAACTGCCTCCCCACACGATTGCAGTGTGGTGCTCGCCCGAGTGTCGAGGAGCGCATCGAGGGTTGGGGTGTTGGCCGCATGGATGGCATTGTGTGTTGTCGAGGGGTTACAGCCAAAGCCGTCCAATATAATGAGGAGGACAGGACGTCTGGGTGTGAGTGGCTGTGCGGTGGTTGCAGAGGACATAGTGGGTATCTCAATGAAGTTGGTCTGTGATATGGCGAGTGTCTTTAGAATAACGATATAATCCGAGCATGTTGCCAGCCCTTAAATTCGTGCGCGCCCTAGGGTGCATTTTTTTTGCCGACTCCCTGCATGATACTTTGGTTTTTAAGTTGAGAATGTACTAGTGTTGTCGGTCCGTGATTACTGCACAATTCAAGCAGACGAGGTGGTGTTCAGAAGAGAACAGGCCAGTGCTTACGCCAAAGACATCGCCGGAGATTATAACCCTATCCACGATATCGAGGCCGCGCGCTTTTGCGTGCCCGGAGATCTGATATTTGCTGTGGCGCTTGAGCGCTATGGTATATCGCAGCAGATGCATTTTGACTTTGTCGATATGCTGGCCGATCAGGTAGCGGTTATTTTGCCGTCTGCACCGGCGGATAAGATTTCACTAGCGGATAGTCAGGGGCGGTGTTATCTCACCATGAGCAGGCGCGGTGAGTGTGTGGCCCATAGCGCCAGTATCCAGAGCTTGGGCATGGCATGTGCGCAGCTATCGGGCCAGACCTTCCCCAATATTTTGGTGAAGCTGATGGCCGATCAGGGGGTGATGATCAACCCCAAACGCCCAATGGTTATCTACAAAAGTATCAGCTTTGACTTTCAGCATCTCGACTGGGAAACGCTGGATATCGAGTTTGATACGACAGCGCTGCACGTGGATGGACGTAGAGGCACCGTGCTGTTGCAGTTTTTGCTCAAGGACGGACCGCGCATTTTAGGGCGTGGAGAAAAGTGTATCCTGCTCAGTGGCCTAAGAGAGTACGACCAGGGCGCTATGGATCAGCTCGTGAGCGAATACGCGCACAGAAAACACGAGCTGAGCAATTAAGCTATCTGGTCGTCTTGCACCTTGGATAGCCACTGGCACCATGTATTGAACAGTGTGCGGTAGGGCGATGCGACAATCGAGCGCGGTGTCAGTTCGCATTTGAAGCTTGTCTCGCCATCGAGTGTTTGGCTCAGCCCGCCCGATTCTTGCAAAATTAAGACACCCGCTGCCATATCCCAAATTCGCTGTGCGCCATGCAAGTAGAGGTGTCCGCGCTTGCTCGCCATCCAAGCCCACTCCAGTGCGCAGGAGCCGACATTGCGCTGGGATGCGTAGGGTGGCGATACGGCCAGCTTGCGCTGGATCGGCAGAGATAGCCGCTTTAAGTCCACGAGCGCGGTGGCACGCTGCATGGATGGCTCTGCGGTCGCATTCATTTCTTGGGTGGGTGTATCGTTAACCCAACTGCCTTGACCATCTGCTGCTGAGAAGCATTCATTATGGACAGGATCATAGATGATGCCCAGCACAGGTCTCTGGTCGACTATCAGTGCAATGCACACGCCGAAGATCGGTATGCCTGCGACGTAGTTGCTCGTTCCATCGAGTGGATCCAAGCACCAAAATGGCTTGTCGCAACTCAAGACAGCCATTTGCTCTTGGGCCGTCATTTCCTCGCTCAGAAAGTTGATCTCCGGCCAGTGTTTTGCGAGCGCGTTTTGTAAAAAATCACTGGATGCAAGATCTGCATCCGTCACCATGCTGCCGTCGCTTTTCACATGACAGGCTGCCTTTCTAAACTGAGCCAGCACAATATCTTGACCCGCGGTTTCCACCAGTCGCCTCAGCGTTTTGAGTTCATTTATCACAGAATTACTCCACTTATTCTTCTCAAAGTATGGCCGGTGGGTGCCATCTTGTCGGTGAGTGCCTATGTATAACAATTAGGCATCACACATTTGAATGTGCTTTATGTCAATTTTTGGGTGATTAATATGCGAGTTATTGACGCACCACTTGCAATAACCTGAGTATTATATTAGGAATCTTAGCGCTTGCAAATGGATTAGCTATTAGGGGTATTGCGTGGTATCTCAATCATGCCGTTTTGATTTTAACGCTGTAATTTTTATGGTAATATTAGTGCGTTCTGTGTTGTAGGCCAGCTGTTGAGTGCTCTAGTGGCTCAAGGATTTCCCTATACACTGGACTTGGAACAGTTTTTGATATACACCTTATGATCATCGTATTAAAGGGTGTGTTAGTGAGAACCCTATACCAAGACGATGTAGTAGCTTTTTGTGTTAGGCTATGCATTGGGATTGAGTCGTGGTCATTTGGTGGCGTCTCGTAAGTGTGTGTTTTTATTTGAGGATAGTGTTATGCAACAACAGAAGGGCTTTTCATTAATCGAACTCATGATTGTGGTGGCGATCATTGGTATTTTGGCATCGGTGGCTTTGCCGTCTTATACGAACTATGTTCGCCGCTCCCAGTACACTGAGGTAGTTGCCGCAGCTAGGGCAGCTCAAATTGCCATCTCCGAGTGTATGGCAGTAAGAGGGGATGTTTCATTTTGTACCACTACTGCTGATATCGAGAAATTTGGCTTTAATAAAGATGGAGCTGAATCATCGGCTATGGTTGATACAGTAGGGGTTTCGGATTCTTCAGGAGCGCCTCTTATTACTGTAACGCCGAACGCTGGCACGGAAGCTACCAATCCCGCGAAATGGCTATTGGTTACGGATACCTATCGTTT
>CAZROX010000049.1:0-10559 GCA_964601845.1 uncultured Halothiobacillaceae bacterium
TCTTAAAACCGCACGAGCGCAAGAAGTTGAGTCGGGGGACTGCTTAGGGCGTTGCGTGTGTGCTAGGATTTATGGCTTGCACGAGTGAGGTCTCCTCGATGACATTCAAACAAATTTTGAAAAAGTCGGGTGCGCGATAAATAGCTAAACGGATCAGTTTTAACCAGATCGTTTTGCCGTTTATAGGCGCTGATGCGAGGCATTCACCGTCGATAGATTCAACTGCGTAAGGAGTCCATCTCGTGACCATCACACTCACCCAAGCACGCACACTGGTCGATGGCGTTTTAAACGATGCCCACCAACGTTCACTCAAACCGCTAGCCATCGCCGTGTGCGATCCGCGCACCACCTTGGTGCTGTGTCTGTGCGAGACGGGGGTCAGCCAGTTGCGCGATCGCATCGCCATTGGCAAGGCGCGCGGTGCGGTGCAGTTGGGTATGGGCACGCGGGCACTGATGGCGCGGGTCGAGCAGCAGGCGTATTTTGTCACTACCGTCAACTCGCTGGTGGGGGGCGATTGCGTTCCGTTGCCCGGTGGGGTGTTGATACGCGATGCAAAGGGCGAGCTGCTCGGTGCGGTCGGTGTCTCCGGCGATACATCGGATAACGATGAGCTGGTTGCGCTGGCCGGTATAGCCGCCATCGGGCTGGTGCCAGAGACGGGCTGATCGGCTAGTGGGTTGGGTGTCGTGTCAAAGCGCGACCGCCCGCCAATCTATCGCCCGCCATTTAACCGGCGTTTACAAATCCCCCGGCACCCCATAACTCGGGGCTGCCGCCGGGTTTAGTGCGCGGGTGGTATAGGCATCCATCTCCAACGCATAGGCCTGCCAAAGCGCCATCAATTCACCCACCGGGTCGGCATCGCTCCAGTCCACGCGCAAATCGACCAGCGGCCAGCTCTGCTGGTGTGCCACCTTTAGGCCGGCGGAGTGGGTGGGGCCGACCTCGCCGCCCGCATCGACACCCGCTTGCAGGGCGCGCATCAGGCGCTCGGCCAGGTGCAGCTCGGCACCGGCGGCAAACCGATCGCACATCGCTTGGGGCACATCGGGGCAGGACAATAAATTGCCCGCGCCAATGCAATCTGGCCCGCTGGCCACACAGTTGATGCCGAGCACCTCTGTGCCGGTAAAGTGCGCGCTGCCACCACGGGTATCGACCAGCGTTAATTGGCGAAAGTGGATCGATTCGCGCCCGCTGGTGACCTTGTCCATGGCATCTTGGGCGCACAACCCTTGGGCGACATAATCCAACAATAACGGCCCCAAACTCGGGTCGGTGATATTTTGCGTCGCCGCCGCACCGACACCGGCGCGCACCCAAGGGCAGCGGCTGGCAACACAGATGCTGGAGGTGGTAATGGCAACGCCGGTCATATGGGTGCGGGCGCAGTGCCCGACTATGGAAAAGGTCATGGTTTATTCTCAGAGGGTGAATCGGCTGCACCGCACAAACGCCGTGCAAGATATTGGGTGAACTCGTGGTTTTCTCGCTCTAGCCAGCACAGGGGGCCGGCGCTAGAGAGGGGCGCGCCAGCGCCTCTAAAAATGCCCTCCACCACGCCGCGATCCTCTGCATTGACCTGATCGAGAAAGGCGATGGTATCGGCAATATAACTATCCGCATCATCGCAAGCTGCCAGCACCTCTGGCGCTAGGGCGGCGCCGTAGCGTATGCGCACCTGCGCATGGCCCTGTGGTTGGAGCGACAAATACCACAGATGATCTGGCGCCAGCGCATACATGTGCGAGGGAAACACGGTGGGCAACACCGAGGTGCGCCTTTGGTCGCCCACCAGGCGTGTGTTGTCTGGGTGGGCATTGCCCACGGGGGCGGTTTTGGTTTTGGTGAAATACTGATAGGTGAAAGCGGGGTTGGGCGGCAGGTCGGAAAAGCGCGTATCCTGCACCGGAAAGTGCGCCCCCACAGTGGCCCGATGGGTGACCGGCAAATGGTATCCCTCCATAAAATTCTCGGTCAGCATTTTCCAGTTGGTATCCCAGATGTGATCTTGGGAGATAATTTGCACGTAGTCGGCCATGTTGTAGTCCGCCACCACCGGGTACAGCTCGGCCAGCTGGCTGGCGATGGGTGCGATATCCGGATCGAGCGTGACGTAAATCCAACCCTCCCACAGCTCGCAGCGTATTTTTGGCAGATCGTAGTTTTGCTGGTTGAACCCGGGGCGGCTATTCATATGGGGCGCTGCGACAAACTGCCCATCTATGCCGTAGGCCCAAGCATGATATGGGCAGGTGATGCGCAGCTGTGGGCAGGTGCCCGAGCCATCTAGCAGCTGCATCATGCGGTGGCGGCAGACATTGGCAAACGCGGCGATGCTGTTATCCCGCTGGCGAATAATGACCACCGGCTGGGTGCCGATCTGATAGCTCAGGTAATCGCCCACCTTGGGGATGGCTTGGCTGCGCCCCGCGCACAGCCATTGCCGATCAAAAATATGCGTCTGCTCCAGCGCCGCGATCGCCTCGGAGCGATACATAGCGGGCGGCATGGCACTGGCCTGCTCAAGCGGCAGGGCCGCTAGGTGTTTTAGCTGCGCGAGGGTACTGTTATGCGGCATCGGGGATAATCGCCTCGACATCGATTTCCATCAACATGTCCGGCAGGGCCAAGCCATGCACAATCAGGCCGGTGGAGCAGGGAAACACGCCCGCCAGATGCCGACCGATCACATTGTAAACCGCCTCCCGATGCCCCCGATCGGTCAGGTAGATGGTGGTTTTGCAGATGTGCTCCATTTTGGCACCGGCCTCTGTGAGCAGGGTTTTTACGCACTGCATCGCCATGTCGGCCTGCATGGCAGGGTCGCCGACACCATGAAACTTGCCATCCAAATCAAAGCCGGTTTGGCCGCGCAAAAAGACCCGATTGCCCGCGCGCACCGCCATGCACAGATCGTTGTCCATGCTATTACCTGGGTACATCTGGGCGGTGTTGAATTTTCTAATTCTGGTGTGCGTCATGATCGGCTCCTGTTATATCAAAGGTGAGAGAGGGATTTTGGTCGCTCGGGTGCTGGGCACGGTCGGCAAAATACGTCAGGCACGCCTGCTGCACAACCGAGGCCGCCGCCGATAATTTGTGCCCCTTGCGCGAGGCCAGCACCAGCCGCGTGGCGGGTTGTTCGGTGTGCAGGGGGCAGGTGATGAGCGCCTTGCCCTCGTAGCTAACATCGGCGTGGGGCTTGGTCACCAGCAGGCTAAAGCCCAGCCCCTGGCCGACCAGACCGCGCACCATCTCTAGCGAGCTGGAGGTAAAGGCGACCTCTGGCGTTAAGCCGTGCGTGTCGAACATCCCCAAAAAATATTCTCGGCTGGGCTGAATATCGAGCAGCACCATGGGGAAGTCGACTAAATCTGCCAGCTCCAATTGCGCGCGCCCGGCCAGTGGGTGCGCTTGGGGCAGCAACACATAGGGCCTCGCCTCGCCCAAGGGCTGGGTGTGCAGTTGATCGGATAGCGCCAGATCGAACAGCAGGGCAATTTCTATCTGTCCGGCCAACAGGTTTTCTTGTAGCTGGCGCTGATCGGCGGTCAGTAAATTAAACTTCACCTGATTGCCCTGGCGTGCGATGCGGGCGATTAGCTCTGGCAAGATGCACGGCCCAAAGGTTTTAAAGCAACCCATGTTCAGGCGCTGCGCCATGTGATCCTTGCCCTCGCCAATGGAGTTGACGCGCTCGATGGGCGCCGCTGCGCGGTAGGCGCGATTGGCATAGATCAGCGGCGAGCCAGAGCGCGACTCAAACACACTCTGCACCTCGCCGGTGCAGATATAGTGCGTGCCGACTTTTTTGAAAGATTGCACCGTACAATCAAAACTCACCAGCGGATCGACCACGCGCGGCGCCCCGCTGGGCATGTTGGTCCATTCGACACAGTCAAACTTATCGGTCAGTTGATCCTTAAAACGCCCGGCAAAACTATCGGAGATAAAAGATTGATCATCGCGCAGCACATTGACGCAAAACACCCCGTTTTGCAAAATGGCGCTCGCCGCTGGGCTCTCGTTGTGGATGCAGACCAGCAGGGTGGGTTTCGCCGTATCGGCCGATACCGGCGACATAGCCGACACCGTCACCCCCGCGCGCCCAGCTGGGCCATCGGTGGTGACGACATTCACCGTCGCCGCCGCATAGCTCATGCCACTGATAAACTGCGCCCGCAGCGCGCTGGATACCTGAGTGGACATCAGCTACCCATCTTGGCCTAGTTCGGCAAAATACTGCGCCACCGCGCCATCGCCCGCCCGATCGCTCATATCCTTGGCCACCCGATCCGACAAGCCCGCACCCTGGCGGACAAAGTTCAGAGGCGCATCCCAGTCAAAATTGCGATAGACCGCCGCCAGATGCGCAAAGGGCGGCGCCTGGGCAAATAGCTGAAAGGTGAGCCGATGGCCCGCGTAGTCGGAGTTGAGCAGATCGCGCGCATAGGCGAGCAGTTTGCGCCGATCCTCGGCCAGCCAGTTTTCGTTTATGGAATAGTATTTGTCCATCCAGGGCTTGGTGTCTGGCGAGTCGAACGTGGCCGCATTGGGGGTGACGCAAATCTGCCCGCCGCACAGCTCGCGGGCGGTGTGCATCATGGTGGGCAACTGGCTCAGGGCGTGCACGCGACCGGTCATTAGCAGCGACTGGTTGGGCATCATCAGCCCCGCCGGCGAGCGCTCACCCAGGGCGATAGAGGCGGTCAGATGCGCGTTGATGCCCTCGCGCCAAACCGCCAGAGATGCCAGTTTTTCTTGCACCGCCGGTTGTTTTTCTAGCCCGGTCTGGCGCACGTTAAACAGGGCCGCACCGATCATCTGATCGGCGGTTTTTAGGGTGCGTTGCACATAGGCAAAGGCGGAGTAGCGATGCAGGGTGGCGCGGATAAAACTAGCCGCTTTGGTGTGCCGATAAAACAGCACGTTCTCCCAGGGCACCAGCACATTGTCAAAAATCACGATGGTGTCGATCTCGTCGAATTGATTGGCCAGCGGATAGTCGCGGTGATCGGCCCTTGGGCAGCCACCACTGGCACCGGCAAAACCGCTGCGGCAGATAAACTTCAGGCCGGAGGAATTCAGATCGCAAATAAACCCCACCGCATAGTCCGATAACTGCGCATTGCCCCAGTTGGCGATGGTGGGCTTGGTAAATGCCTGATTGGCGTAGGCGGCGGCGGTCTCGTACTTGGCCCCGCGCACAATAATGCCCGCATCGGTCTCTTTTACCACGTGTAGCAGCATGTCTGGGTCTTGATCTTGCGGTGCCAAGGAGCGATCGCCCTTGGGGTCGGTATTGGCCGAGACGTGAAACGGGTCCGCCTTTAATACCTGATGAATATGCGTCTCGATATTTTTCGAAAACTGTGGGTCCACCTCGTTGAGGATATCCTGCCCATCGTACAGCGACCACATCTCCCCCACCGTCTCATCGCCCACCCGCGTCACCACGCCGCCGATATCCTCCATCATGGCATCGGTGGCGCGCCGCTTGGCCCACCAGTCCTGCTGGGTGTAGGGCAGGGCGTTGCCGATGGCGTTTAGCTCGCCCTCTTGCTCCACCGTCATCAGATCGCGGGTGGCCGCCTCGTGCTGCATGTCGTAGATGCGCGCGCGTATATCGACCAGCGGCTTAAACTGCGGGTGGGCGGTCATATCCTTTACCCGCTCGCCGTTCATAAACACCTCGCGGTTATCTTGAATCGACTCGCGGTATTGTTGTCCGGTTCTAATCATGTCGCCACTCGCATTTATAAGATTGATTGTTGTACAACATCATTCTACAATTGACCCTTAGCAATACAAGATATTTATTAACTGTTTATAGAATAGTATAAACCTTGCTCAAATTCTCTTTGCGTCAACTCGAATACTTTGCCAAGGCCGCCGAGGTAAAAAGCTTGGCCAAGGCTGCACGTGAGCTGCATATCTCCCAGCCCTCTATCTCCGCTGCCATCGGCAAGCTGGAGACGGCCCTGGGGGTGCAACTCTTTGTGCGCCATCACGCCCAGGGCATCTCGCTAACATCGGCGGGCAGGCGCATTGCGATCGAGGTGAATGCGCTGCTCGCCCATGCCAATGAAGTGTCCCAACATGCGCGCGGGCTGGCAGAACAAATGCGCGGGCGTTTGCGCATCGGCTGTTTTGGGCCGATTGCCTCTTTGTATTTGCCCAAGGTCATCACCGAGTTTCAGCAGATCTACCCAGATGTTGAGCTGCACCTGTACGAGGATAACAACGACACCTTGTTTGCCGGTGTCGCCACCAACCGCTACGATGTGGCCATCGTCTATAAGCTCGATGTCCCACCGAACCTACAGGCCACATCGCTCAAAAGATTGCGCCCGCATATTATTTTGCCCAGCGATCACCCCTTGGTTGCGCTGCCCACCATCGAGCTGTCCACGCTGGTCACCTACCCGATGGTGCTATTAGACCTCCCGCGCAGCCACGAGTATTTTGTCACCTTGTTTACCGAGCGCGGCCTACAGCCGCAGGTTAGCTTGCGCTCGCCCTCCTTTGAAACCGTGCGCGCGCTGGTTGCCAATGGCGCGGGTTTTTCGGTGCTGGTAACGCGCCCGCAGCACCCTGTCTGCTACGATGGCAAGCTGCTGATAGAGAAGGAGATTGCAGACGATATCCCCCTGACAGAAATCGCACTGGTGCACGCAAAGCCGATCCGCCCAACCCGTCTGCTCAGTGTGTTTATTCAACACTGCCAGCAATATTTCGCTCGCTAACGCGCGTAAAATTCTGCCATGCAATCGCTCGATGTCATACAGATACTCACCCGCTTGGTCGGGTTCAACACCACCAGTCGCAGCTCTAATTTAGCGCTCATTCATTTTATTGGCAATTATCTCAACGGCTACGGCATCCGCGCCAGCATTATGCACAACGCGGCGGGCGATCGGGCCAACCTCTATGCCACCATCGGGCCAGATGATATCGGCGGGGTGTTGTTGTCTGGCCACACCGATGTGGTGCCAGTCACCGGCCAGTCGTGGGACTCCGACCCCTACCAGCTCACCCGCCGCGACGATAACTGGTACGGGCGCGGCAGCTGCGATATGAAAGGGTTTATCGCCTGCGTGCTCGGCGCTGTGCCGCAAATGGTCGCCAAGCCATTGCAGACCCCCATCCATCTGGCCTTCTCGTTCGATGAGGAGATCGGCTGCGTGGGCGCGCGCGAGCTAATGGCGCAACTCAAAACGCTGGCAGTGAAACCAAAATGGGGCATCATCGGCGAGCCAACCAGTATGCAGAGCATCGTCGCCCACAAGGGCAAGCGCGCTTTTCGGGTGACCTTTACCGGCTTTTCTTGCCACTCGGCCTATATTGATACGGGCGTCAATGCCATCGAATACGCCGCTAAATTAGTGGTGTTTATTCAGGCCATGAATCAAAAACTGCGCAATCGTGGCAGCGCCGATAGCGGCTATGCCATCAATTATTCCACCTTTCACACCGGGGTTATCGCAGGTGGCACCGCTTTGAATATTGTGCCAGAGCAATGTTGGTTCGACTTTGAAATTCGCCATCTACCGCAAGACGATATAGAGGCGCTGCTGGGTGAAATCACCCAGTACGCAACCCAAGAACTCTTGCCGAGTATGCAGGCGCGCCACCGGCACAGCGATATTACCTTTAGCACCCTATCGGCCTACCCGGGCTTGCACACCTGTGCAGATTCCGATTGTGTGCAGCTGGTCGATCAACTCACCCCACAAGCCTGCACAGGCGAAAAAGTCAGCTTTGGCACAGAGGCGGGGCTGTTTCAGCAGCATTTGGCGGTCGATTGCGTGGTCTGCGGGCCGGGCAGTATCGAGCAGGCGCACAAGCCCAATGAGTTTATTGCCCACAGCCAGCTGCTGGCCTCGCAAGCCTTTATGCAAAAATTGGTGGCGCATCTGGCCTGAGGGGCGAAAATCAGCCGCCTTAACCGAGGCGGGCAGGGGTGGCAAGAATCCAGATGGGGTACGATGGCTGATCGGTCTATCGGCTGGGGCAACAATACGATTAACAGCGCCCTGGCAAACACCCTTGCTCGACCTAGTGGGAGCGATCATTCATGCAACAAACCCCCAACAACCTCGCCGCCTATTGTTGGTCCCTGGCCGATCTCTTGCGCGGTGACTTCAAGCAAAGCCAATACGGGCGCATCATCCTGCCCTTTACGCTGCTGCGGCGCCTAGAGTGCGTGCTAGCAGACAGCAAGGCCGCCGTGCTGGCCAAATACGAGGCAGTTCAAAAAAAGAATTATTCCGAAGCGGCGCAAGAAAAGCTGTTGCTGCGTGGCACCGGTGATCTGAGCTTCTTCAACACCTCAAAAATGGACCTCTCCAAGCTGGGCGCAACCGGCCTGAAGGATAACCTAGAGAGCTATATCCAAGGCTTCTCAAAAGATGCCCGCGAGATCTTTCAATACTTCAACTTTGGCGAGTTTATCGGCCAGCTAAACGATGCCGACCTGCTCTACAAAGTGGTGCAAAAAGTATGCGCCACCGACCTCAGCCCCAAGGCCGTCTCCAATCACGATATGGGCTTAGCCTTTGAAGAGCTGATACGCCGCTTTGCAGAAAGCTCCAACGAGACCGCCGGCGAGCACTTTACCCCGCGCGACATCATCCGCCTCACCACCGCGCTCGTGTTTATGGAAGATGATGAGGTGCTAAGCAAGCCCGGCATCATTCGCACCATCTACGACCCCACAGCGGGCACTGGCGGGTTTTTATCCTCGGGTATGGAGTATGTCCACGAGCTGAACCCGCAGGCGGTGATGCGGGCGTTTGGGCAGGAGCTAAACCCAGAGAGCTATGCCATCTGCAAGGCGGATATGCTGATAAAAGGGCAGGAGGTCGCCAATATTAAACTGGGCAACACCCTATCGAACGATCAACTCTACGGCGACAAATTCGACTACATGTTGTCAAATCCACCCTTTGGGGTCGATTGGAAGAAAATCGAATCCAGCATAAAAGACGAGCACAACCTAAAGGGATTTAATGGCCGCTTTGGCCCGGGCCTGCCGCGTGTCTCCGATGGCTCGCTCTTGTTTTTGTTACACCTGATCAGCAAGCTGCGCGATGGCAGCGAAGGTGGCGGCCGCATCGGCATCATCCTCAACGGCTCGCCGTTATTTACCGGCGGCGCAGGCTCTGGCGAATCTGAAATCCGGCGCTATATTTTAGAGGCAGACCTGCTAGAGACCATCGTCGCCCTGCCCACCGATATGTTCTACAACACCGGCATAGCCACCTATGTGTGGGTGCTATCAAATAAAAAATTCGCCGAGCGCAAGGGCAAGGTGCAACTCATTAACGGCGTTAACCTCTGCGGCAAGATGCGTAAATCGCTCGGCTCCAAGCGCCACGAAATGAGCGAGCACGATATCGCCACCATTACCCGCACCTTTGGCGACTTTGCCGCCCTCGATGCCCGCGCGCTAGATAAACCCGCCGAGCAAAAAAGCAATCGCGGGCGACAATCCGCCAACCCCAAAGCCGAGGCGCCCAAAACCTTTGCCAGCAAAATATTTGCCACCCATGAATTTGGCTATCGCCGCATCACCATTGAGCGGCCCTTGCGGCAAAGCTATCAATTTAGCGATGAGCGCTTGGCCGAGTTGCGGTTTGCCAACAAGCCCTTGTCTGCACCCATGCAATGGATATACAAAACTTTTGGCGCTGGTTGGGGCGATGATAAAAACTGCGAAAACTATGGCCAACTGGCAGAGCAAAGCGTTGAGATTCGCGCTTACATTAAAAGCCAGTTTAGCGAGCTAAAAGAAAAGCAGATTAAAGACTTATTAGATAGCAAAGTTTGGCAGGCGCAAAAGCAAACGCTACTAAAAGCCCAACAGCTGCAAAAAGAAATCGGCACCCAGCAGTGTGACGATATGAACGGCTACGATTCAATACTAAAAGCCGCCTGTAAAGCCCAAGGGGTGAGTTTAGAGGCCCCAGAGAAAAAACAAATCGCCGAGGCGGTCAGTTGGAAAAACCCAGCGGCAGAAAAGGTGATTAAAAAGATTCACAAATCTGCCGCTAAACCCTTGTACGGGTTATTTAATGTTGGGGGTCAAACCATAGAATACAAAGCCGATGGCGATTTGCGGGACAATGAGAACGTTGCCCTCGACCCTGCTCAATCGGTGAACGCGCTAAACGAGGCCTACTTTATTAAAGAGGTGCAGCCCCATGTGCCGGATGCTTGGATAGATGCCAGCAAGCAAGACGAGCAAGATCAGCAAGTGGGTATTGTGGGTTATGAGATTCCGTTTAATCGGCATTTTTATGCGTATCAGCCGCCGAGGGATTTGGTGGAGATTGATGCGGATTTGGATAAGGTGAGTGCTGAGATTATGGAGTTGTTGCGAGAGGTGCATTCGTGATGGCGGGTAAATATCAGGCTTATCCTGAATACAAAGATTCTAATATTGCGTGGATTGGTGAGATTCCTCATCGTTGGGAATTGATTCGAGGTAAACTTCGGTTCTTCAATAAAAAAATAGTTAATAAAGAGCTGCAATGCTTGGAACGTTT
>CAZROX010000050.1:0-10424 GCA_964601845.1 uncultured Halothiobacillaceae bacterium
TCATGCCGCAGGCTCAAATAAAAAAGGTGAGTTGAAATCGGCCAAAGGTGTCGCATCGGCATCTTTGGCAGACAGTATCGGCGCACCACAGAGCCCCCAATCAATCCCAACACTGTCCCAGCGCACCGCGCCGTCACAGGCTTGTGCATAATAGTCGGTGCACTTGTACTGTATTTCGGTATCCGGATCACGGGTGATAAATCCATGCAGAAAGCCCGGTGGAATCCACAACTGTCTCGCGTTGTCGAACGACAGCTCGACACCAACCCACTTGCCATAGCTGGGGCTGCCGAGCCTGATATCCACTGCCACATCAAACAGCCGCCCGCGTCCGCAACGCACAAGCTTACCTTGAGCATGCGGGTCCGCCTGATAATGCAGCCCCCGCAGTGTGCCAACCTGGGTCGACATCGAGTGATTATCTTGCACGAAGTCGGGCAGTTGTAGCCCGGCCTGCGCCAAGGCGTTGCGGTTCCAGCTTTCACTAAAAAAACCACGCTCATCGACAAAACGGCGCGGCGTGAGTATCAGAACCTCCGCAATGGCGGTTTTTTCGACTAGGATAGCGGCCATAGCATTAAGCACAAATAATGATGAGATACGCGATCTGAAGCACCCAATTTTGCAGGAAGTATAGCCTAACCTATCGTTGCGAGAACAAAAAGACAATCCATGAAAGCACTTAACATCGACTCCACCCAACCAGTTCTAGTCACAGGCGCCACCGGATACCTTGCCGGTTGGATCGTCAAGCGATTGCTCGAGGCAGGTTGCGAGGTGCGGGCGCCGGTGCGCGATCCTGCCGATGCAGAGAAACTAAAAAGCCTCAATGCCATTGCGGAGGCCGCACCGGGTAGCATCCAATACTTTAAAGCCGATCTCATGGAGCTCGGTTCTTATAACACCGCTATGGAAGGGTGTCGCACGGTGTTTCACACCGCCTCGCCCTTTAAACTCCAGGTGCAGGACCCGCAACGACAACTGATCGACCCGGCATTAATGGGCACAAAAAATGTGCTGGAGGCGGCCAGTGCCAGTGGCAGCGTGCAGCGGGTCGTGCTCACCAGCTCGTGTGCGGCTATATACACGGATGCGCTAGATTGTGTTGCCGCTCCCAATGGGTGCCTAACCGAAGCGATATGGAACAGCACCGCCTCGCTCGACTACCAGCCGTATGCCTATTCAAAAACCGTGGCAGAGCAGGCGGCTTGGCAGTTGGCTAAGGCGCAAGATAGTTGGGATTTGGTGACCATCAATCCAGCTCTGGTGATGGGGCCTGCAATCGGTGGCCAGCCAAGCTCGGAGTCGTTCAGCATTATGCAGCAGGTGGGTGCGGGTGCATTCAAAACCGGTGCGCCGCGCTTGGGCATGGGCGTGGTCGATGTGCGCGATGTCGCCGAGGCCCACATGGCGGCAGCTTTTATACCCGAGGCGCAGGGGCGCTATATTACAGTCGCTCACAATTCAGATATCTTTGCCATGCTCAACACATTGCAAGAGCGGTTTGGTCGCGACTATGGCATTCCAAAGCGGGCGGCACCGAAATGGCTTATTTGGATTATGGCGCCGATGTTCGGCATTACGCGCAAATATGTCGCGCGCAATGTCAACTATGCGTGGCGGGCGGATAATTCAAAATCCATCGCTGGGCTGGGCATGGCCTATCGTCCATTGCAGCAGACGATGGAGGATATGTTCCAGTATATGATCGATGTAGGCTACTTTAAAAAGCGTTGATCGGGCGGGGGTTTAGGTGCGATGCCAGCTTGTTTGAACTCTCCCACTAAAGCTGTCGAGGCTGCACATACACGTTGTATCTGCCTGTTCCAATATAGTCTGTCGCTCGCTCGCCAAGCACCATCATAAAATGATTCAGTGCAAGCGCCAGCTGCTCAAGCAGGCTATCCCCTAAAGTTTTTTCGCAAGCTTTTGGTAGAGGTATTGGATAGATTGTTTTAGTAGCGCCTCTGCTTTTTCGCTCATCTTTTGCATCACGGATTTCTTTTCTACCCAGCGTACGCTAAGTACAGAGCCCGCTTTGCAGGTCTGCTCGATATATTCATCACTGGTCATGAGCTCATCGACTAGATCGAGCTTGAGCGCATCTAGCCCTTGCCAGTGCTCGCCCGTGGCGGTGGTTGCCAGATCGACCTGTGGCCGATGTTGTTTGATAAACGACTGGAACAGCCCGTGCATCACATTGAGCTCATCGGTAACCTTGGCGCGACCGGCATCGGTATTTTCGCCAAAAACAGACAGGGTGCGCTTGTATTCACCGGCGGTTAGCTGCTCGTAGTCGATATCATTTTTTTTCAGTAAGCGGTAAAAGTTGGGCATTTGTAGCACCACACCGATGGAGCCGATAATGGCAAAGGGGGCGGCCAATATTTTGTCTGCGACACAGGCCATCATGTAGCCGCCACTGGCTGCGGCGGTATCGACGCAGATGGTGAGGGTGCAACCGTGACGCTTGATCCGCTCCAGCTGGGATGCGGCTAATCCGTAGGTGTGGGTGTAGCCACCGAGACTTTCCAAGCGCAAGATCACTTCGTCCTCTGGTTGGGCGATGGTCAAAATAGCGCTGATCTCTTTTCTCAGGCAACTATTGGCGGATGCCTCGGCATCGCCGATAAAGTCCAGCAGGTACACGTGGCGTTTTTTGTCGCTATCCGGTGTGACTTTTTTGTCGGATTTTTTTTGCTGCTTTTTCAGGCGCTTTTGTTTTTTCTTCTCGATCTTCTGCTCTGCTGGATTGAGCACGGAGGCCTGCAAGGCCTCGCGCCACTCTTTTAGCGAGTCGCCAACCTTGGTGATTTGCAACTGCCCTTTGGCCTCCATTTTTTGACGCATGGCAAGGGCGATCAGTATGGCCAAGGCACCGACAACTGTGAACAGCTGTAGTAAAAACAGTCCGTAGGCAAGTAGGAAGTCCATTTATTTAACTCGGTTATTTGGTGCTATCGGCACGCTGTGCAATGAAATCGAGCAAGGATTCGTCGATCGCAGGGTCGAGTGCGGGTGGCTCGTATTCGTTCAGCCATTTTTTCCAGAGGGTATTGGCGCGCTGGTTGTTGTCTTGGCTGCCATCCTCTTGCCACTGCTCAAAGCTGTTGTTGTCGGCCACAATAGAGTTGTAAAACGCGGTCTCAAAGTTTTCGAGCGTGTGCTGGCAACCCAGATAGTGCGCCCCCGGCTCGACTTCGCGCATCGCCGATAGCCCCTGACCATTTTCCGAAAAGTCGGGGCCTTTCAAGATGCGCTCGATCATGCTGGCCTGATCGCAATCCATAATAAATTTCTCATAGCACATCGACAGCCCGCCCTCTAGCCAGCCTGCGGTATGCAGCATGAAGTTCACGCCTGCCAGCGCCGCGTGCTGTAGGGTGTTGGCCGCCTCGTAGGCAGCTTGGGCATCGGGTATCTTAGAGGCGCAGAGCCCACCACCGGAGCGAAACGGCACCCCGAGGCGGCGTGCGAGCTGGGCGGCACCGTAGAGCACCAACACAGGTTCTGGTGTGCCGAAGGTCGGTGCGCCTGAGAGCATCGACATGGAGCTGGCAAAGGTGCCAAATATCACCGGTGCGCCCGGGCGCACCAGCTGCACAAAGGTCATGCCCGCCATCGCCTCGGCCAGAATCTGTGTCAAGGTGGCAACGACCGTAACAGGTGACATGGCGCCGGACAAAATAAACGGCGAGATGACCGTGGCCTGATTGTGCTGGGCGTAGACGCGGGCCGCACCGAGCATGGTGTCGTCGAACTTCATCGGCGAATTGGCGTTGATAAGGCTGGTGATGACGGTGTTGTTCTCGACAAACTCCTCGCCCATCACCAAGCCGGCCAGCTTGACGGTGTCCGCTGCATTTTGTGCAGAGGTGACCGAGCCCATAAAGGGCTTGTCCGAGTATTTGATATGCGAGTAGACCATATTTAAATGGCGATGGGCCACCGGTATATCGACCGGCTCGCAGAGGGTGCCACCAGAGTGATGTAGCCCGGGTGCCATATAGGCCAGCTTGACAAAATTTTCGAAGTCCGCCAAGGTGGCGTAGCGCCTACCCTCATCTAGGTTGCGCACAAAAGGGGAGCCATAGGCTGGCACCAGCACGGTGTTATTGCCGCCAATGGTAATGTTGCGCTGGGCATTGCGTGCGTGCTGCACGTAGGTTTTTGGCGCACTGGCCTGAATAATCTGGCGGCACATACCCAGCGGAAAGCGCACGCGCGAGCCTTGCACATCGGCACCGGCTTTGCGCAGCATATCGAGTGCATCTTGGTCGTCTTGGAACTCGATGCCAATCTCTTGCAAGATGGTATCTGCGTTGTGCTCGATGATGCCCAGTTGCTCATCGGTAAACATCGGGTAGTAGGGGATATTGCGCTTGATAAACGGCGAGAAATCGTGCGAGCTTGCCGCCCGTAGTAACTTGCGACCGCTCCGACCACCGCGTTTTTTATGTGTAGTTTGTTCCATGTTGCACCGTGTATATGATTAGCTCGACCATGCGATACCTAAATCATTATACCGTGCGCATATAGCCTATGCCGGTCGATCTGTGGCGGTGATTTTGGTTTTCACTAGCGGGGGGTTAGGGTACAATCACGCGCATGAATTCTGTGGTCGCGCCCGTGTATTATGCGACTAGCTTCTAGGCTATTTTTTATTATTTTTGGGTAATGGTTATGCAAACACGTGCAAGTGCGGTGGTGATTGGTGGGGGTGCAGTCGGTGTCAGTACGCTCTACCACTTGGCAAAAAAAGGGTTAACCGATGCGGTGCTGCTAGAGCGCAAGGAGCTAACATCCGGTTCGACATGGCATGCAGCTGGGCTGCTACCCCTGTTCAATATGAGCTATTCGGTTGGACAGCTGCACAAGTACTCCGTCGAGTTGTATCAATCCCTACAAGCGCAATACGACGATGTAGATGTCGGCCTGCGTCAGGTGTCGAATATTCGCCTGGCATGTACCGAGGATCGCATGGACGAGTACCGCTACTACGCCGGTGTCGCCAGCACGGTTGGGGTAGATGTACGCTTTTTAACCCCAGCACAGGTGAAAGAAATCTGGCCGATGTGTGAAGTAGACGATCTGATCGGCGCCATTCAGCACCCGCAGGATGGCTATATTCAACCGGCCAACCTCACCCAGACCCTAGCGCGCGCAGCGCGCGAGCTGGGCGCCAGTATCCATCGCCATACCTGCGTGCAGGCCATCGAGCGTGCCGATGGTGGCGAGTGGCTAGTACACACCGACAAGGGCGATATTCTCTGCGAGCATTTGGTTTGCTGTACCGGTAGCTTTGCACGCCAGACGGGCAAGATGCTCGGGCTAGATATTCCAGTGATACCGGTAGAGCATCAGTTTATCGTGACCGAATCGCATCCAGAGATTCTCAAGCGCCAGAGCGACGGCCTGCCAGAGCAGGGCGTATTGCGCGACTCAGACGCCGGCTACTATCTGCGCGAGGAGGCCGGCGGGCTGCTGCTCGGCATCTACGAGCAGGGCGCCCCCTGCTGCTATGTCGATGGGCCGACAGAAGATTGCGAAAACGAATTATTTCAAGGCGAGCTAGAGCGGCTCGAACCACACATCGAGGCCTGCATTAAGCGCGTACCGGCCTTTGGCGAGGTGGGTATTAAAGAGATCTACAACGGCGCCATCGCCTATACCCCCGATGGCAATCCCATCGTTGGCCCGGCTTGGGGCCTGCCCAATGTCTGGCTCAGCGAGGGGCACAGCTTTGGCATCACCGCCGCCGGTGGCGCCGGTTGGCAGCTGGCCGAGTGGATCGTCGAGGGCGAGCCGAGCGTCGATATGATGGGCGTCGATCCGCGCCGGTTTGGCCCCTATGCCACGGGCGGTTATCTGCGCGCCAAAAACGAGGAGACCTACAGCAATGTCTTCACCGTGCACTACCCCGATGAAGAGCGCCCAGCTGGCAGGCCGCTAAAGCAGTCGCCCTGCCACGATCGCCTGCGCGATCTGGGCGCGGTTTTTGGTCAGACCTACGGTTGGGAGCGGGCCAATTGGTTTGCCCCAGCGGGCTATCAGCGCCCAGCTGTCGAGCCGACCGATACCGTGCTGCAACCCAATCACAACGAGATGGAGCAGTGCAGCTTCCGCCGCGCCAACTATTTTGAGTTTGTCGGCCAGGAGTGCCGCCATGTGCGCGATGCAGTGGGGCTGCTCGATATGTCGGCCTTTGGCAAGTTTACCGTGACAGGTGCAGGTGCCGAGGATTGGTTAGAGTCGCTGCTCGCCAATCGTATTCCCCAAAAAGTCGGGCGCATTGGCCTGTGCCATCTGCTCTCGCTCAACGGCGGGGTGCGCTCCGAGTTTACCGTTTGCAAGCTCGCACAGGGGAGCTACTATCTCGTCTCCGCCGGTGCCATGGAGCGCCACGATTGGGACTACCTAACCAAGCTACAACCGGCAGATGGCAGCGTGCAGCTACAGAAGGTAACCACCCAGTACGGTGTGTTTGTACTGGCCGGCCCGCGCTCGCGTGCGCTGCTACAAAAGCTGACAGAGACCGACCTCTCCAACAAAAACTTCCCATGGCTGAGCGGGCAGCACATCAATGTCGGCTATGCCCAAGCCCACGCCCTGCGCGTCAACTATGTCGGCGAGCTGGGCTGGGAGCTGCATCACCCCATCGAAATGCAAAATTACATCTTCGATCAGCTGATGGGTGCGGGTGCGGAGTTCGACCTCAAGCCCTTTGGCATACGGGCGATGGATTCGATGCGGCTTGAGAAGTCCTATCGGATTATTCCGCGCGAGATGTCGATCGAGTACTCGGCCTTGGAGTCTGGCCTCGATCGGTTTGTGCGGCTCGATAAAACCGACTTTGTCGGCAAGCAGGCCCTACTCGCTTGGCGCGATCGCGGCTTTCGCTACGCCTTTGTCACCCTCGCCGTCTCGGGCGTACAGGATGCCGACGCGCGCGGCTCCGAGGGCATCTATTGCAATGGCAAGCTGGTGGGCCGGGCCACCTCGGGCGGCTATGGTTTTCGCATCGACCAATCGCTCGCGCTCGGCTTGGTTAGCCCCGAGTGCGCCGTGCAAGGCACGCAGCTTGAAATCGAAATCCTCGGCCAGCGCTATCCGGCTCAGGTGATCGCCGAATCGCCCTACGATGTTGAGAATCTGGCACTGAGGGCTACTAGCTAGAGAGATGCCGCCGCGTGCATTCCGTGTGCGCGGCGGCGCCTCTCAGACTGGGGATTAGCACCCAGCCCGGCTCATCAATGGATAGTCGGTGTAACCCTTGGCACCCGCCGTATAGAAGGTACTGGGGTCCGCCTCATTCAAGCTGGCATTCATCGCAAACCGCTCGGGCAAATCGGGGTTGGCCAGATAGGGTACCCCAAAGGCCACGGCTTGCAGGCTGCTGCTGGCGATAGCGGCCTCGGCCTCGGCGGCATCGTAGCCCATATTGCCGATCAGATTGCCTCGGTAGTGTCGCTGGCAAGCCGACAGGACATCCTCATTTTGCTGGGCAAAAAAGTCGGCACGCATGATGTGTAGATAGGCCAAATCAAACTCATTGAGCCGCTGGCATAGCTGCTCGGCCAGCGAGATCGGGTCGCTGTCGATCATGCTGTTAAAGCTATTCACTAGCGAGAGGCGCAAGCCGACGCGATCACTGCCCCACACGCTATTCACGGCGTCCAAAACCTCCAGCATTAAGCGGGCGCGGTTTTCGATGCTGCCGCCGTATTGATCTGTGCGCAGGTTGGCGCCATCGCGCAAGAATTGATCTAACAAATAGCCATTGGCGCCATGGACTTCGACCCCATCAAAGCCAGCATCTTTTGCATGGAGAGCCGCTTGCCTAAAGCCCTCGATGATGGCCGGTATCTCGTCTGGCGCTAACGCGTGGGGCGTGGTGTAACGCACCTTACCGTTTGGTGTGTGGGTCTCATCATCTATGGCAATTGCGCTGGCCGACACGGCGGGCTTGCCCGCATTTAAATCTGGGTGGCTGGCTCTACCGCCATGCCAGATCTGCAAGAGTATGCGCCCACCTTTTTCATGCACGGCATCGGTGACTTTCTTCCAACCCGCTATCTGAGCCGTGGAGTAGATACCCGGCTCATGGATAAACGCACAGGTGCCGGCCATGGCCATGGTGGCCTCTGCAATGAGTAAGCCGCCCGTTGCACGTTGTGCATAATAGGTGGCCATTAAATCGGTTGGGATGTGATCGACCTCGGTTCTGGCACGTGTCAAAGGTGCCATAATTACTCGGTTGGGTAGCGAAAATGCCCCTAGCTGAACGGGGGACAATAAATTGGGGTAAGCTGGCTTCATAGGGTGGTCGCTTTTGTTGGGTGGAGTGATATATTGTATATGTAACGGTCGATATATAATAAACGCAGAATACAGGATGTCAATAAAAATATAATGAACGATACAAATAAATTAGGCCGCCCGCGCACCTTTGACATGGACGAGGCCCTGCTAAAGGCGATAAATGTATTTTGGGCGAAGGGCTACGATGGCACTTCAATAAAAGATTTGACCCACGCCATGGGCATCAGCGGCCCGAGCTTGTATGCAGCCTTTGGCGATAAGCGCGAACTCTACCTCAAGGCCATCGACCGCTATGCCAGTTTCGATGCCTGCGCCCCGCTGGTGGCTTTCGAGACCGAGGCGGATATCGAAAAAGCCGTGCGCGGTTTTTTGAAAGCGGCGATTGCCTACGCCACCTCACACGAGAGCGGCGCACGCGGCTGCTTTTTGGCCTCTTGCGTGTCGACCAGTGTCGGCGAGGTGGCGGGCGTAGCCGAGCGCATGACAAAAGCCATAGCCGATACAGACACCCGCCTAGCCGCCAGATTCGAGCAAGAAAAGAAAAACGGCACCCTGCCCGCCAACCTGCCCGCGCTGGAGCGTGCGCGCCTGATGTTTGATATGCGCCAAGGCTACGTCTTTCGCGGGCGCGCTGGCTGGACGGCAAAAGCCCTAGCCCGCGATCTCAAGCATCGCGTTCAGATGATTTTGGGGCCGTCGGATTGATCGCTAATAGATTTAAAGGGTAGTTAAAGGGCGTTTAAATGGCATTTAAAGGGTGCCGCCGATGCGTCTTAAGCGCTGCAATCTCTGCTCCCCCACCCCTCTCACCCATAGCAAAAACCAGCCAACTACATCAACTCAAATAGAGCGCCGCTTGCAGGGTGCAAAAGGCATCCTTGACGCCTGCCAGTTCTCCGAGTGTTGCTTTGCTTTCGTTCACGCTGCCATAGCGGGCGGTTAAAAATGCGCCGAGTTTTTTTGTGGCCAGCTCGCTTTCTCCCAGTTCTTCGTAGGCGCCGAGAATGGCGAGCAATAAGTCTTTCATATCGTCGCCCGCATCTGGCATGGTGTGTGTGCGCACCTCATAGGCGCGCTCGTGCCGCGTCTTTGGCGGGTTGGTGAATAGGATGTAATTTAAGACATCGAACAGGTCGCTGTTTGGCGCATCGACTAGCTTGCGAATGTCGTTTAGGCGCGCCTGATCGTATCCCCGATCGGCGAGCTGCGCTAGAAATCGCTCGCGATTGTCGGGGTCGCTCCATAGGGCGCGCAGCTGATCTTCGTTTGCAATGATGCTGGAGAGGTCGCCAAAAAGACGCTCAAGAAACTGGCTGGCAGACATCAGCTTGCCATCTGGCCCCCAATAGGTGGTGGTGGCCAAGTATGCGATCTGGCGGGCTTTGCCATCGGAGAGCTTCACTTCGATCTTTTCTTTTGGTGGGCCGTCCTCGCCCTCGTCTGGCTCGGGTGGTGTGTCTTCCGGCGCGGTTTCCTCTGGGGGTGTATGAGGCCCGTTGATGGGGTCGGGTTCAATCGGCTCGCCGTCCCACTCGGGGTCGCTGAAATTCTCGTGCGCCCTCACAAAATCCCAGATGGTGAAGAAGTCCTTGCCATCGTAGGTGCGCGTTCCCCGCCCGATGATCTGCTTAAACTCGATCATGGACTTGATGGGTCGCATTAACACGATATGGCGCACATTGCGCGCGTCCACGCCGGTCGATAGCTTTTGTGAGGTGGTCAAAATAGTGGGGATTGTTTTCTCGTTATCTTGAAAATCGCGCAGGTGCTGCTCGCCCACGGCCCCATCATCGGCGGTTACGCGGTGGCAGTAGTTGGGGTTGGGGTTTTGCTTCACTTGATTGATCAGGTCTCGCACCAGTGCCGCGTGCGCCTGGGTTGCGCAAAAAACCAATGTCTTTTGTCGTTGGTCCATCTGCCCCATGAACTCCTGCACGCGGCTTAGCTCGCGCTCTTGAATGATGATGCGCGTGTTGAAGTCATCCTCTATAAACCGCTCGCCAACCTCCAACTCACCCGCAACCACATCGTCTGTGCCGTCGTAGACATATTCGTCGATGGTGCTGGCCATCTGTCGGACTTTGAACGGGGTCAAAAAGCCA
>CAZROX010000051.1:0-10377 GCA_964601845.1 uncultured Halothiobacillaceae bacterium
CCCAGCTTTGCAGTGCGCCGGCGCAGGCAACCATGCTCCCATGACATGCGACCCCCACGAAAACAAAAAAACCTAGCATCTCGCATAGCTGCTACAGAGCGCGCACCCTCTGTGAACGCAAACTTTTGGTTGTTAGGCCAGCATGTTCTCAGCTATAATTGCCGGCTCACACTAGTGGATAGATGATATGTTGCTGAACAAAACAAAAAGTACCAAGCCTGCCGAGGTGACCCGCAAATGGTATGTGGTGGACGCACAGGATCAGGTTTTGGGGCGCTTGGCGACTCAAATTGCAGTGCACCTACGCGGCAAGCACAAGCCTGAGTACACGCCCCATGTAGATACGGGCGACTATATTGTGGTGGTCAATGCGAGCAAGGTGCGCGTCACTGGCAACAAAACACAGGACAAGCTATACCACAGACACAGCGGCTATATCGGCAGTTTGAAGTCGGTCAACTTTCAAACCTTGCTGAAGCAAAAACCAGAGCGCATCATAGAAACTGCCGTTAAGGGCATGTTGCCAAAAAATCCTTTGGGTAGAGCGATGTATCGCAAACTCAAGGTCTACGCTGGTAGCGAGCACCAACACAGTGCACAACAACCTGAAACATTAAAAATTTAGCATAGCGGAACTGGGAGCAAACATTGAGCAATACGGAACAATACCGGGCAACGGGTCGCCGCAAAACGGCGAGTGCACGTGTTTTTTTACGCCCAGGTAAAGGGGATATCGTCGTCAATAAGCGCCCCCTAGAAAGCTACTTTAGTTTGGCCACCACCCAAAGCATTATTAAACAACCGCTGGAAGTCACCCAGCTACTGGGGCAATTCGATATCTATGTGACCGTGAAAGGTGGCGGCTCCAGTGGTCAGGCCGGTGCAGTTCGACACGGTATTGCACGCACACTAGTCGCACAGGATGAATCTCTCAGACCCATCCTGCGACAAGCACAATTACTCACCCGTGACTCGCGCGCAGTCGAGCGCAAAAAGGTTGGCCTGCACAAAGCGAGAAAAGCGACTCAATACTCTAAGCGATAATCTCTCTGGGAAAAGCAGCGGGCAACAGCGTCTTGGGGGATCGTCTAGTGGTAGGACTACGGACTCTGACTCCGTTAACGGGGGTTCAAATCCCTCTCCCCCAGCCATTAGATGTAGCGACGATTCTGGCGGGTGTATCTCAAGGTTGCACTTCTTAACGATCCGATCAACGCATGTGCTAGCCTTTGCCGGCATCTAACGTTTCAAGCCCATCATATACAAGCGGCATTCAGATTCTCGCCTCAACCTAGCCAAGCTGCAAAAATGCGCGCATATCGGCGGGGATCTATCCGGCCAGTTCGCTAAAAACAGACAATGGCTGCTCTATAATGCAGGGAAGACTTCTCTTGCTCATGATCGTTATTTTGTGAATCACTTCTTCAATGCGATGCCAAGTCGCGTACAACAGCGAGTACGGGATCTCAATATCGCGATCTGCGCTGTCCGTGCCGCTGTACCTGCCCATCTAGCTAAACAGATTCATCGCGTGCTGTTGCAACAAAAAAACCAACTGACGCTGATCTGTCGCAGCGGCGCAGTTGCCAATAAAGCGCGCCTCTACGAGTCACAAATACTCGCACAGCTACAGGCTGCCGACATGGATGTGCAATCCATTCGCTGGCAGAGCGATCCGGCCCTCGGGCAAATCGACGCCTACCAGGCTGCCACGGAACCTGCTGTCTTATCGGATGCGAGTCGCGCCCTGATCCAATCGGCGGCAGACAATACCAATAACGCACAGCTGCGCATCGCTTTTCAGCGTCTGGCCGCCAGCCGCTGATATGTATCCCACCCAAGCACCAATCCCAAAATCATGACAGACACGACCTTACCAACATCTGCAACGATTGCATCTATTCTAGATTTTTGGTTTACCGAAACGACACCCAAGCAGCATTTTATTAAAGATGAGGCCTTCGATAGTTTGATCGGCGAGCGTTTTAGCACCCTGGTTGAGCGGGCGCTAGCTGGCGCGCTACAACACTGGGCCGATACCCCACAGGGCACGCTGGCTTGCATTTTGTTACTCGATCAATTCACGCGCAATATCTATCGCAACACGCCCATGACCTACGCTGGGGATGAGCGCGCACTGGCGCTGTCTCTCAAAGCACTGGAGCGCGGCGATCTAGATCAGCTCTCTGAGCAGCAATGCGCGTTTTTGCTGATGCCGATGATGCACAGTGAAGATCTGAGTGTGCAGGAGGACAGCTTGGCATTATTCAAGCGATACACCAATGAGCAAACCTATCACTTTGCTGTCCAACACCGCGATATCATCGCCCAATTTGGCAGATTCCCGCATCGCAATGCGATCTTGGGTAGAGATAGCAGCGCGCGTGAGCAGCATTTTCTGACGCAATCTGGCTCATCTTTTTAAGCGCAGGATACATAGGAAAATGTGGCGCCAACACGGCGCCGCACTAGAGCGCGCCGATCGGATCTATAAATGAAATATTGATATCGTCTGCCTGCTCATCACACACAAAAATCTCCCAAGCATCCGGGTCGGCTAGCAAAGTCTGAGAGAGTTTATTGTTGATTGCATGGCCTGTTTT
Organism: uncultured Halothiobacillaceae bacterium; assembly: GCA_964601845.1. Classification (GTDB taxonomy): domain Bacteria; phylum Pseudomonadota; class Gammaproteobacteria; order CAZROX01; family CAZROX01; genus CAZROX01. The sequence goes on from CAZROX010000051.1 coordinate 2,604, forward strand.
ATGACCGGAGTACTGGCCGATCAATGTATGGCCAAGCAGGTACAAATCTCCCATCACATCGAGCATCTTGTGACACACAAGCTCATCGCTGGATCGCAGCCCCTCTTTATTTATCACCTCTTTCTGGTTCAAAACAACGGCATTATCCAAGCTGCCCCCCAGTGCTAAATTGCGCTTTCTGAGCGCCTCAATATCCGATTCAAACCCAAAAGTACGCGCCCGGCATATCTCTTTAATAAAGGAGGTGCTAGAAAAATTGACTTTCACATGGGTCTCCATGTGCTCAAAAACAGGGTAGTCAAAGGCGATAGATAAATCGATGGCAAAACCTGTGTGCGGTTCCAGCGCCGCCCACTTATCCTCATCTTGCACGGCTATGCGCTTTTTCACGCGAATCATTTTTTTCGCTGCATCCTGCAAGGCGATACCCGCAGACTCCAACAAGAATACAAATGGGCTGGAGCTGCCATCCATAATCGGCACCTCGCTAGAATCCACATCGATGATGGCATTGTCGATACCCAGACCACACAGCGTGGCCATTAGGTGCTCGACAGTTGAAATGGTGACACCCGCGTGACTAATTGAAGTCGCCAGCTCTGTGTTGGACACATACTCGGTGCGCGCCGGAATCTCCACAAATGGGTCACAGTCGATGCGTCGAAATACGATGCCGGCGTCTATAGCAGCTGGATGTATGATCAGGTTGACGGATTGACCCGTGTGCAACCCGACACCGATCGCTTGAATGGAATGTTTAAGTGTTCTCTGGCGAATCATACAGGTCCTGTGTGTACCAATGCGTAATAGTCAAACGGGAGCATAGCTACCAATTCGCTGGCCTACTCGAACAATTCGATCAGATGGCCAAGGCTGAGCCAGCACCAGCTTCGGTGGCAAAAGCAGTATCACGGTGGAGCCGAGATTAAACCGCCCCATTTCCTGAGCGCGCTTTAAATGGATCGCATCATCTGCATAATCTGTGCGTGCGATAGCACGCGTGGATGCAGGACTCAGCATATCAGACCAAACAACCTGCATACTCCCCACCAGCATCGCGCCCACCATGATAACAGCCAAGCTGCCAAATGGGGTATCAAATAGGCTGATAATACGCTCGTTACGCGCAAATAATTGGGGCACACTGTGGATTGCATAGGGCGCCACAGGAAAAAGACGGCCAGGCACATACACCATGGTGCGCAACTGACCATCGACTGGCATATGCACGCGATGATAGTCGCGCGGTGATAGATAGATTGTGCAAAAATGCCCGCCAACAAACGCCGATGTATCCACTGCATTAGCGAGCAACCCACTCAGTGAGTAGTGCTGGCCCTTGGCTTGCAGTAGTTGGATGGTGTCGCCAGCCCCATCACGCCGGATCAGTCCCGTCTCGGAGACAACCCCATCAACAGGGCACAGCAAGCTGTTGGGTGCTGGGTCAATTGGGCGCGCTTTCCAATCGAGTGCGCGCGTAAAAAATGCATTCAAGCTGTTGTAGGCTTTGGGGTCGGGCTCCTGAAACTGATCCATGTCGATTCGATAACGGCGAATAAACCAACGAATAACACAGACAGACCAGCCTGTGCGTGCAAGAAAAAAGACTGCACGCGATAAGGCATGATGTGGCAGACACCACAACACCGTACCCACACAGTAACGATAAATCCGTAGCAAAGAAAACATGCGTGCCCGCTAAGCGCGGAGCCGCCCCGAACACCAGCGACACTCGGCGCAAGCAGCACGCCCCTGCCAACTGAACAAAGCGGCATACGACATGGGAGACTAGCGCTTGGGCAGGCGACCCTGCACATTGCTGACAAAATAGTCCATACGCAGCAACTCCTGGTCGCTCAAGTACGCACCCTTAGCCAAGACTTGGCTGCCATCTTGGTCGACAATCGGCCCATCAAACGGATGTAATTGACCGTTGACGATCTGTTGCTTGGTGGTACGCAATAGCTGGCTCAGGTCAGATTTCATCTCGCTGGTCACAACAAAGTCCACCATGCCCTGATCGATACCATCCCAGATAGATTGACTCTGCCAAGTGCCCTCCAAAACAGATTCCACTATGTCGGTGTAAAAGTCCTGCCAGTTATGCACAACGGCACCCAACTGGGCGGCGCCACCGTGTTTTTTCATATCGGAGTGATAGGCTATTGCATGCACACCCAGATCCTTGGCCTTTTTAACCACCGCCACAGAGTCTGTGTGGTGCGTCAGCACATCGGCGCCCTGGGCGACTAGGCTATCTGCCGCATCGCTCTCCTTGGCGATATCAAACCAAGAGTTGGTCCAGATCACACGAATTTGTGCTTTTGGATTCGCTCGCAATGCCCCCAACGCCATGGCATTGATGCCCCGCACCACCTCTGGAATCGGGAAGGCGGCCACGTAGCCTATGATGTTGCTGCGTGTCGAGCCACCGGCTGCGACACCGGCAAGATAGCGCCCCTCGTAAAATCGCGGTGAGTAATTGCCCACATTGGGCGCCCGCTTATAGCCCGTTGCCTGCTCAAACACCAAGCTTGGGTAGCGATGAGCCACACTCAAAGTCGGATTTTGGAAGCCAAAAGAGGTAGAAAAAATTAAATCAAAGCCTGAGCGTGCCAGCTTGCCAATTACCCGCTCGGCATCTGGACCCTCTGCAATGCTCTCAAAAAAGCGTGTCTTGACCCGGTCGCCGTAGCGTTGCACCACCGCCTGCCGCCCAAGATCGTGCTGATACGACCAGCCCGCATCACCGACCGGACTGACATAAACAAAGCCGATCTTTAAAGGCTCGCCACCAAAGGCAACCGTACTAAAAAATACGAAACAAAAAAAAACAAACTGCGGAGCATAGCTGTCATCCTGCAAAAACCAACCAGTACATTATGTGCCGGCTATTTTAACTCAAATGTTCTACCAAGGCACGCAGGGGCGCCGCTCAAATGATGCGTTTTTCTGTTGGACATCACCATCAGCGCCACAATCGTTGCAACATAGGGCAACATGGCAATAAACTCCGTGGGCACATAGTTGAACCAACCCACGCCCTGTAGAAACAACTGCCCAGTGCCGATTAGCCCAAACAGCCACGCACCCAACACGAGCCGATACGGCTGCCAACCAGAAAAAGCCACCAAAGCTAATGCAATCCAGCCGCGCCCAGCTGTCATATTCTCCGACCAGAGCGGCGTGTGCACCAACGATAGATATGCGCCAGCCAAGGCGATCATGCCGCCCCCCAATACGGTAGCGAGTAGCCTGACCGTCACCACACGATAGCCCAGGGCGTGACTGGCCGTATGATTCTCCCCTACGGCACGTAGCACCAAGCCCCAGCGCGTGTAGTAGAAAAAATAGTGTAGCCCCAGCACCAGACAAAACGAGCAGTAGACGATCACATCGTGAGTAAAAAAGATGGGGCCCACAACCGGAATACTGGCCAACAGGGGTATCTCCCAAACACCCAAGCCCTCGAGTGGCACACCGATGTATGCAAGACCGATAAACGCACTCAACCCCACCCCCAGTATGGTGAGTGACAAGCCGGTGACCACTTGATTGACCTGCCCAAAGATTGTAAACAACGAAAACAGCAATGCCATACCACAGCCAGATAGCACGGCGACCACGCAGGCGACAAAAATATCCCCCACCAGCACAGCGACTATGAAGGCGACCACACAGCCGATCAACATGATCCCCTCTACCCCCAGATTTAGCACGCCAGACTTCTCGGTCAACAGCTCGCCCATGCCCGCCAATAACAGAGGGGTCGACACACCGATGGCGGCGTGTAAAACAATAATCATCCAGTCCATTACTCGGCGCGCCTGCTCAGATAACTCGCACGATAGCGCACCAGAAACTCAGCGCTCAAAAAACAAAATAAAATCAACCCCTGCAGGGCACTCGCTATCGCAACAGGCAGACCCAATTCAATCTGTGCAGACTCTGCACCGATGTAGATCAACGCCATTAAAAAGCCAAAAAACACGATGCCAATGGGTTCTAGCTTGGCCAGAAAAGCAACGATAATGGCCACAAACCCATAACCGGGTGAAATAATTGGGGTCAACTGGTGAATATGTGTGCTCACTTCACTCACACCTGCCACCCCGGCAAGCATCCCACAGAGCAAAAAACTGATCCAAATAATTTTGCCTGGATTAAATCCGCCATAGATCATGGAGCGCATCGACAAACTCATCACCTTGAGCTGAAACCCGAGCGAGGTTTTTTTAATCAGCCAATAGACACCCACCAGCGCAATCGCTGCAATCAATGGCGTAATACTCAAGCGCGTACCGGCAATTAAATAGGGATAGGTTGCAGCGGGCTTAAAATACTCGGACTGCGGAAAGTTGAAACCGGCAGGGTCCTGTAGTGGCCCGAACACGACATATTGTAATAACAGCTGTGCGATATACACCAGCATTAACGAGCTCAGTATTTCATTGACATGAAAGCGCTGCTTGAGGAGCGCTGGAATAGCCGCCCAACACATACCACCCACCCCTGCAGCGAGCATCATCGTCGGAATCAACACGATGCTGGGCCAATAAAACAATTTTAAGGCCACGATGCTGCCACAGATGGCCCCGACGATAAACTGCCCCTCAGCACCGATATTCCATACGCTGGCACGAAACCCAACAGCCAATCCCAGCGCGATAATAATCAGGATGCTGGCTTTCATCACCACCTCAGAAAAATCGTACCAAGAATAAAATGGTGCCACAAAAAACACCCGGAACAGCTCATCTGCACCAAAACTAAATTGCAATGCGATAAAAAAACTGATCAGCAGGTACAACAGGGCAGCCAGGCCAGGCACGAGCAGCATGCGCATCACATCAGCTGCCCAGTATTGAATAGTCTTGGTAGAAATCTTCATATTATCCGAGCTGTGACAACCAGTCTTTTTTTAAATAATCTTAAAATAAATCGCATCCGACACCCTGGGAAATTACTGTAACATCGCCAGGCTAATCTGATCGGCGCCCACAGATTGAGTCGGCATAAACTCCCCTAACTGCCCCCGACTTATCACGGCAATCTCATCGGAGAGGCCAAATAACTCATCGATGTATTTTGAGATGAGTAATATGGCTGTACCCTGCTCGCGTAATTGCAAAATCTGGTTGCGTAAAAATACCGTTGCGTACACATCGACTCCCCAAGTGGGGTTGGACAAAATTAACACTTGCGGATTTTGCACACTCGCCCTGCCCAAAATAAACTTCTGTAGATTGCCCCCAGACAAGGTGGCGGCACACACATCGCAGGAGGGCGCCTTGACATGAAATGCCTCCATAATGTGCTGGGTCAACAAACGCAACTTAGGGCGATCAATGCGGCCTGAGCGCACGTAGTCTGCTTTGTTGGCGATGCCTAAAAAAGTATTTTCCCACAGGGTCAGCTCCCCGATCACCGCGTGTCCAAGGCGCATGGTGGGGACGCTAAAAATGCCCAGCTGCTGACGCCCAGATACGGAATAGGCGCGGATATCCCGCCCATCATAGCGAATATCCGATAGGCTATCGCGGCGCTCACCGGATAGATGCGCGACCAGGTTGTCCTGCCCATTGCCCTCGATACCCGCTATGCCGCTGATATTGCCTGCCTTTAGCTGCAATTGCTGCGTGTAGGACTGGGCAGCGGTGTCACCAGCACCCCGCACCGCAGCCTGTAGTCGCACGGCGCCAGCTGTGCTGTGACGAGGCTCGTACACAGCCAGATTGTCATCGCCTATTATCAAATGCGATATCGCATCGCTACTGAGCGAATCGACAGCACCGCTATAGACGACACGCCCGGCACGCAAAATGGTCATGTCATCGCAGACCTGCCGAATTTCGTCCAACTTGTGGCTGATCAACAGCACCGAGCGCCCAGCGGCCACCAACTGTCTGATTATCGCAAACAGCTGTGTCACCTCCGATGGTGTCAGGACCGAGGTCGGCTCATCGAAGATCACCAACTGCGGGTTTTGGATCAGGCAACGCACAATCTCGACCCGCTGCCGCTCACCGACTGCCAAGCTGGCCAGCGGCGCCTGCAGGTCCAACACCATGCCATGGGTTTTGCAAAAATCCGACACCAGTTGCTCGGCCTGTCGCAAGCTCAACCGAGGCGACATGCCCAACACGATATTATCTAGCACCCGCAACGACTCAAACAGTGAGAAATGCTGCGATACCACACCGATACCCAGGGCGATGGCATCTGCGGGCGAGTGGATATCAACCGCCTCCCCTTGCCAATAAAGATCGCCACTATCGCGGCTGACCAGGCCCGTCATAATATTGACTAGCGTCGTTTTTCCAGCGGCATTCTCGCCGAGCAATGCGTGTACTTTACCGCACGCCAGCTGTAGATCGACACGATCGTGCACCAGCACACTACCGTAGCTTTTGCAGATGTTTTTTAATACAAGCTGATCGGGCACCGACTAAAACCTAAAAGTGAATTAGGGCAATCTACTCTGCCACTGTAAAAATCAATTGCCTATTCTAAGGGAGAAAAACACCCCTCATTTGAGCAAACGCACCAACAGACTCACCGGCATACCAACTGGTAATCCGCTGCGTCCACACCCACAGGGTACTTTGTGATAACTTGCCCGATAGATAGACTCACCATCTGACAACATGCAAGTTATACAGCCCAACGGAGGCGACTAGACAAACATTATGGGAACGGCAACCTTACTAAAAAAAATGGGTACGCTGGCGATTGTACTGCCAGTGTCACTATCGCTCTTTGCCTGCGCAGCCTTGGACACCCGCATCTCCAAAAAAGACTTAGACGTTCAAACCATCACGGATAACACCATCTTCTTGGAGCCCGCGCCAGCAAAACATCACATCATCTACGTCTCGCTACGCAACACCAGCGACAAACAACTCGAGGTCAAGAACAAGCTGTTGGGGGCATTAGCTGCCAACGGCTATCAAATTACCGACGACCCCGATCAAGCCTACTTGGTGTTACAGGCCAATGTGCGCAATGTCAAAAGAGTGAATCTGAGCGAGATTAATTCGGTGTCAAATACAGTCGATGCCAGTGCCACAGGTGCACTTATCGCGCAATCGATCTCCGGTGATGATGGTCCCGGTGCTGCCATTCTCGGTGGCCTAGCCGGACTCACACTCAACGCGACGACAAAAGACATACTCTACGTTATGGTTACCGACATCCGCATCCGCGAGCGATCATCGCTGCAAAGCCCTTGGCAAGATCACAAGGCACGCATTGTGAGCGAAGCCAATGAGGTCAATCTAGATTTCGATAAGGCGCTGCCCGCACTTGAGGATGGGCTGACCGATGCGATATCCGGTATTTTTGTCGAGTAATCTAGCCATCGAGTTTTTTATGTAGCAGCTGATTGAGCAGTGCAGGGTCCGCTTTACCCTGCGCCAGCTTCATCACCTGGCCGACAAAATATCCAAGTAATTTGGTCTTGCCAGCTTGGTACTGCATCAGCTGCTTAGGGTTATCCAAAATCACTTGATCGATCAATGCCATTAGGGAGTCGGTGTTGTCGATCTGCTTTAGCCCATGCAGCTCGATAATCTGATCGACCGGCTCACCCTCATGCCACATGATCTCAAACACCTGCTTGGCTAATTTGCCGGAGAGCACGCCCTCGACCTGTCTATCCAACAGGGTCGCCAATTGCTCTGGCGCGACTGCACTAGATGCAATGCCCACACCCATTTCCATATACTAACACACCCTTTGAATATTTTTAGCAGAGCAGATACTTTTTACAATG
>CAZROX010000052.1:0-10195 GCA_964601845.1 uncultured Halothiobacillaceae bacterium
CGTTGCAGGTCTATCACCAAACAGGGCGCGCGCATCTGTCGAGCACACAGGCGCGCTATCGCACATTAGGCCAGCTTGACAATGCAAAGCACACAGTTGAGATCAATCCCTTTATCGACGATATGGCCGAGCGGATGGCTTGGGCAGATTTGGCGATCTGCCGTAGCGGTGCCATGACGATCAGTGAGCTGGCCGCAGTGGGCCTCGGTGCGCTGCTGATTCCCTTTCCCCATGCGACCGATGATCACCAAATGTGCAATGCACGCGCACTGGTCGATGTGGGGGGGGCGATTGTCTGTCGTCAATCCGCTTTCAGTGCCAGTTGGCTGGCCGAACAATTACAGCACTTGGCGCAGGATCGTGCGCGCTTGTGTCAGATGGGCGTCTCTGCCAGAGAGTGCTTTAAAGCGGGTGCTGCCCAACGCATCGCCAGCCGTCTAATGGAGTTGGGTCGATGGTCGTAACACAAACTACCGATATGCGCGGCATGGGGCGCTTTCAGTCGATGCGACGGCTGCATTTTGTCGGCATCGGCGGCGTCGGCATGAGTGGGCTGGCGGAGCTGATGCACAATTTGGGCTATCAGATCACAGGCTCCGATCAGATGGCCAGCCAGCATACCAAGCGCCTAGAGAGCTTGGGGGTGATCGTGCAGATCGGGCACAGTGCGGAGCAGGTCGAACAGGTGGATGTGGTGGTGACATCCGGTGCCGTACCGGCGGACAACCCAGAGGTGGTCGCGGCCTTTAAGGCGCGTATTCCGGTGATCCCGCGTGCGGAACTGTTGGCGACCCTGATGCGCTTTAGACGCGGGATTGCCGTTGCCGGTACCCACGGCAAAACCACCACGACCAGTCTGGTGGCCGCCGTGCTGGCAGAGGGTGAGCTAGACCCAACCTATGTCATCGGTGGCCTGCTGCACAGCTCGGGCAGTAACACGCATCTGGGGCGCTCCGATTGGTTGGTGGTCGAGGCCGACGAGAGCGATGCCTCCTTTTTGCATCTGCAGCCCATGGTGGTGGTGGTGACCAATATCGACCAAGATCACCTGAATTTTTACGAGGGCAGTTTTGAGCGTCTCAAGGAGACGTTTATCAATCTGATCCATCAACTGCCATTCCACGGCCTGGCCATCTTGTGCCACGACGACCCGGTGTTGCGCGAGATGCACGACCTACTCAACCGCCCATTTTTGACCTACGGCCTAGAGCCGGGCGCCGATATGCGCGCGACCAATATCAGGCACCACACCAGCCAGACCGAGTTTGATCTACTGCTGCCCAACGGCGAAGTACTGCCCGATATCAGCTTGAATCTACAGGGCCAGCACAATGTGCTCAATGCCTTAGCGGCCTTGACAGTCGCCTACGAGCTCGATGTGCTCGATCGCAATCTGGTCGATTCGCTAGCGCGTTTTCAGGGGGTCGCCCGCCGGTTGCAGCGCATCGGCACCCTGCCGATCGACGGCGGCGATGTGCTGTTTATCGACGACTATGCGCATCACCCACGCGAGCTACAGGCCGCGTTCGATGCCATGCGTGCCAGCTTGCCAGATCGGCGGCTAGTGGTTGTGTTTCAACCGCATCGCTACACCCGCACGGAGTTGCTGTTCGACGACTTTGTGCAGGTGCTACAAACGTGTGATCTTTTGTTGGTCAGCGAGATTTACCCGGCGGACGAGCTGGCAATCTCTGGCATCAATGGGCGCGCGCTCGTGCGCGCTGTGCGACAGCTGGGCCGTATGGAGCCTGTGTATATCGAACAGCTGGATACGCTGGCGGACACCCTGTCTCATCTGATCCAAGCGGGCGATCTCGTGCTGACTTTGGGTGCGGGTAATATCGGCAAGTTTGCCGCCAATCTGCCCGAGGAGGTTGCAGCCTGTATGAAATTAGTTAACCAGTCAATCAATCAAGCAGCAGTGAGAGCGGGATGAAACGCGATATACCCCTAGAACAATTTGGCCGGGTGGCGCTCCTGATGGGCGGCTGGTCGGTCGAGCGTGCGGTGTCTCTGCGCGGTGGCGCCGAGGTGTTGCGCGGACTACACGCGCTCGGCGTCGATGCAGTCGCCTTGGATGTCGAGAGCCGCGAGGCCCTGTGCGCGCTGGATCTGTCGTCGTACGACCGTGCATTTTTGATGATGCACGGCGAGGGTGGCGAGGATGGGCTGGTGCAATCCCACCTCGAATTGCTGGGTGTGCCCTACACCGGCAGCGGTGTTTTAAGCTCGGCTCTGGCGATGGACAAATGCATGATCAAGCAGTTGTGGCGCGGGCTAGGTGTGTCGACGCCGGATTGGGTGAGGCTCACAACAGCGGATGACTGCGCCCTGGCGCTTGAGCGCCTTGGCCTACCGTTGGTCATCAAGCCTGTGGTTGGGGGTTCGAGTCTCGGCGTGGTGATCGTTCGAGAGATCGGGCAGCTGGAGGCGGCTTTTGCGACGGTGAGTGCATATGGCGCCGCTTTTGCCGAGCGCTATATTCAGGGCAGAGAGCTGACAGTCAGCCTGTTGGGCGGCGAGCCGCTGCCGGTGCTGCACATCGAAACACCGCATGAATTTTATGACTACGATGCCAAATATATCGCCTCGGATACCGTGTATCATTGCCCCGCAGATTTACCCGCAGCGGTGAGTGAGCAGTGTCAACAGCAGGCCAAGTCGCTCTATCAAATTGGCGGCTTGCGCGATTGGGGGCGTTTTGATTTCATCTGTGACCAGCAGGATCATCCATGGGTTATCGAGTGCAACACGATACCGGGTATGACGACGCACAGTTTGTTCCCAGCTGCCGCAGCCGCAGCTGGCTACTCACTCGGTGAACAGGTTGGTTTGGTCTTAACCCATAGCTTGGAGCGCGTCTGATTATGTTTAGGTTTTTGCTCACTGTTTCAGTCATGGCCATCGCAGTCGTCGCCGTGGTTTTTGCACTACGACCCTATGTGCTCGATGCCAAGCAATTTCCAGTGGCCAAGGTGCGTGTCACCGGGGACTTGGTATTGGTCGATTCCGAGCATCTGCAAGAGCTGGTGCAGCCGTATCTCACGCGTGGATTTTTTGGGGTACGGACGCGAGCATTGCGCGATGAGATACTGGCCACGCCTTGGGTGCAGCAAGTCGGTGTGCATCGGGTCTGGCCCAATATTTTGGAGATTGAACTGGCCGAAAATACCTATGTTGCACGCTGGAATGAGCAGGAGGTGCTGACAGAAGACGGGGTGCTGGTGCCGCTGCCTAAATCGGAAAATCTATCTGTGACTGCCCGCAAAGCCTTGCGAAAGCATCTGGCAGATCTGCCGCAGGTGTACAGCGTCACAGCCGATGACCCCAAGTTATTGTGGGACAAGATCGCGTATGCAGAGAACTCGTTGCGCCCCTTTGGCATTAGCGTTGCGCGCGTACACGAAGATCATCGTCACGCGTTGGCGATGGTGTTGGATAATGGCATTGAGCTGCGGTTGGGACAGCGTGATTTCTATCGGCGTATCGACCAGTTAACGGCATCTTATGTGGATCATGTCGCCCCCCATGTGGGACGCATATCCTATGCCGACCTGCGCTATAACAATGGTTTTTCACTCGGGTAGTTGGGTATATCATGGGAAAAAGCAACGAGCACAACATGATCTTTGGCTTGGACATTGGCACCTCCAAGGTGGTCGCCATAGCCGCTGAAATCACTGAGAGCGGCGCGGTCGAGATTATTGGCTATGGCTCTGTGCCATCCAAGGGGATGCGCAAGGGCATGGTGACCAATATCGACAACATGGTGGATTCGATTCGGCGTGCGGTCGGGGAGGCGCAGCTGATGTCGGGCTGCACATTTACCTCTGTCCGTTGCGGCATCGCCGGCGAGCACATCAAGAGCAGCAATTCCAAAGGCTCTGTGACGATTCGCGATCACGAGGTGAAGCGGGCGGATCTTCAGCGCGTTATCGACGTGGCTAGTGCGGTGCAGATCCCGCCCAATCAGCGCATTTTGCACGTGTTGCCGCGCGATTTTGTTATCGACAAGGGGCAGCTGGGTGTGCGCGATCCGGTCGGCATGTCCGGCGGTCTTTTGGAGGCGGATGTCTATTTGGTCCAGTGCTCGATCAACGCCGAGCAAAATATTATCAAGTGCGTAGAGCAATGTGGTTTAGTGGTGGAGCGGGTGGTGTTAGAGCAATTAGCCTCTAGCTGCGCCGTGTTGACCGACGATGAAAAAGAGCTCGGTGTCTGCCTGGTGGACATCGGTGGCGGCACCACAGATATCGCCGTTTTTTACGATGGCGCTATCCGCCACACGGCAGTGATTCCGATTGCGGGCGATCAGGTGACCAATGACATAGCCGTGGCCTTGCACACGGCCACCGATCACGCCGAGGAGCTAAAGATTAAGTACGCCTGTGCGGTGCGCGAGCTGGCCAATCCCGACGACAAGATCACCGTGACCGGTATCGGCGGCAGGGTGGATAGCACCATTGCGCGCGATGCGCTGGCCGATGTCATCCAGCACCGCTACGAGGAGCTCTTCGAGCTGGTGCGTCGCAACCTACAAGAAAACCAACTCGAAAAGCATTGTTGTACCGGCATAGTCTTGACCGGCGGCAGTGCAAAAATCGAGGGTTTGGTGCAGCTGGCCGAGTCGGTGTTCGATATGCAGACACGTATCGGCTCACCCCAGCGCGTGATGGGGGTATCCGATATTTTGTGTAATCCCATCTATGCCACCAGTATCGGATTGTTATTGTTTGAAGATCCGCACTCGGCCAAAAATACACCACCGAACCAGTCATCTTTTTTCCTCGCCAAAGTCTGGCATCGTATTAAACAGACTTTGTCATCCTTTTAACGTCGTCAATTTTATTCGGAGCATAAATGATGTTTGAACCAGTAGATTCAATAAAAAAACGGGCTGTCTTAAAATTGATCGGCGTCGGTGGCGGCGGTTGCAACATGGTGCGCTACATGCTCGATAAGCATGTGGCGGGCGTGCAGTTGCAGTGCGTGAACACCGATGTGCAAGCGCTCTCGACCGTGCCGGAGAGTATCTCTGTGCCCATCGGCCAGGGAACGACCAAAGGGCTGGGGGCTGGGGCGAATCCGGCCACCGGTCTCAAGGCCGCGCAGGAGGATGGCGAGCGTTTGAAAAACTTGATCCGAGATACCGACATGCTGTTTATCACAGCCGGTATGGGCGGTGGTACCGGCACGGGGGCATCGCCTGAGATTGCGCGCATTGCCCGCGAGCTCGGGGTGTTGACAGTGGCCGTGTTGACCAAGCCGTTTGAGTTTGAGAACCGCATGTCGGTCGCCGAGGAGGGGCTGCTAGAGATGCGCGATCAGGTCGATGCGCTGATTGTCATTCCCAATGAGAAACTGTGCGCCAAGGATGAAAACATCACCATTCAAGACGCCTTTGCCAGAGCCAATGAAGTGATCTATGGCGCCGTACAGGGCATAGCCGATGTGATTACCAAGCCCGGCCTAATCAACGTCGATTTTGCCGATGTGCGCACCGTGATGCAGCAAGCCGGTATGGCCATGATGGGCACCGGTTTTGCCGAGGGTAAAACACGGGCGCAGGAGGCCTGCCATATGGCTATCGCCAGTCCGCTGTTAGAAAACACCGGGATCGATCAGGCCAGTGGCGTGTTGATCAATGTCGTGGCCAGCAGCGGCATGACGATGTCCGAGTATCGCGAGGTTGGCGAGATCGTGAAGCAGCATCTTTCCGATAATGCCACCGTGGTGGCGGGTGCCGTGCAGGATGATGAGATGGGCGATGAGATGCGGGTGACGATTATCGCCACAGGGTTGCATTACCCCGGCCAGAAGCGGGAGAACCCGCAACAGCCGCGGCCTCAACCCCAGTTGCGCGATATCAACTCAGCCGATATTAAACAGCAAGCCAGAGCCCATTCGGATATGCATCGGCCCCAGCCAGGTGCGCCGGGTAGCCATGACAAAGTCAATTTTGACATGCTAGATGTGCCCGCTTTTTTGCGCAGGCAGGTCGATTGATACGGCTACTCTTTGAGCCGTGGTATCAGCATCGCCAGATTACATGGGCGGGTGCGGATATCGAGCTGTGGCTGAATAATGTTATCCCAAGCGGTGGCGCAAGCGTGCGGGGAGCCTGGCAGCACAAATAGATAGGTGCCGTTGGCCACGCCACTGAGCGCGCGCGACTGCAGGGTCGATGAGGCGATCTCTTGATAAGAGAGCATGCGAAAGCTCTCGCCGAATCCCTCGATCTCTTTGTCGAGCAGCGGCTTGATGGCCTCGGGTGTGCCGTCTCTGCCCGTGACCCCCGTGCCACCTGTGCTCAGCACGATGTCGATTTGATTGTCCGCAATCCACAGCCCGACCTGTGCGCGTATGTCGTAGATGTTATCGGGTACCAGCTCGCGCGCTGCACATCGATGCCCCGCTGCCTGTAGCCGACCCTTGAGCAGGTCGCCCGAGGTGTCATCTTGCGGTGTGCGCGAGTCCGATATCGTCAGGAGCGCAATGTTGAGCATCACAAAGTTTTTATTGTCCATACAGCTGATTCCGTTGTACCGTGTTGCCGACGATCGATAACAACCCTGCGGCATGATGCGCTATGTTAGCGCATTCAGATTGAGTGATTTTAATGGAAAGAGTGCAAAAATTGCTGGCGCGTGCCGGCTTGGCATCGCGCCGTCAGGCCGAGCAGTGGATAGACGCCGGTCGGGTTTTAATCAACCAAGCGCCCGCTAACTTGGGAGCGCGGGTCGCGTTTGGCGATACCCTGACAGTCGATGGGCAGGCGTACACGGTCGCCCGCGCACAATCTGTGCGGGCGCTGTGTTATCACAAGCCGGTTGGTCAGATAGTCAGCAGAGCCGGCCCAGACAGCGTGTTCAGTCATCTACCCGATCTGGCAGGGGCGCGCTGGGTCGCGGTCGGTCGTTTGGATGTCGCCACCGAGGGATTGCTGTTATTTACCTCAGATGGGGATCTGGCGAATCGGTTGATGCACCCCTCGCACGAACTGGAGCGGGAGTACCAGGTGCGCGTGGATGGCGATCTGAGCGATGTGCAGTGGCAGGCGCTGACCTGTGGCGTGAATCTGGATGATGGACCGGCACGGTTCAATCAACTCACCGCCTTGGGTAAGCGTGGCAGGCACGCGTGGTATCGGGTGATTTTGCGCGAGGGGCGCAACCGTGAAGTGCGCCGATTGTGGGCCTCACAGGGATTTAATGTCAGCCGTTTGATCCGCGTGCGCTACGGCCCAATTCGCCTGAGCGATCAGATAAAACCGAGGTGTTGGCGCGAGCTGTCTGCCACCAATTTGCTATCGCTCTATCAGATCACCGGTCTGCCGATGAGTGAGGATTTGTGCCTGAAACCGAGCGATTCGTCGGCAGTTGCAGCCCCAGATAGCGTACATACATAGTGGCCAATAGCTGTGCTAGAATGAGATTCGATGATTAAAAATTCTGGAGACGATGCATCCCATATGAAAGCTAACAGTACCCTGTACAGGGTCAGGTTTATGGGACAACAAAACAAATTGTATGAGCTCTATGCACACGATGTGTACCAGAGCGATCTATACGGATTTGTGGTGGTTGAAAATCTGGTCTTCGGCTCTAAAAGCACCGTTGTGGTGGACCCATCAGAGGAAAAACTCAAAAACGAATTCGATGGTGTGAAACAGACCATGATTCCGATGCACGCTGTCGTGCGCATCGACGAGGTACAGAGCCAAGGTGTGGGCAAAATTGTCGAGTTCACCGGCAATGTCAGCCAGTTTCCCGCCTCTATCTACACCCCGCAGGGCGGGGGCGATAACAGCTAGCGTCCTACAACGCGCTAGGCCAGCAGGCCGATAGCGCGCTTTATTTCCTTTAAAAACGGCCCACTCTGGGCGCGGGCTTTTTCGGCCCCTTGTTGCAAAATCTCTTCCATTCGCTGCGGTTGCGCAATCAAATCTGCGTAGTGCGCACGCGGCTGTTCGAGTAGCCGGTTGATGTGTTCAAACACATACTGTTTGGCATCGCCCCAGCCGATGCCCTCCCGATAGTATTCACGCATCGTCTCGCTCTCTTGCGGGCTGGCCAGTTGTCGGTAAATATCAAACAGCACACTGTCATCTGGGTCTTTGGGTTCCCCGGGTAGCTTGCCATTGGTTTTGATTTTCATAATCAGTTTGCGCAGTTTCGATTCGGGGGCAAACAATGGAATGGTGTTGTTGTAGGTTTTGCTCATTTTGCGCCCATCGAGCCCGATCAGAACAGGGGTTTCCGAGGCCACCGCCTCTGGCAGGACAAACAGCTCGCCAAATAGATGGTTGAAGCGCTGCGCGATATCGCGCGTCATTTCTAAATGCTGTATTTGATCTTGGCCGACCGGCACCTTGTGTGGATTAAACATCAAGATATCGGCTGCCATCAGTACCGGGTAGCCGAATAATCCCATCGTAATGCCCTGATCGGGGTCCGCTGCTTGCCCGGTCACATTCTCCTGTACAGCGGCCTTGTAGGCATGGGCACGATTCATTAAGCCCTTGGCTGTGATGCACTGTAGTATCCAGGTCAACTCCAGAATATCTGCAATGTCGGATTGACAGTAGAGCACGACCTGATCTGGGTTCAAGCCACAAGCGAGCCATGCAGCTGCCACCTCCCGCTTTGACTCGCGGATGCGCGCAGGGTCCTGGCATTTGATCAGGGCGTGATAGTCGGCCAAAAAATAATAGGCGGTGGTATCTGGTTGCGTACTCGCTGCTATAGCGGGGCGAATCGCACCAATATAATTGCCAAGGTGCGGCGTGCCGGTGGTGGTAATGCCAGTGAGATAGATCTGTTTAGCCATAATACTTGCCGTGTTCAAATTGCCGTGCTGGCACTCAATAAAACGCTCATTTCGGTAAGCTCGATACAAGCACCCAACATATCGCCACTTGTTTTTTCAAATACGCGCACGATGATTGTGCGCACTAATAAAAGTGTGCCCAGGGCCATCACCACAGGTACGATGCCAACCAAGCGGGCACCCACCAGCAGCCCGACCATCACGATGCACCAGGTGATGATGGTGGAGGCGCGTTGCAGATACTGATGGCCAAAGCCTCGTCGGTAGGGTGTGGTGCAGCAAAGTAGCAACACGGAGGTGCGCCCGAGTATGGCGGCCCCGATGATCGCAGCCCATGCATCCGCGCTGGCCAACAGCACGGTGAGCGCAGCAAATTTGGCGAGCATAACCAGCCCAATGGCGATTACAGCAAAGCTGCCACAGCGGGGGTCGGCCATCACCTGTTCGATGCGCTGCGGGCTGTGATGGGCGACGCCGAGTGCATCGGCACTATCGCCCAAGCCATCCAAATGCAGCCCACCTGTGAGCAGAATCCACAGCATTAACACCGAGATTGCACCCAACATCGGTGGGGCGTCCAGCAGCAGCGGCAGGGCGGCCAGGGCGCCGATGATGGCACCGACTAGCGGAAAGTAATTCAGTGCCTGCGCGCGTGCGCGCTGATCGAAACTGCGCCTAACTGGCAGAATCGTGAGTAGCTGCAAGGCCGCTAGCAGGGGGTTGAGTACCATCATCGGTACGATTAGTCGTCGGCGGGTGATTCTGTGTGCGAGATCAGGGTGCATTGCAATTGGCCATCGGCAAAATGGCGCACGCCGATGCGCGTGCGCGCGGCAAAGCCCATTTCAATACGCCATAGATTTTTTAAAGGCATGCCGAGCAGATCACACAAAATGACACGAATGGTGCCGCCGTGGGCACAGACCAAGGTGTGTGTCTCCTCAAGCTCTGCCAAGATGCGATGCCACGTGCTCAGCACGCGCAGGTTAAAGTCGTGCAGCGGCTCGCCCTCGGGCGGGGTGTTGTTGTAGGTGTCGTGCCAGATTTTATTGAGCAGCCCGGGCCACTGCTGGTTCACCGCCTCAGGCGTCATACCCTCCCACAGGCCAAAGTGTATCTCCCTGAGATCGGGATGCACGGCAAGTGGCAGCGCCCGCTGCTGAGATAGCTCCTCGGCAAAGGCGTTGCAGCGTTTCATGGGAGAGGTGATGATGGTTTGCCAAGGCTCGATAGGGGCGATGGCGGCGCGCGCCTGCTCCCAGCCGCGCTCGCTCAGCGGATCGTCCTGCGAGCCGCGAAATAGGGCGCCGCCGAGTGGCTCGCCATGTCGCATGAGATCGACGATCGTAAATTTTTTATTCAGTGG
>CAZROX010000053.1:0-10186 GCA_964601845.1 uncultured Halothiobacillaceae bacterium
AGGCACTTTTTGAGGAAATGCGTGAGCGTGGCATCTCCCCTAATAAACACACCCGCCAAATTCTCAATAGCAATTGCTACAATTGAGCAATGTGTTTCCAGCACATAAATCATCTAATTTGACTATCCGCCACTACCTGACCCTACTATTTTGCCTCAGCACCCTACTAGCATCCGCTAGCACCCAGGCATTCGATCATCGCCACACGAGCTGGGATAATGTCTTAAAGTCGTACGTATCCAAAGCAGGCAGCGTGGACTACGAGCGCTTAAAAACCGACTCCCAGCAGGCAAATCATGCTTTCCCCAGCTACTTAAAAGCGTTGGCGGCTGTGTCGCCCAAACAATTTGACAGCTTCTCTAGAGATCGGCAAATGGCTTTTCTGATCAATGCCTACAATGCCCTAACGGTCAAGCTGATACTCGATCACTACCCGGTTGCCAGCATTAAACAAATCGGCGGATTGTTGGGCAACCCGTGGCGGATTGAGTTTTTTAGTCTGTTGGGCGGGCAAATGAAGAGCATTCATGCGCTGGGGTATGAGTTTTTGCGCCCGGTGTATCAAGATGTGCGCATCCATGGCGCGCTTAACTGCGCCTCTATTTCCTGCCCATCGCTGCGTGCCGAGGCTTTTGTGGCCAGTCGTTTGAATCGGCAGCTCAATCAACAAATGCGTACTTGGCTGGCGAATCCAGACAAAAATGTGTTCGATGCCCAGCGGGGGCGGGTGAAAGTCTCTAAGATATTTGATTGGTACCAAGATGACTTTGTCGCCTGGGGCGGCGGGGTGGCGCAGGTCTTGCAAGAATACGGCCCAAAGGATGCCCAAGCGCTCTTGTCCCAGCCGAGGCGCATCACGTTTTTGCCGTATAACTGGCGCTTAAACGATGTTAAACAGGCACAATACAAGACACGCCGCACACAAGCGGACAATCTATCGCCCAGAGGCCGTTAAATGGTAGGCTGGATGCAGCCCAAACAGATCGGCCATTTTTAATCGGGGCTGTGCACCTAGGCAATTGCCCAGCATAATTGGCTGGCAGGGCGCTTGGCATTTGGCAATGCTGTGGTTGCCGCATTTACTGTAGAATTTTTACCTCGCTGTTTTATTTTTGCCCGCTCAGGCGTGCGCCCTCTGAAAAGGATGATGCCATGTTTCGTCTTCGTAGCTATCTGTGGTTCTTGTGTTTGCTCGGTGGGTTGTTGTTGTCTGCGGGCGCTCACGCTTTTGACCATGGGCATACGCAGTGGGATGGTGTTTTAAAGTCGTACTTGTCCGAAAGTGGCGATTTCGATTATCGGCGATTACAGGCCGACAGCAAGCGCGCAAGCCATGCTTTCCCGACTTATTTAAAGCAGCTTCAGGGGGTATCGTCCAAAGAGTTTGAGCGCTTCTCTAAAGCACAGAAAATGGCTTTTCTAATCAATGCCTACAATGCCCTAACGGTTAAGCTGATACTCGATCACTACCCGGTAGCCAGCATAAAAAAAATTGGGGGATTTTTTAGCAATCCATGGAAGATTGAATTTTTTAGTCTGTTGGATGGAAAAATTAAGGCGATCGACCCCATCGAGCACGTGTTTTTGCGCCCAAGTTACAGGGACTATCGCATTCATGCCGCCGTCAACTGCGCCTCTATTTCCTGCCCGACGCTACGCGGTGAGGCTTTTGTAGCCAGCCGCCTGAATAAACAGCTCAATCAGCAAATGAAGGCTTGGCTGGCGGATACAGATAAAAATTCATTCGATGCGAAGCGCGGCACAGTTAAAATCTCAAAACTGTTTGATTGGTATGAAGATGATTTTATGATGGACGGCAACACGGTTGAAAAAGTGTTGAAAAAATACGGCCCAGCGCATACCCAAGCGGCGCTGAAAAAGAATAAAAAAATAAAATTTGCGTACTATGACTGGGGCTTGAACGATATCAAACATGCGCACTAAGCTGCCTAAAACTGCTCAAATCATTTCTAAATATTCCCAAATATGCCAAAACCGGCGGTTAGTGCAGGGGGCTATATGGGGCAAGCCAGTCTTTACACGAAAGTTTTTTTATTGACAAGCCTGTGAAGCTGTGCCTATAGTAATCCATCGGCTCATAGATGTTGAGTCGGCTGACTATAAGAAAGCAATCTTGCTATAGGGGAGAAACAGAGCACGAGGGTTAAGCTTGGATTTTCTTAACTATTTTGGTAATGTCTTTACCGTTTACCACCTGTTGTTGCTATTCGTTGGTACAACGGTTGGGTTAATACTAGGCGCCTTGCCGGGCTTAAGCCCAACTATGGCCGTGGCGCTGGTGATTCCGTTTACTTTCTATATGCAACCTGCTGCGGGCTTAATTTTGCTCGGCGCTATGTACACGGCCACCGTTGCCGGCGGTGCGCTTAGCGCGATTTTGGTTAATGTTCCCGGCGCACCGGCCAATATTGCCACCGCGCTCGATGGGCACCAGCTCGCGCGCCAAGGCCGCGCCTCGGAGGCGCTGCACTACTGCTTTTTTAGCTCGTTTATCGGTGGCATCTTTGGCATAGCCATCCTGATATTCTTTACCCCGCCTCTGGCAAAATTTGCGCTTAACTTCGGGCCAACCGAGTTATTTTGGATCGCCATTTTGGGTATCACCGTTATCGGCACCATCGGCAGTAAGTCGGTGCTAAAAGGGCTAATAGCCGGTTTGTTTGGCCTGGCTATCTCCACCATCGGCGACAACCCCATGCTCGGCGAGCAACGTTTTGTCTACAGCGATCACCTAGAGAGTGGCGCGCACATCGTGGTGGCGCTCATCGGTTTATTTGCCTTGCCGCAAATACTGATTTTGTTTGAGTCGTGTTATCGGGGGGAGTCGACCGCAACCTTTGCTTTGAGTGAATCCAAATGGCAGCACTCTTTGGCCTACAACCTGCGCCGAGTCAGGGCGCTGAGTATGGGTTCGATTATCGGGGCGATAGTCGGGGTGATTCCCGGTGCCGGTGGGCAGATCGCGGGGCTGGTCGCCTATGATCAGGTCAAAAAAACCAGCAAAAATCCGCAAGATTTTGGCTCGGGAGAGCCAGATGGCATCATCGCCGCAGAGTCGGCCAACAATTCCATGGTGGGGCCATCGCTGGTGCCCTTGCTCACCCTGAGCATTCCCGGCAGCCCGACCGCCGCCGTGCTGCTCGGTGGGTTGCTGATTCACGGGCTGTTCCCCGGCCCCGATCTGTTTACGTTGCACGCTGAGGTGATCTGGACTTTTATCGACTCTCTGATTGTGGCGCAGGTGTTTATGCTGGTGATTGGGCTGTGTCTGAGTCGCTACAGCGGGTGGATTATGCGGGTGCCCATGCACTATATGGCGGCGGCGATTTTGGTGCTGGCGGTTTTTGGTACCTACAGTATTCAGTCTAGCTACTCCGATGTGTTGATTATGGCCGTGCTCGGGGTGTCGATGTATTTTGGTATGAAAATGGGCTTTAGCCCAGCCCCCGTCGTGCTGGGTATTATCCTTGGCCCGATCGCAGAGGATAACTTTTTGCAGGGCAAATTAATTGCCGATGCGGGCGATGGCATGGCGAGCTATTTTTTCACCGGCACAATTAATATCGTGCTTATTTTGGCCATCATCGGCTCGATTACCTACAGCTTGTATATCACCCACAAAATAAATAAGCAGGGGGCTGGGTGATGCGCTTGTTTAATAATCAGGAGCAAATGACAGCGGGCTATACGCTGGCGCTTTCCATTATCTTTGCGTTTTTGGCTTTTTATAACACCGATGCCGAGGTCTATTTGTTTCCGCGCATCATCGCATGTGCGCTGGTTATTTTGTCGATTATTTTATTTATTGTGAATATTGGAAAAAATCAGGTGCAAGAGACAACCGATACACTGACACAGTCGCTTGTCGTTATCTGGCCAGGGTTGCTGGTCGGGTTTGTTTATATTGTATCGATGGAAACGGTGGGATTTTATAGCAGTGCTTTGTTGGCTTTTTTGAGCGTGGTGCTAATCTATGGCCAAGAGCCTTTGTTCGATTTAAAAGCATTTGTCATTAAGCTTTCAATTTCAGCCGCTTTTATGTTAGTTTTATATTTACTATTTTGGCAGGGGTTAAATGTCAGAACGCCGACCGGATTGTTGTTTTAATCCGTTTTGTTGCAAGATTTAGCTTGGGTTAAAAAGCGGTTGTGCAACAAGTTACATCAACCATGGAGTAGAGGAAGTAACAGCATATGAAATCGAACACACGCCAGAGAACTTGTATTGCCCTAGCAGCCAGCGTGCTGTTGTCCGTCGCAGCAAATGTGAGCTATGCCGCCTACCCAGATCGACCGATCGGGGTTATGGTGGCTTACAACCCAGGGGGGGCGACCGATTTTCAGGCGCGTATTGCCACCTTGTCCTCGGCGGCGGTGGATAGCGGTGGCCATGCTGTATCGGTCGGCCAACCGATGTACGTGCTGAATAAACCCGGTGCAGGTGGCAGAAAAGGCTGGAATTGGTTTGCCAGTCGGGCGCCAAAAGATGGCTATATGCTGGCCGCCTACAATGTGCCGCATTTTATTGCGCAATCGATTGTGTTTAAGACCAAATACAACATTAATAATCTTGAGCCGGTGGGCAATTGGGGTGCAGACCCTGCTGTGCTCATTGTGGGTAAGAATAGTCGGTTTAACTCTGCCACCGATCTGGTCGCCTATGCCAAAAAGAATCCGGGCAAGGTGACGATCAGTGGCGCGGGTAAATTTGTCGGCCATCACATCGCGTATTTGCAGCTCGAAAAAGCGGCGAATATTAAATTGACCTACGTGCCAGACAAGGGTGGGGTCGGTGCAATGAAGCTGGTCAAGGGCGGCCAGGTGATGGGCGGGTTTAACAATCTGTCGGATGCCGCGCGCGCAAAAAATGACCTCAAAATTCTGGCGGTCGCCGATCTGCAAAGGCACGACTTCTTGCCAGATGTGCCAACGCTAAAAGAGCTTGGCATAGATGTCGATAATGCCAGTGTGAATTTTCGTGGCCTGATGGTTCCCAAGGGCACCCCAAAACATGTCATTCGGCATCTGAGCAAAACCGTTCCAATTATGTTTAGCGACAAGAAAACACTGGGAAAAATGCAGCAGACTAACTCGCCAGTGAGAATTATGCCCCGCTATGAAGTGATCGCCATGTGGAGAGAGCGCCAAAGAACCCTCACGAAGTTATTAGAGGAACTCAAGTGATCGTCGGGTTCACGCGCTGGGTGTTGGCCCGGCGCGTGCGCCCTGGTGCGCTCACGCGATCGGTGGCCAAGCTGCGGCTGTGGTCGCTATGTAATCAGTTATTTTCAGTATGGATGTCTAAATGGTGATGCCCGATACCCATAGCACACAAAATGTCGTGGCAGAGGTTGCGCGTTTGGTGCAACAGGCGCGCAAGGCCCAAGCGGTTTACGCGGGCTACGATCAGTCTCAAGTCGATGAAGTGGTCAGCGCAATCGGCTGGGCCATTATGCAAGATGCGAATAACCAGCTGCTGACCAAGATGGCCATCCAAGAGACTGGCATGGGCAAGTACGACGATAAAATCCTTAAAAATCGCCGTAAAACGATGGGTCTGTTGCGCGATTTGCAGGGGGTTAAATCGGTCGGTGTCATCGCCAGTTACCCCGAAAAAGGGCTGGTAGAAATTGCCCGCCCAATCGGTGTAATCGGTGCGGTTGTGCCCGCCACCAACCCCATCGCCACACCGGTCAATAAAACCATCAATGCACTCAAGGGGCGCAATGCCATTATTTTGGCGCCCTCGCCCAAGGGCCAGCAGGTGTGCGAAAAGCTAGTCCAATTAATGCATCGCGAACTACAGCGTGTCGGCGCACCCATCGAGCTGGTGCAGCATGTGCCGCTACCGGTGAACAAGGCTTGCGCCTATGAGCTGATGCGACAGGTCGATCTGATTGTGGTGACTGGCTCGGGCAATAATGTACGCGCATGTTATGAGAGTGGCACCCCTGCATTGGGTGTCGGGGCGGGCAATGTGCCGGTTATCGTAGATGATAGCGCCAATCTTGCCCAGGCGGCGGCCAAGATTCGCGCCTCAAAAACTTTCGATAATGCGACCAGTTGCTCATCGGAAAATAGCCTGATTATTTTGGAGTCTGTGTACGAGCCGATGATGCGCGCCCTAGAAAAAGAGGGCGCACACCTATTAAATGCCGAGGAGAAAAATACCCTGCAAGCGAGCTTGTGGGTAGATGGCAATTTAAATCGCGATGTCATTGCGCAAACTGCCAGCACCATTGCAAAAATTAGCGGCCTGACCCGCTCGGCGCTATTAGATGCCAGCATACTGATGGTGGAGGAAACCGGCGTGGGTGCCGACTACCCCTTCTCGGGCGAAAAACTAAGCCCGGTACTCAGCATCTATCGGGCCAAGGACTTTGATCAGGCTGCCGAGCTGGCCAGTCGCATTCTTAACTTTAAAGGCCGAGGGCATTCGGTGGGTATTCACACAGAGAATGATGAGCATGTGTTGCGTCTGGGTCTGGACCTGCCGACCTGTCGTGTGATCGTCAATCAGGCGCATTGTTTTGCCACCGGTGGCAGTTTTGACAATGGGTTGCCGTTCTCTTTGTCGATGGGCTGTGGCTCTTGGGGGGGTAATAGTACGCCCGATAATATCCACTATAAACACTACATCAATATCACCCGCATCGCGCGTGCCATACCCGCTAACGAGCCGACCACGGCGGATATTTTTGCCAACTACTGGCAGAAGTTCGATATAGATGCCGATTCACCTGCGTGATAATCTAGCAAAATGGATACCATCAGATCCCTTATCGATACCCGAGCGCGCAAGCAACCGGATGCCGTATTTTTAATTTCACCGGAAATCAATTATCAGCTGAGCTACGGCGATTTGCAGCTAAAAGCGCAAGACATATCCGCACACCTAAAGGGGCTGGGCCTACAGCCTCAGGAAAAAGTGGCCTTTTTAATGGGCAATGGCCTTTGGAGTGCCGCTATTTTTCTTGGCACCATGTACAGCGGCTGTGTGGTGGTGCCGCTCAATGTGGTGAGCGGGCAGGATCAATTGGGCTATGTTGTCGGGCACTGCGATGCAAAAGTTATTTTTGCCGATGCGGCGATTCAAGCGCAATATGCGGATATTTTTGCCAGCTTGGCACCCGATATTATCGTGATAGTTACCAGCGCCGATACCGGCCCTCAGTGGCCCGAGCGCGTGACAGCCGACACTGCCGAGCAACCAGCGCCACTCTTGGCAACAGACCCGGCGCTGTTAATCTATACCTCGGGTACGACCGGTCGCCCCAAGGGTGTGCTGCTCAGCCACAAGGCGGTGCTAGCCGGTGGGCAAAATACGGTGCTAGCACATCATTTAACTGCCGATGATCGGGCGCTCTGTAGCTTGCAGCTCTATCATATCAATGGCGAAATAGTGACGGTAATCGCGCCGCTGGTCAGTGGCGGCAGCGTGGTGATGCCCTATAAGTTCAGCGTGAGTGAGTTTTGGAATTTTATTGATACTTGGCAGTGCAGCTGGTTTAGCCTGGTGCCGACCATGATCGCCTACCTGCTGGAGCAGGCAGAGCGCCTACAACAGCCGCCCTCTGTTGCAAGCGATCGCCCTTATTTGCGTTTTGGTCGCTCGGCATCGGCGCCCTTATCTCCGCACATGCACCGCCAGTTTGAGCGCCAGTTTGCCGTGTCCATTATCGAGACGATGGGCTTGAGTGAAACGGCCGCGCAGATTTTGTCTAACCCGATGACAGCGGGGCTGTCAAAATACGGCTCGCCCGGCATCGCGGTTGGCAATGAGGCGATGATTATCGATGACCAGGGCCATGAGCAGGTGCAGGGCCGCCCGGGCGAGTTGATGATTCGGGGCGATAACCTGATGACCGAGTACTATAAAGACCCCCAGGCCACCGCCGCCACCATTAGACCCGATGGCTGGCTGCATACCGGCGATCTTGCCTATGAAGATGAAGAGGGCTATTTTTTCATCACCGGTCGCCTAAAAGAAATCATTATAAAAGGCGGCGAGAATATTGCCCCGCGCGAGATAGACGAGGTGTTGTATCAACACAGCGCCGTGCTAGAGGCGGCGGCCTTTCCGGTGCCAGATCAACGCTACGGCCAAGAAATACTGGCCTGTGTCAGCTTAAAGCCGGGCACCAGCTGCACCGCTGAAGCCCTCAGAGAACTTTGTTTAGAAAAGCTGGGCAGTTTTAAAACACCCAAGTCCATTACATTTATGGATGAATTACCCAAAGGCCCTTCGGGAAAAATCCAGCGCCTAAAACTAACCGAGCGGGCGGCAACCGTTGATTAAGGGTGCGCGATCGGTAGCCCTTGTCGGTGGCCTTGCGTAGTCTATGCAACCGTTTTCTATCAATATCCCCGATGAGACTTTAGCGGCGATCAAGCAAAAGGTTATCGAGTTCCCATGGCATGAAATGCCCGATGATGGCGGTTGGGACTATGGCACCAACCTCGCCTATATGCAGGAGCTGGCCGATTATTGGGTCAACGAGTACGACTGGAGAAAACAAGAGCAAGCGCTCAATCAATTTTCTCACTACACCGCACCGGTCGATGGCATCGACCTGCATTTTATTTTAGAAAAAGGCAGCGGCGAGAATCCCCTGCCAATACTGATCAGCCATGGTTGGCCGGGTTCTTTTGTCGAAAATATTCCGCTCATTGAAAAGCTGGCGCATCCGGAGCGATTTGGTGGCCAGGTGGCAGATGCGTTTGATGTGATCTCGCCCTCGCTGCCGGGGTTTGGTTTTTCTGGCCGCCCACCGCGCCCCTATGGCCCGCGCAAAATAGCGGGGCTGCTCAACCGCTTAATGCGAGAGAATTTACACTATAAAAACTATATGGCACATGGGATTGATTGGGGCTCTGCCATCTCTAGCTGGCTGGGCTACGATAGCGCCGCGCATTGCTTAGGCATTCATATTTGCTTTCCCACCATGCGCCACATAGATGGGCCGCAAACCCCCGAAGAGGTCGCGTGGGAGCAAGAATGCAACACCCGACCGGCAATCGTGCTACACGATGGCTATCGCACCCAACAGGCCACCAAACCGCAAACGCTCAGCTATGCAATGATGGATAGCCCGGTGGGTGTCGCCGCTTGGATGGTAGAAAAGTTTCATGATTGGACGGATATCCAAGGCGATAATATCGAGGCAGCCTACTCAAAAGATGAAATGCTGACAAATATTATGATTTATTTAGTCACCAAAACGTTCAACACCGCCAGTTGGATTTACTACGGCAGACGAGAGGAGGGTGGGCGCATATTAGGCAATAAAGCGCGCTCGCGCGTAGCGGTGCCCACAGCGGCGGCGCTTTTTCCAGCAGAGAGTTTTCCGTGGCCGCCTAAATCCTATGCAAATCGTTTATATAACATTACGCAATGGACCGAAATGCCGCGTGGCGGGCATTTTTCTTCTGTAGAGGAACCCGATTTATTGATTGCGGATCTGGTTAAGTTTGCGAGGAGCTTGCGTTAGTTGGCGCGACTTGCTCGGGTTATTTAGGCTGAATGTAAAATGATAATTGAGTGAGATCAGAAATAACATCTTTTTCATCTATTGCATATTCCGCTAAGTATTCTTGCTTGAATTTCCCTGTTCTCACCAGTAAAAATGCTATACCCGCGTTTCTTGCGCCCACAATATCCGTTGATACATCATCTCCTATAACGAATACTTCTGCCTTTTTAAGCTGCATCGAGCTTAAAGCATGTTGAAACAGCATGGGGGCTGGTTTGCCCGTAACCACGGCTTGCTGCTGCGTGATACGCTCAAAAGCGATTGTAAAAGCCCCACTGTCGAGCCAAGTTTTTCCATCGCGAAAGAAATAAGTATTACGGTGAAATGTAACCAGTTGCGCGCCGTTTCTCATATCGTTAAAAATGCGATTCAACACCGCATAGTCAAATCCCTCATCTAGATCACCCATGACCACAAAGGCCGGATTCTCGGTCGTCTGCGCTATCCCCGCGCCCGCGAACTGATCCTGCATCCCCTCAGGGATCGCAAGGTAGCCCGCTTTATCGACGTAGTGTTGCTGAAGAAAATGAACGCACGCCCCCACGGCGGTAAAAATTTCGCTATCTTGGGCTTCAAAGCCTAACCCTCTTAACATCTCCCCCAATTGCTTAGGCGTTCTTCCGGTCGCATTGG
>CAZROX010000054.1:0-10147 GCA_964601845.1 uncultured Halothiobacillaceae bacterium
GAACGATCTGCCCCGTATCATCGACATGCCCTGTGACCAGGTGGCCACCCAGTGAGCTGCTTAGCATCAGTGCCGGCTCAAGGTTAAGGGCCGCACCGCAGCGCAGGCTGCCGAGTGTCGTTAGGGCCATAGTCGCGCCCGAGACATCGACCCAGACGCAGTCTGTGGTTTTATCCACTATCGTGAGGCAGACACCATCTACAGCCAAGCTGTCTCCGAGTGCAATCTGGCTGAGATTTAAGGTCCCTGTCTGGATGCTAAAGCGCGCCGAGTCGCCCGACACATCGATGGTGCGCAACTGGCCTATTGCTTGGATAATACCGGTAAACATGGTTAATGGGGTCGCCGGTCGTATTGTGGATAGAACACTGTGCGGATATCTTGGCCTAGGATGCACAGATCCTGTAGTTTGAAAGATATGCACTGATCCATGTTGTCGATCGGCAAGGTATCAAATAGATCGCGTCCTCCGGAGCCGATCACACTGGCTGCCCGATAAATCAGCAGCTCATCCACCAGCTGGCATTGCAACAGGGCGCCGCAGAGTCCGGCACCGGCTTCAACCTGTACCTCATTGATCTCTCTAGCTGCCAGCTGATGCATAACCTGTGTGAGGTCCAGCTTGCCCGATTCGGTTGCCGGTATCTCCTGCAGGGTCACATCGGGTAAATGGGCGTATTTTTTGGCGTCGGCTTGGCGATTGAACAGGATAATTTTACCCGCTATTTTAAAAAGCTTCGCATCGGTCGTTAGGGTGTTGCCGCTGTCGATTACGGCGCGTGTTGGTTGATCTTGAGCGGGCAAGGCAAAGTCGGATGGGCGCGCATCGAGCGATGGGTTATCTTGCTCAATTGTACCCGAGCCTGTCAGGATACAGTCGCAACGGGCGCGCCAGCGATGCACATCAGCGCGTGCCTCCTCCCCTGTAATCCATTGGCTGCGACCATTTCTCAGCGCCGTTTTGCCATCTAAACTGGTGGCAAGCTTAATTCTTATCCAAGGCCTTGTGCGCGTGTGGCGCGAGATAAAGCCGGCATTGAGCAGCCGTGCCTCCCGAGCGCACAGGCCGATATCCACCGTTATGCCAGCTGCCCGCATCTGCTCGATGCCCCTGCCGGCAACTCTGGCATCGGGGTCTGATAGGGATAGTACGACGCGCTTGATGCCCGCTGCGATCAGCGCTTGGCAGCAGGGCGGTGTTTTACCCTGATGGGCACAGGGCTCAAGATTGACATAGGCGGTTGCCCCTTGCACGCTATCTTGTGCACTCTCGAGCGCCAGCGACTCGGCATGGGCTAAGCCTGCGCGCCTGTGCCAGCCCTCGCCAATAATGCGGTTGTCCTTAACCAGCACGCAGCCGACTCTCGGGTTGGGGTGGGTGCTGTTGAGGCCTTTTTTTGCCAGATGCAAGGCACGATGCATCTGGCGATAGTCATCGTGGCTGAAAGTGGGTGCGCTCACTGGTTTTGTCTTGGCAATCAGCTATAGATGGCTATTGGGGGAGTCGTTCTGCGGCTCGCTTGAATTTGTCCCAAAGACTGATCGTCATGCGTGTTGCCCTAGGAGACATCAGCTCTGGAATAGGGAATCTCTTCACATCGTCTATCGGCCAATAGATGTTTTTGTTGCTGGTGATTTGCCAGTTGACACGTTTTTTTGCCGCCTCATTGGCGCCGGCGTGCCAGGTGTTGTTGATGTTGTAGGTCGCAAATTTAAGCGTCAGCAGAAAGTCCAAAAAGAGATACGCATTATCGACATTTTTGGCCTTGCTCGGGATGACCCAGCCATCGACCCACAGGTCAGCCACCGTTTTAGGTGCAGCTAAAAAACTGATGTCGGCACTGGTCGGGCTAGTGAGGTTTTGTACCTCAGCGGCAACCTGTCCGTAGCTGCTGCCGATTAAAACACAGTATTGTTCCTCCAAGAATGCTTTTGGTGTGTTCGAGTCAGCGATGTCGATGTAGGGTTGCAACGCCATCAGGGCTTGATATGCCCGATCAAAATCGCGCTGATTGCCGGCGTAGATGTCCTGCTTGAGATAGGCAAATAGCATGGGGACGATGTCGAATGCACTATCCATAAAAGCGACGCCACATTTGTCAAGCTGGCGTGTGTACTTTGGATCAAACAACATGCGAATATCGCGAATGGGTTCGCTGAGGTTGGTCGCTTTTACCAGCGGGCTGTTGTAGACCACACCATTGACACCCCAGCTATACGGCACGATATAGCGGTTTTTTGGATCCCATTTTTTAGCGGTAATGGCGAGTATATTTTTTGACAAATTCGACCAATTGGTTAATTTCTTCCGATCAATTTTTTGTACGATATTCAGCGGTAACAGCGGTGCAATACTACTGCTTCTGCCTAGGATCAGATCAAATTTTGAGTCATTTTCTAGCAGTGCGTCCCTGGCATCTTCTGCCCCGGTGTACTCGGAGTAGGTGATTTTGACTTTGTATTTGCTAGAAAAATTGCTGATGCTGTCCATGCCAATATAGTTGGCTTTGTTGTAAATATGTAACTCGCCCGCTGCATGTGCCTGGCTGAGTGCCAGCAGTGCGTAGAGCGCCAGTGCCACCAGTGAGCCAAAGCCCACTGGGCGGCCTAATGAAAAAACCACGCGTTTGGCAAGCGTATGCTGAGGGGTATCGAATGGATTCATGTCGGTGTACATCAGTTACTGAGTTGAGGATTTTTGTAAGGTCAATTGATAAGCCTGTCTGTGTGATACGCCGGTAATCTCACTGGCGATGCGGGCGGTGCGGGCAGCAGACATCTCCGGCAGCAGCAAATCGACGATGCGTTCAAGCTCTATTATATTAGCCTCCTGTTTTTTTTCTGCCCCCTCTACCAATAGCACAAACTCTCCGCGCGCCGCTATTTTGTTAGTTTGCACGGCCTCGAGCAGATTGCCAAGCGTATCATGCATGATGGTCTCGTTTATTTTAGTCAATTCTTTTGCTAAAGAGGCGTTGCGTGTGGGGGTGAAGTGTTTGCACATCGCCAAGAGGCTGGCTTGAATGCGATGACAGGATTCATAAAACACCAGGGTGCGTGACTCTTTACAAAGGTGTTGCAAAAATGTATCGCGCGCTTTTTCTGTGTGGGGGATAAAGCCCTCGAAGGCAAATCGCTGCGTGCCCAGTGCGCTGGCGCTCAGTGCGGCGATGAGGGCACAAGGGCCGGGGACAGGCACAACTGTTAATCCATGTCGGTGGCATGCGCGCACCAGTGGGTAACCTGGGTCATTGATCAAGGGTGTCCCCGCATCACTAATCAGTGCGATGTTTTTCCCCGCTTGCAAGCGAGCTACCAAGAGTGGCACATTTTGTGCCTCATTGTGCATATGGCAGGTGCGCATGCGCGGTGCAATTTCAAGATGATCGAGTAATTTTTTGCTGTGCCTGACGTTTTCGGCCCACACTTCATCCACACTGGCTAACAGGGTGCGCGCGCGTGCGCTGATATCCCCAAGATTGCCTATAGGTGTGGAGATGATGTACAGGCTACCGTTTTGTTCCATATCAGTACCTCGTGCACAGGGTCAGCGCAGCTCGGACAAGCGCACAGCCCATTTTGCAGGCGCTGAGTTTATCACTTATTGCGCTAGTCCTTTAGATGGGGTGTCAATTGCCGTATTGACATCCCAAGTGTGCATCGAATGAGACTCAGGTTTCTAATAGCAACGGCTGACACGCTATAATTATCAATTGAGTACGCGATCTTGCTGGGCAGGGTATCGCGTCCCTAGGTCAACTAACTTTGGTGTTGTGGTGTCAGGTCACTTAGTTCTATCAATCTTGCGAATTTGTGCGCGATGCGCTGGGCAGGCACGTATTTTGTCTGTTTGCCTGGGGTGTTTGCTGCTCGGTGCCTGTGCGTCCCAGTCTATTGTAGATGGGTCGGTGGATAATACTGCCCTCACATCGTCCGATGAGGCGCCAATTAACGATGTGGAGACGCTCATCGCCGAGGGGGATATCGACCGCCTCGTGCAATTGTACGAGCAGCGGATTCGCGATGCGGCGAGTAATGCAGAGCGTCAGCATTACCAGCTCCGTCTGATCGAGGTTTTTTTGCTGTTTGGGCGTACCGCCCTAGCCGAGTCGCATCTTGCATCCCTGACGCCGCCGTTAGGCAGCCCTAGCATGGATCAGCGCTACCAAGTTGCCAAGGCGCATTTGCTGTTGCTCGGCAATAACTTCGATGGGGTGATCGAGCTGTTAAAGCGCGACCTGACACGCTGGGGCCCTGAGACGCGCGCCAAGGCATTGCAGGTGCGCTCGCGTGCGTACGAGCGCTTGGGTAGCCCAGTGCTGGCGCTGCACGATGCGATGTTGCTAGAGCCACTGTTGCAAGAGCAGGATGCAATCGATAGCAACCAGCAACGTATATGGCGCCTGCTGAGCAACTTGTCGGATATTCAACTGGCTGAATTGGTCGGCATCGACCAGAGTTTTTCCAGTCGCGGTTGGATAGCGCTTGCAGAGCTGATGCGCACCTATAAAGGCGATGACTTGCGCGCCGCCTCATCGCGCTGGGCTACGCAGTATCCTGGGCACAGTGCCCAAGCGCGGTTGCTGCAAAAGCTACTGCAATTTGCCATAGTGGCACCGGGGCAATCGGCCATTAAGGTTGCCGTCTTGTTGCCATTTCACGGCGAGTGGCGTCAGTCTGCAGAGGCGGTGCGCGATGGCTTCTTGGCGGCCTACTACGAGCATCCTGCGCACCTGCCACACCAGGTGGCCTTTTACGACACCAGCGATCCAAAGCGCGACTTTAGACAGCAGTACCGGCAGGCGCTGGCCGATGGTGCCGATATAGTGGTGGGCCCTCTGCGCAAGGAATTGCTGCGCTATTTCTTCACGCGTAAAAAATTACCTGTCCCGATGATTACGCTCAATTACTATGACGGGGCTGCCGTGAGTCCATTTAGCAATATTTTCCAGTTCGGGTTATCGCCCGAGCAGGATGCAGAAGCGGTGGCCGATTTTGCCTATGCCCGTGGCTACAGACATGCCTTGGCACTTGTTCCAGACGATTCGTGGGGGGATCGGATGCTCAGTGGATTCTCTAATCAGTTTGAGCAACTCGGTGGGCAATTGATCGACCAGCAGATATACGATGTTGGCGCACACGATTTCTCTACCCCGATCAAGCGTTTGCTCAATATCAATGAGAGCCAGGGGCGACACAGAACACTAGAGGTCGTCCTCGGGCAAGATGTTAAATTTGAGCCACAGATTCGCCAAGATGCGGACTTTATTTTTTTGGTTGGCAACGACAAGAAAACACGCCAATTATTGCCACAGCTCAAATATCATCGCGCCAGCGATCTGCCCATGTTGACCACTTTTAATGCATTTAGCGGCCGATTGGATCAAGAGGTGGACCGAGATTTAGATGGCGTCTTGGTGTACGGTGCGCCCTGGACATTGCTACACTCTGTGCTCAAGCCGCCCCTGTATAACAGCATTGCCAAACACTGGCCCCAGTCACAGTCGCGCTCACTCATTAGATTGTACGCACTGGGTGCAGATGCCTATAGTCTGGTCGTGGATCTGCATCGGTTTAAGCAGGACAAAGAGCATGTATTATCGGGATATATTGGCGATTGGGTGCTCGATGAGGACAATCGATTCAGACGCAAGGGCAGGTGGGCAAAGTTTTTTGATGGGGCGCCCGTGTTGCTGCCAACCTCGATCAAATCCTCGCGTGTGCTGTTTCTAGATTGATCGGTGGGGTTGGTTATTGGCCAAACAAAAATCTCAGACTTATCCGCAGCATGCACGCGGGAAAAACTGCGAGGCCTTGGCCAGGCGCTATCTTGTCGCCCAGGGGTTGTCTTGGGTCGAGAGCAATTTTTTCTCCCCTTGGGGCGAAATTGATCTGGTGATGCAAGAGGCGGATAGCTATGTGTTTGTCGAGGTTCGATTGCGCAAAAAAAGTGGCTATGTCAGTGGCATCGAGAGCATCGATGCCAACAAGCAAAAAAAAATCTGCCGCACAGCACAGCATTATTTGATACTGCATGACAGGCTCGATAGCTCGGTGCGCTTCGATGTAGTCGCCTTTGAGTCAGATGCGAAATCATCTGACTGCACTTGGATTAAAAACGCTTTTGAATGCGGCTAGTTGGGTGGGCTAAAACGCCTTTGGGTTCAGTCATCGTGCCGCACAGATAAGTTGTATCGGCTTGTTCAGTTAGAGCGCAAAGCGAGTTGAAGGTCAAGACTGCAAGCACCATTGCATAGGGTGCTCACAAGACAGCGCGCACACGCCTAGCCTATCAAGCCCAAGCACTCGATTAGCCAGGGCGTGGTTTATTAAAGCTGGTATTTGGTGTGCCGCTAAAGCAGCCGAGCACCCACGGGTAGCTGTTGGTAATGAAATAGCCGTAGGTGCCCTGATAAACCATGCCGTTACATCTATCCAACATGCCAGCGCCCTCGCGGTATTCGTAATCATCTAAGTAGGTGCCATCGTAGTTGCCGCCCGGTGCACGCTGGCCGCGAATCTCTGTGCCAGTGGCAACCCGCGCGCCGGATTTTAGTCGCCAGCTTGAGGTGACAGTGACGGCTGCATCCCCCACTAGGATTTTCCCGCCATAAATTGGGAAGCCATCGGCGGCAAAGCCCACCACTATCGCAGGGGGGAGATCGGCGTTGAACAGGGCATTGGGGTTGCCGTGATAGTGGTAGGTGCCATCGGGTTGGGTGTGTGCATTGTGGCTGTCTGTGCCAAAGTTGCCTGTGTGCAGTGGGTCGTAGCGCCAGGGTGTAGCGGCCTGATTGCAACCCGTTCTCTCGCTGCCGACAGGCTCGGATCCGACGTCATAACAGGCAGCCGCCAGCAGATCGAGCTTGATGCCATTGAGAAAAATGGCATTGTCGATATTTAATGTGAGGTCGGTGGTAGCCGTTGCCGTGCTGGGGTTGCGGTCAATTGTGTAGCTGAGGCTTTGGGTGGCGATCGCATTGACAAATCCCCCGCCCGTCGCGTTGTTGAAGTTATGGTTGGGTATGGCGTTGGTCTCAAATGTACAGCTGCTGTCTGTCGCTGTAATTTTCAGGGAGCCACTGTAGCTGGCTAGATTGGACTGATCCTGCGCGACCGAATTGTATTGGCCGACATAGTTGGCACAATTGGGGTCGAGGTAATTAAACAGTGCATTGCTGATATCGGTAGCATTGCTGGTGTTGGGCGTATTGCTACTGCTACCACCGCAGGCTGTGACAGCGAGTGAGGCGATGACTATCAGCAGTCTTGGCTGCCAAAGCCAAGTGGCTTTTTTGTTTATCTGCACGCGTGGGTGTTGTCCATTCAATGTACATTATTATGTAGAATAGCACACCTGTTAGTTGGTGCATTCACGGCAGGCGCGTAGCTCAGTTGGTTAGAGCACCACCTTGACATGGTGGGGGTCGTTGGTTCGAATCCAATCGCGCCTACCAGCCTTTATTTATATTGTGCTGAGATACCTGTGATGCACGTCGGCGATCTTCTCATCTGCCCGGTGAGATAGCGTATCGACATCTGGACTGTAATTGTATGCCATTAATCAGCCTGCCCGATGGCAGTCAACGACTGTACGATGCCCCACTCACCGTGGCAGCGATTGCGCAGGATATCGGTGCCTCTCTGGCACGGGTGGCCTTAGCAGCTAAGGTGGACGATCTACTGGTCGATCTGTCACACACGGTCGAATCCGATGCGCGCGTGTGTATTGTTACACCCAAAGATGACGATGGCCTAGAGATTATCCGCCACTCGTGCGCCCATTTGATGGCGCAGGCTGTCAAGCAGCTCTATCCCACTGCACAGGTGACAATCGGCCCGGTTATCGACTCGGGCTTCTACTACGACTTTGCCTATGAGCGCCCCTTTACCACAGAGGATTTGACCGAGATAGAGGCGCGGATGCACGCGCTGGCGGAGCAGAATTTGCCCGTGAGCCGCTCGGTATGGGAGCGCGATCAGGCCGTGGCATTTTTTCAGTCTATCTCGGAGAACTACAAGGCCGACATTATTGCCGCCATACCACAAGGCGATCCTATCTCACTCTATCAACAGGGTGATTTTATGGATTTATGCCGAGGCCCTCACGTGCCTGCAACGGGCCACATAAAGGCGTTTAAGTTGATGAAAGTGGCCGGTGCCTATTGGCGCGGCGATTCGAAAAATGCGATGTTGCAGCGCATCTACGGCACGGCTTGGGCCGATAAAAAACAACTCAAAGCGTATCTGACTCGCCTAGAGGAGGCGGAGAAGCGCGATCATCGCAAGCTCGCCAAGCGTCTCGATCTCTTCCATATTCAGGAGGAATCGCCCGGCATGATATTTTGGCATGCCAATGGCTGGGCGATCTACCACGTCATCGAGCAGTATATGCGCGATCGCTTGCGCACTTGTGGCTATGAGGAGATCAAAACACCTCAGGTCGCCGATATGTCGCTCTGGCAGGACTCGGGCCATGCAGATAAATTTGGCGACAATATGTTCTCCTTCACAGCGGATGAGCGGGTCTACGCCCTAAAGCCGATGAACTGCCCGTGCCATGTGCAGGTGTTTAATCACACCATGCGCAGCTATCGCGATTTACCCATGCGACTGGCAGAATTTGGCTCCTGCCATCGCAATGAGCTATCTGGTGCGCTCCACGGCCTGATGCGCGTGCGCGGCTTTGTGCAGGATGATGGCCATATTTTCTGCGCTGAGGAAGACATCCAACCAGAGGTGGTCAGTTTTATCGACATGCTGCACAGCGTCTATCGAGACTTTGGCTTTAGCGAGGTGCAATACCATGTGTCGACGCGACCACAGGAGCGTGTTGGCAGCGAGCAAGACTGGGATCGCGCCGAGCAGGCACTGATGGATGCGCTAGATAGTCTCTCCCTACCTTGGCAAAAAAAACCGGGCGAGGGCGCATTCTATGGCCCCAAAATTGAATTTTCTCTGGCCGATTGTATCGGGCGGGTGTGGCAGTGCGGCACAGTTCAGGTCGATTTTTCGATGCCGGGTCGATTGGGTGCCAGCTATATTGCCCAAGATGGCCAGCGCCGGACACCCGTGATGTTGCATCGGGCGATCCTCGGTTCTTTTGAGCGCTTTATCGGCATCTTGCTGGAGCAGTACGAGGGGCGCCTGCCAGTGTGGTTGGCACCGGTGCAGGCGGTGGTGCTAACAATTGCCGATCGTCACCAAGCTGCGGCCTCGGCGCTGCAAAAACAGCTCAGCGCACGCAATTTTCGTGTGTCTGCCGACTTGAGAAACGAGAAGATAGGCCTTAAAATACGCGAGCACACATTGTGCTATGTCCCGTATCTGCTGATCATTGGCGATAGAGAGGTTGAGCAGGAGATGGTCGCTGTGCGCACGCTAGCTGGCAGTGATCTCGGTTCCATGTCGATGGAAGCTATTTCCGACATGTTGCAGACCGAGGTGAGTTGTCGAAGTTGTTTGAAAGAGGATTGATATTATTGTCGCCATAAAAGCAAACCGCAAAAATGAAGAGTTGGATCTGCGTGAGGTGCGTCTGATCGATCAAGACGGCCAGCAGGTCGGCATCGTACCGCTACAAGCGGCTTTGGATGCCGCCAAGCTGGTAGGCATGGATTTAGTTGAGGTCGTGCCCAATGCCGCACCACCTGTCTGTCGCATCATGGATTATGGGCGTCATTTATTTGATAAGAATAAAAAACAGCACGCCGGTAAAAGCAAACAGAGACAGATACAGACCAAGGAAGTCAAGTTTCGCCCCAGTACCGATGAGGGAGACTACCAGGTTAAGCTACGTCATCTGACCAAATTTCTCTTGCAGGGCGATAAGGTGCGGGTTGTGTTGCGTTTTCGGGGGCGTGAGATGCAGCATCGCGAACTGGGCTTGGATCTGCTACAACGTGTTGCCAGCGATCTTGCGGAGTGCGGTGTTGTCGAGCAGGAGCCAAAGCTAGAAGGGCGCATGTTGGCGATGGCAATGGTGCCAAAAAAGCGGCGATAGGCCGTAATTTTTTAATGAGTTTGTTTTAGGATTTTTTGATGCCGAAGTTAAAAACACACCGCGGTGCTGCAAAGCGCTTTCGGGTCACAGCCAGCGGCGGCTTCAAGCGCAAGCAGTCCCACATGCGGCATATCCTGACCAAGA
>CAZROX010000055.1:0-10051 GCA_964601845.1 uncultured Halothiobacillaceae bacterium
ATAAGCAAACAGCAACTACAAGTGATCATCAGCAAACAGCAACTACAAGAGATCGCCGACCAACTACGCAAGGCATAAGGACGCTACACCGAATAACGTCAACACAGCATGTCGCTCGCCAGTTGCTTCATTGAGCAGCACGTCTCTAGCTGTAGTACCCCAACCCAAAGCCACCCCCCTTAAAGAAACCGCTGCCGCAAAACAAACTTCTTCACCTTGCCAGTCGATGTTTTCGGTATCTCCTCAAAAATAAATTTACGCGGTATTTTATAGGCGGCCATATTGTCTCTACACCAGCGCTCAAGCTCGGCCTCGGTGGCCTGAGCGTTAGGGTTAAACTGGACAAAAGCGCAGGGCGACTCCCCCCATTTCTCATCTGGCATGGCGACCACCGCCGCCTCTGCCACTGCTGGGTGCTTGTACAACACATCTTCAATTTCGATGGAAGAGATATTTTCGCCACCGGAGATAATAATATCTTTGGCGCGATCCTTTAGCTGAATATAGCCATCGGGATGGGTGACGGCCAGATCCCCCGAGTGAAACCAACCGCCCGCAAAAGCCGCCTCCGATGCCTGCTTGTTTTTTAGATAGCCTTTCATCACGACATTGCCTCTAAACATCACCTCGCCGATGGTGCTGCCATCGTGTGGTACAGGCTCCATAGTCTCTGGGTCGAGTACCTCGACCGCCTCAAGTGGTGGATAGCGCACCCCTTGCCGTGCTTTTAGTGCCGTTTGTTTTGGCTCGTCGAGCTTATCCCAAGCCTGGTGCCACTCATTGACCACCGAGGGGCCGTAGGTCTCGGAGAGACCATATAGATGGGTGACGTTAAGACCGGCGGCCTTCATATCGGCTAGCACCTGCTCTGGCGGCGGGGCGGCGGCGGTAAAGAATTCTATGGGGGTTGTGGGCTGTGGCTTTGTCTCGGTTGACGATAGCATGATCGACATCACAATCGGCGCCCCGCACAGGTGGGTGACGCCGTGCTGTTTGATGGCCTGCCAAATCGGTTCGGGGCGCACGTGTCTCAGGCACACATGGGTGCCTGCAACCGTTGAGATCGTCCAGGGAAAACACCAACCATTGCAGTGAAACATCGGCAGCGTCCACAGATAGATGGCATGTTTTTTAATCGAGCCTACCAGGGTATTGCCTTGCGCCAACAGATAAGCACCGCGATGGTGCGAGACCACGCCCTTGGGGTTGCCGGTGGTGCCGGAGGTGTAGTTGAGCGAGATGGCATCCCATTCATCCTCGGGCATCAGCCAGGCAAAGCGCGCATCGCCCCGAGAGACAAACTCATCGTAGTCCGTCGCCCCTGCCAGCGAATCCTCTATTGGAAACTCGCTATCGTTGTAGTCGATGAGCATGGGCTTGCAGGTTGTCAAATCGAGTGTCGCGCGTATCACTGCCAGAAATTCACGATCGACTATCAGCACTTTAGCCTGGGCGTGATCCAGTTGATACGCGATTGTGGCCGGGTCGAGGCGGGTATTGATGCTGTGCAAAACAGCGCCACACATCGGCACACCATAATGGGCCTCCAACATGGCAGGGGTGTTTGGCAGCATCGCAGAAACCGTATCACCGCGCCCTAGGCCGCAGTTTGCCAGTGCCGATGCGAGCCGTCGGGCGCGGCTATAAAACATGGCGTAGCTATAGGTGCGCGCGCCGTGAATAATGGCCGTATGCTCGGGGAACACAGCGGCGGCGCGTTCGAGAAATGTGAGCGGCGTCAGGGGCTGGTAGTTCGCCGGGTTGCGATCTAAATCGATGTTGTACGGATTGGCTGCTTTGGACACGCTATGCCTCCTGCCATTGGGGGTCACGTTTTTCTATAAATGCGGCGATGCCCTCTTGAGCATCGGCATTTAGCATGTTCTCTACCATAACAGATGCGGTATAGGCGTAGGCCTCGGCACGTGGCAACTCGGCTTGCCGATAAAACGCCTGCTTGCCAATGGCGAGCGTGCCGCTAGATTTGGATGCGATCACTTTGGCCATCGCCATGGTGCTTTGCGTCAGGGCATCATCTGCCACCACGCGATTGATTAGCCCGATGGCAGCTGCCTGTTCTGCGGGTACCATCTCCCCTGTGAGCAGCATTTCCATCGCGGCTTTGTTGGAGACATTGCGCGCGAGTGCGACCATGGGGGTTGAGCAAAACAGCCCAATATTGACCCCGGGTGTTATAAAGCGTGCCGAGGCGCCCGCCACAGCCAGATCGCACGTGGCCACCAGCTGGCAACCCGCCGCCGCCGCCACGCCTGCAACCTCTGCAATGACGGGTTTGGGATGCTCGGTTATCGTTTGCATCAGCTGCGAGCAATTGGCAAACAGTTGTTCAAAATACTGCCGACCAGCATCGGTGTTTTGGCGTGCCTGTGACATTTGTTTTAGATCGTGCCCAGCACAAAAAGCAGGCCCGTTACCGGCGATAACCAGCACCCGCACCGCAGGGTTTTTTTCGGCCCGCTGTAGAGCCTGGGTCAGATCGGCCATCATCTCATCGGACAATGCATTCCTGCGCGCAACATCGCTCAGGGTAATGCGCAATACGCCTTTGTCATCTAGCAGCTCGTGTAGTCGCTCTGAGTGCGCGGGTGCAGTGGTTTGATGGTTCATGCAGCCCCCTTATTTAGGGTGGGTCAGATCGGCCATCATCTCATCAGACAGCGCATTCCTGCGCGCAACATCGCTCAGGGTAATGCGCAACACGCCGTTGTCATCTAGCAGCTCGTGTAGTCGCTCTGAGTGCGCGGGTGCAGTGGTTTGATGGTTCATGCAGCCCCCTTATTTAGGGTGGATATTAACGACAACACCGGCATCTAGGGTGTTGGCAATAAAACAATAGCGATGCGCTCTATCGTGCATTTTTTCTAGTTCTTCATCGCCGATATTAAAGCCATCATCGCAAGTGATTTGCGGGTGTAAATCAATGCGATTCACCGTCATCTGCCCCTTGCTGTTTTTGCCCAGGTGGGCAACTGCGTGATCGCTGTAGGTGGCTAGCGGCCATTTAATTTTTGCCGCCAGTGCCAAAAAAGTCATCATGTGACAGCTGCTCAAGGCGGCGGCTAAGGCCTGCTCGGGATTGGTGTGCAACGCAGAGCCGCCCCAGTCGGGCGCTGCATCGGCTGTGACTTTGCAGTGCTCGTTGTAGGTAATCTCGTGTGCATTTGGAAATGCCTCCGAGGCATCTGCCGCTGGGCGCTGCCAGCGCAGGGTGATGGAGAGTTCTGACATGGGTGCCTCCTAAATAATGTGGGCGCGGGTTTGCGGTCTGCCGATTTATTGGGTGCTCAAATTTTTGTTGGGATCGTAAAATGGTTTTTTCACCACCTGCACAGGGTGGCTGCCCTGGGGTGTGACCACCTCAGCTTGGGTGTCGATATGCGCATAGTCGCTCGCCACCATAGCGAGGGCGATATTTTTATCGAGGCGTGGCGAGTAGACCGCCGAGGTGACAAAGCCGACCTGCTGCGCATCGACGCGCACCGGCCAGTAGCTGGTGTTGGAGTGCGCAAGCGGGGCGCACTGTATCTCTAGGCCCACTTGTTGGCGGCTCACCCCGGTGTCTTTGATTTTTTGCAAAGCGGATTTGCCAATAAAATCCGCCGCCATTTCAAGGTCGACCAATCGCCCTAATCCGAGCTCAAACGGGTTGGTGTTGCAGTCCATATCGGCTTGGTAGGACAGCATACCGCCCTCGATTCTTCTAATGGTGGAGGTGTGCCCCGGCGATAGCCCAAGCGGTTGACCCACTGCCATGAGATGCTCCCATAGCTCGCAGCCGCGCGTTGCATCGCGCAGATAAATTTCGTACCCCAGCTCGCTAGACCAACCCGTTCTAGAAATAATTAACGGGATGCCGCGCAACTCAAACTCTTGCAGCCAATAGTATTTTAAATGCGCAATATCCGCACCAAAAACAGCCTGCATAATCTCGCCCGATTTTGGGCCTTGTAGTTGTAGGGGAGAGACATCTGGCTCGCAGAGTGTGACATCCATGCCAGCGTACACCGCCACCCCCTTGGCCCACATTAAAATATCGCTATCGGCTAGCGAGAGCCAAAAGTGATTTTCGCCGAGTCGCAGTAGTACAGGGTCGTTCAACACGCCGCCACTGGCATCGGTTAGCAGCACGTATTTGCACTGGCCGACGGCACAATTTGCCAGATTGCGCGGGGTCAATAGTTGCACAAACTTCGCCGCATCTGGGCCGGTAATTTCAACCTGGCGCTCGACGGCGACATCGCACAGAATCGCCTCGTTCACCAGATTCCAAAAATTGCGCACCGGGTCGCCAAAATCTCTGGGAATGTACATATGGTTGTACACAGAAAAACGCTGCGCGCCCCATTTGATGGTGGCATCAAAGTAGGGAGATTTTCTAACTTGTGTGCCAAAACTAATATCGGCGGGAGTCGCTTGTGCCATGGTGGTTTTCCATTATCAAATGAAGGTGATCTTACGCATAAAGCAATGGGCAGTGCAAACGATTGCGACCTGCCCTAGTCGTATTATGATGCAGCATCATTAGACGTGGGGGAACAAAAAAGCGGCGGGTGAGATCGGGTCGGTAGGGCATACAACAGCGCCCCAGCACCTAGGTTTGCCCGTATGCTAGACTCGCCGCAATACATCTAAACAGGCTCAGTACAGCCGCCCGCGCACATCACATGCCGCTGAGGTTAGCCCTATGAAGCACGCCACAATCCGATACTTACTCGCCCTGCTAGTCGCCCTTATCATTGGCCTGCTCACCTATGCTGCCCTGCAAGTGGACAAACCTAAGGGCCGCGATGCCCGTGGAAAAGCACCAGCGACCAACACCGCACCGGCAGGCGAGCCACAGATCACACCCAAGCCAGCACAGCTGAGTGTGG
Source organism: uncultured Halothiobacillaceae bacterium (assembly GCA_964601845.1). Lineage (GTDB taxonomy): Bacteria > Pseudomonadota > Gammaproteobacteria > CAZROX01 > CAZROX01 > CAZROX01. The sequence goes on from CAZROX010000055.1 coordinate 4,893, forward strand.
CTGCCGAGCGCGGGCAGGTTATCCACGCAAGTACACCACAAACGCGGCTACACGCCAGCACCCCCCAAGTAGGCTGGCCCACAGGCTATGTGTCGCCGCCCTCGCGCGATCGGTTTGCCCAATTTACCGCGAACGAATTTATTCCGGTTAGCGCCGCGCCGGTCTCTACTTTTTCGGTCGATGTCGACACCGCATCCTACGCCTTTGTGCGGCGGGTACTGGGCACCGGGCAACTGCCAGCGGTGGCGGCGGTGCGGGTCGAGGAGATGATTAACTACTTCGATTACACCTACCCCAAGCCGAGCAATCCCAACCAGCCGGTTGCCATTCAAACCGACGTGATGCCGACCCCTTGGAATGCCAACACCAAGTTGCTGCGCATTGGCCTACAGGGTTACAGCTACCCGCCGGCAAAGCGGCCACCGGTGGATTTGGTGTTTTTAATCGACACCTCCGGCTCGATGAACAGCGCGGATAAGCTACCGCTGCTCAAGGCCAGTTTTCGCTTGTTATCCTCGGTGCTACAACCGCAAGATCGCATCGCCCTAGTGACCTACGCCGGCAGTGCGGGGGTGGTGCTGGAGCCGACCTCGGCCACCGATCAAGCCACCATTGAGGCGGCCCTGAGTGGGTTGTCGGCGGGCGGCAGCACGGCGGGTGGTGCTGGCTTGCGGCTCGCTTACGCGGTGGCCGCGCGCAGCTTGGGTGAGGGCGAGCGGGTGCGGCGGGTTATCTTGGCAACCGATGGCGACTTTAATGTTGGCCTTAGCAGCGATGCGGAACTAAAATCGTATATCTCTCAGGAGCGCAAGCGCGGCATCTCGCTGTCGGTGTTGGGTTTTGGGCAGGGCAATTTGCAAGATAACCTCATGCAAACGCTGGCGCAAAACGGCAATGGCAACGCCGCTTATATCGACTCCATCCACGAGGCGCGCAAGGTGTTGGTGCAGGAGGCGAGCGGCACGCTGTTCACCATTGCCAAGGATGTAAAAATACAGGTTGAGTTCAACCCGCAGCAGGTGAGTGAATACCGCCTAATCGGCTACGAGACCCGCGCCCTAAAGCGTGAAGATTTCAAGGATGATCGCAAGGATGCCGGCGAGATTGGCTCTGGGCATCAGGTGACCGCGCTCTACGAATTCACCCCAGCTGGCACAACACGCGCCCCCGTTGAGCCACTGCGCTACGCCACCGAGCCGCCACCCAGCGCGCAGCAATCATCCTCACCCGTCGATAACGAGTACGCCTTTGTGCGGGTTAGGTACAAGCTGCCCAATGCCACTCGCAGCAGCGAAATCGTGCAAGCTGTGAGCAAAAGCCACGAGGTAGAGAACATGAGCGAGCTCGATGCGGACGCACGTTTTGCCGTAGCGGTCGCCGCATTTGGGCAATTGCTCGCCCAATCACCCTATGTGGCAGATTACAGCTACGCTGAGGTGCTATCCCTTGCACGCGGTGCAAGAGGGCCAGACGAGCACGGCTACCGCGCAGAGTTTATTCGATTGGTGGAGGCGGCGGCCGATGCGGCCCAGCCGTGATAGAACGCTCGCCCATCTATGCGTTTTTGTTGATAGGCAAAAAAACGTGCCCCTCGCCCCCTGTGCCTGCGCGCTACGCAAGCGGGCACCCGCACGCCAGCAACTTATTATCGAGTGAGCACCCATGAAGCCATCGCCAACAAGCGCCACCACCGCCGCACCGGCCGATGCCGCCGAGCGCCGCGCCCGCCGCGCCGTTATCTGCTACCCGACCGACACCCTGCCGCCGCCCGATCTGGCCACCTATCGCGCCGCGCGTGCGCGTGCCTCGCTGGCCGACACCCTAACCGTACCCCCACGCGATGCGCGCGCATTTCGGGTGCAGGCGGGGCAGTTTTTTCGCATCGTCTGTGCAGACGGCCCCCAGGTGGGCGATCTGAACCTGTGGTGCGCCGATAATCTCGACGAGCGATTTTTTGCCGGCAAAACCCGCGCCCTGCACGGCACGCATTTGTCGGCGGGCGATCGGTTATGGAGCACCCTGCCGTATTTGCGCCCCTTGGCCACCATCACCCAAGACACCCTAGATTGGTACGGCTGGGATGCAGACGGTGGCTCGGTGCACGATGTGATCGGCACCCGCTGCGACCCCTACAGCGCGCGTCTGCTATCTGGCACCGACTACCACTACTGCTGCCACTCAAACCTGGCGCGCGCACTGGCAGAGCGGGTGGGGGCGGCATCTGCCAGCGAGGTGGAGCGGCATGTGCACGATGTGCTAAATGTGTTTATGTGCACCGGCTTTACCCAAGATACCCATCAGTATTTTATGAAGGCCAGCCCCGTGCGGGTCGGTGATTTTCTCGAATTTTTTGCCGAGGTCGATCTGATTGCGGGCTTGTCTGCCTGCCCCGGTGGCGACTGCTCAAGCGAACACTCATCCGATGCGGCTGCTTGCTATCCGCTAACAGTGGAGGTCTATACGCCTGCGGCAGATGCGCTCGCCCACTGGCAGCCGCCCGAGATTTCGCCCTATGCGCGCACCCATGGCCTGTGAGTGTTGGCGCCAAGTGGTCGGCGAGCGCTTGGGATTTTGTGAAATTTTACCCACGATAATTTTATTGCCCGAGCGCAATAGATCGCCCAATAAAATCATCGCCACCAGCACCCAAACCAATCGCCCCGCCGATCGCTGCAAATGTGTTTGCTAATCGGGGCGCTCACCTTTAGGATGCCGATGGGCAAGAGTCTTTCGCACACGATAATCTAGGCGCACTATGTGGGTATTTGGGTACGGCTCGTTAATTTGGCATCCGGGTTTTGAATTTACTAGCAAGCGGTTGGCGCAGCTTGAAAACTATCGGCGCAGTTTTTGTATGCGCTCGATTCACCATCGCGGCACGCCTGTGCAGCCCGGGCTCGTGCTGGCGCTCGATCGGGCCGTCGGTGCCAGTTGTCGGGGGGTTGCCTTTGAGGTGCCAGAGGCCCAGGCGGATCAGACGCTAGATTACCTACGCGAGCGCGAGCTGATTTCATCGGCTTATCTGGAGCAGCGGTTGCCGGTCGAGGTCGAGGGGGTCGGGCGCGTGCAGGCTGTGGCCTATGTGGTGGATGCCACCCACGCGCAATACTGCCAGTTGAGTTTGGCAGAGCAGACAAAAATTATTGCGCAGGCATCCGGTGGGCGCGGCTCGAACGTCGAGTACCTGCTAAAGACCGCACAGCATTTGACCGAACTTGGCATAGCCGATGCAGACCTGTGCTGGTTGGTCGATACCCTGATGGCGGCCACCCCCTCGCCACCGCTGCCCGCTAGCGGATCGGCACACTCCCCCCACAGGCACTGATCCCTTGCGCACATTTCACATGCCACCGCCGCTGTCTTTGTACGTGCATCTGCCCTGGTGTGCGCGCAAGTGTCCCTATTGTGACTTTAACTCGCACACCCAGCCCGACACCCTGCCCGAGGCCGCCTATATAGACGCGCTCCTGAGCGATCTGACCGCGAGTTTGCCCAGTATTTGGGGGCGCACTGTCAGCAGCGTATTTTTTGGCGGCGGCACGCCGAGTTTGTTTTCAGCCGAGTCGCTCGATCGGTTGTTGTCGGGCATTCGGGCGCAACTCAATTTGCTGCCCACCTGCGAGATTACGCTTGAGAGCAACCCGGGCAGCAGCGAGTACCAAAAATTTGCCGACTTTCGGGCGCTCGGCATCAATCGGCTGTCGCTCGGCATTCAAAGTTTTTCCGATGTCTCGCTGCAACGCTTGGGGCGCGTGCACGATGCCACCCAAGCAGGGGCCGCCGTTGAGATGGCGCAGCGGGCAGGATTTAACTCGCTCAATATCGACCTGATGTACGCCTTGCCCGGGCAGTCGATAGCGGACATGTTGGCCGATTTGGATCGGGCGCTTAGCTACGAGCCAACCCATCTTTCACACTATCAGTTGACGCTGGAGCCCAACACGGCCTTCCACCACAACCCGCCCGCTAACCTGCCCGATGCCGATGGGATTTGGCAGATGCAAACCTGTGCGCTAGAGCGCCTGCAAGCCTATCAACACTACGAGGTGTCGGCCTATGCAAAGGCTGGGCATCGGTGCGTGCACAATCTCAACTACTGGCGCTATGGCGATTATCTGGGCATCGGCGCGGGTGCGCACAGCAAGTTGACCGATGTCGCGCGCGCGTGCATCCAGCGCACGATCAAACACCGTCAACCAGCCGACTATATGCGCCGCACCGAGGCGGGCGAGCCTGCACTGAGCCAGCGCGTGGTGGCGGTAGAGGAGAGTGGCCTCGAATTTATGCTCAATGCGATGCGCCTGACAGAGGGCGTGCCAAGCGCGTTATTTTTAGCCCATACCGGCGTGCCGCTAGGGCGGTTTGAGTCGGCCCTACAGGCGGCGGAGCAGGCCGGGTTGTTGTATCGCGATCATCTCACCCTGTGCCCGACAGCGCGCGGCCATTTGTTTTTGAATGACTTGTTGGAATACTTTGCCTAAGTGTTGTCCAGATTCAGACAGATACGAAATTGTAATGTTATAAAAAATCGAGGGTGCCTGCGAGTTGTCGGATCACACAGGCAGCTACCCGATGCCGATCGTGCCCCTGCAATCTTTTGCCGTGATCTCGATAAGTTCGATGGTGGCAGCGAGTTGGTGAGGCGTTTGCAACGTTTTTTCAGCTGAAAATGCCACTATTTTGTGCACCAGCGAGAAGACTCAAGTACAATATGTTGTGTTGGGCAAATAGTGTGGCGCGGTATGCGTGCTACCACTCTAGGAGCCATATCACCCACTCTGGCTACTGTCAATAAACAGTTTTTGAACGACCTAGCCGCATTTCACCGACCAATATCGCCCTCATGACGGTATTTGATCGGAGAAAATCACGATAATCCCTATCAGTAATCCGACAAATTGCACCAATAACCCGACATATTCCACCAACAACCTGACATATTTCCACATTCTGGCTGCCGGTTTGTTGAATATGTGTTATTTCTGAACAAATCGCTTGATTAATTCTATTTTTCGATTAGAATGGCTAGTGAATTGTTATATTCTTGTTGTTGTACTTATTGGTTTTTGGAATTATGTCGTTAAAAAACTTAAAGCTTGTCATGGTCCTGTCTGTTATGGCATTGGGTTTATCCGCTTGTGGCGGTGGTAGCAGCGTTA
>CAZROX010000056.1:0-10006 GCA_964601845.1 uncultured Halothiobacillaceae bacterium
GTTGGTGGCCACCAGCGGGCAGTGGCAGGCCTGTGCCAGGGCGACGGCACCCTGCAGATATAGCTCGTCCTCATCGCGCCCGGTGCGGTGTATTTCCAGATAGAACCTTTGCTCGAACGTCTGCATCCAAGCTGCGAGCATGTCCTGTGCAACCTGCTGATTGCCCGCCACGATTGCCTGCCCCAGCACGCCATAGCTACCACAAGAGAGCGCAATCAGCCCCTCATTGGCCGAGTCGAGCCATAGTCGATCGACCAGTGGCTTATCGTGTCGCTGGCCAATTTGGTAGCTGCGCGATATCAGGGATGAGAGATTGCGATAGCCGGTTTGGTTCTGGCACAGCAACACCAGCGGGCTGATCTGCTGATAGCGCTCATCCGACACCCATATCTCGGCACCGATCAGCGGCTTGATGCCATGCTTGATCGCCGCCCGATAGAACTTGACCAGCGCAAACATGTTGGATAAATCCGTCAGCGCGACCGCCGCCATGCCGCGCTCTGCCACTGCGCGCATTAGGGGGTCGATACGGATGGTGCTATCTTGTATCGAATACTCTGTATGGACGTGCAGATGGACGAAAGCGGGGGACATAGGGCGTGTTTTGTCGATTTAAGCGCGATCTGGTGTAGGGGCTGCCAAGCGCGCGTTTCTCACAGTAGAAAAACTGGGCCTGTGGCAGTCCGTGGCACCGTATTTTGCCAGAGCGGCTCTGTGCTCGGCGGTTGGATAACCTTTATTCTTAGCAAAATTATAGTGCGGATACTGGGTGTGCAGCTGCACCATCAGCTGATCTCTGGCAACCTTGGCTAGGATGGAAGCGGCACTGATTTCGACATGGCATGCATCGCCCCCGATCACAGTCTGACACGAGCAGGAGACGGTCGGGGCATGGATGCCATCCACCCGCACCAGCTGGGGTGCGCAATCGAGCGCCTCGACTGCCCGGCGCATCGCCAATAAGCTGGCCTGTAGGATATTGAGCTGGGTGATTTCGGCCACACTCGCTTGACCCAGGGCGCAGCTTTGGGCCAGCGCTTGAATCTGCGCGGCCAGGTCATTGCGCGCACGGGGGCTGAGGCGCTTGGAGTCGCGGATGCCAGCGATCGGGCGCTTTGGGTGCAAGATAACGGCCGCTGCAAACACCGGGCCTGCCAGGGCGCCGCGTCCCACTTCATCCACGCCTGCGATCGCGATACCGGTAGATTGCATAGGTTAGAAAAACAGATCCACTAGATGAGAAGGACAATCAGCACAGGGTAAAACACCATTTTTTCGGGTGGGTTAGCGCTGGGCGAGCTATCAGTGTATCCACTATTGCCGATTGATGCGACGTGCTGGCAGGCACTGCAGCCTGTTTTTTAGGTGTTTGCGGTGCGCCTTTGCCGAGCGCCGCGCCGTCTGGTCTGCTTGTCGTCTTGCACACTCTCAACGGCGGGGAGTTTGACTGTCTTTGCCAGTATGGGGAAGCGTGCGGTTTTGTGCGGAATCGCCATCGCCTCGACAAAATGCGCTTGGAATTTTGGCTCGACCGCGGTCTCGATTTTTTCGACGCTGCGTACCAGATCCTCCAGCTCTGTGCGGGTGGATTTGTCGAGCAGCGCGATGCGGGCACCGACACCGGCTGCATTGCCAGCCGAGCTGACCTGAGCGAGCTCACAGTCGGGGATCATGCCCAATACCATCGCGTAGCGCACGTCGATATAGTTGCCAAATGCGCCGGCGAGTCGGATGCGATCGACCGATTCGATCTGCATGGTGTCCATCAACAGGCGCACACCGGCATAGAGCGCAGCCTTGGCCAGTTGGATTTGACGCACGTCCGTCTGGGTGATCTTTAGGGTCTGCTGGCCACTGTAGAGGGTGTAGGAAAACGTGCGCCCATCTTGGTGGATACGCGGATTGCGCGCCGCGAGCTCGCCGTTGAACTTGCCATCGGCATCGATGATGCCCGATAGGAACATCTCCGCAATCACCTCGATAATCCCGGAGCCACAGACGCCGGTCACCCCGACCGGATTGGCTGCCTCGTCATCGCCAAACTCATCGGACCACAGGTCACAGCCGATGACTTTAAAGCGCGGCTCTAGTGTGTCTGGGTCTATGCGCACCCGCTCGATGGCACCGGGTGCGGCCCGCTGGCCACAGCTGATTTGTGCGCCCTCAAAGGCGGGGCCGGTCGGGCTGGATGCGGCCAGTATGCGCTGATTATTGCCCAAAATAATTTCGGCGTTGGTGCCCACATCGATCAGCAGGCACATCTCGTTATTGAGATGGGGCGACTCGGATAGCAGCACCGCCGCCGCATCCGCGCCGACATGACCTGCAATGCATGGCAGGATATAGGCGCGCGCATTGGGGTGCAGATTCAGATCCAACTCGTTGGCCCACAGCTTGACGCTGCCATCTGTCGCCAGTGCAAAGGGTGCACCGCCTAGCTCGACCGGGCTAATGCCCAGCAGGATATGGTGCATCACAGGGTTGCCAACTAGGGTAATTTCCAGCACACGATTGAGATCGACACCGGCCTCGGTGACAGTCTTTTGAATCAAATCATTGATCGCCTCGCGCACGACGGTGGTCATTTGCTCGGTGCCATCTGGGTTGAGCATGATGTAGGAGACGCGGCTCATGAGATCCTCGCCAAAGCGAATCTGTGGGTTCATCCGCCCGCAAGATGACAACACCTTGCCGCTGGCAAGGTCGCACAGGGTCGCTGAAATGGTGGTTGAACCGACATCCACTGCGATGCCATAGGCGCTGTTGACAAAGCCGGGCCAGACCGCGATGACTTGGTTGTTGTTGTGTATCGCCAAGGTCACCTGCCAGTTCCCTTCGCGCAGTACCGATTGTATATTTTGCAAAACACGCAGATCGCCGGACTTCAGATCAGCGACGCGCCACTCGATCTCCAATGCTTGCAACATGCGCTGAAAATCACTGGTCGGGTCGTGCATATTCGGCTCCTGCACCTCGACAAAGTACAGCCGGATAATCGGGTCGACGTGGATATCGCGCTCCTCAGCCGCCTTGCGCACCACCTGGCGGTGCACCTGACTATCCTCAGGAATGTCGATCACCAAATCGCCCAGAATTTTTGCCGAGCAGCCGAGGCGGCGGCTATTTAACAGCGGGCCGTTGCGTTTTTCGTAGGCCTGTTCGGTGCTGCTAACAGATGATAGATGCTCGGGTTGCGAGTGGATGCCGTGCTTGGAAAAGTTGCCGATACTCTGCACGATTTGACAGCGGCCACATAGGCCGCGCCCACCGCAGACAGAGTCCAGATCGACGCCGAGTGATCTGGCCGCATCCAAGATGCTGGTGCCATGAGCAAATCGACCGCGCCGCCCAGAGGGGATGAATACGACTTGTGCTTCTTCAGTCATTCGAATGGGCCGGTTTAATTGCTGGGTCGTACCCTGGATATTCTGGGTATTGGGGCAGTCCATCTGTCAGGGAATAATAGCCGCCCTTGTAGTCGACGAATATGTGCTGGGTTAGCTTCAGGTTGTTGGGTGCATCCAGCGTGCCGGCGGTGATGCTCAGGGTGTCGGCTCGATCGCGCTGCCAAAACAGGCTGGAGCCGCAGCGGTTACAAAATCCGCGCTCGGCAAAGTTGGTGCTCGGGTCGCGAAACCAAGTCAGCGTTTGCTCGGGGTTGTCGATGGTAATATCGGCGCGCTTGGCACTGGTTGCCATAAAGTAGGAGCCGGCACTGCGCTGGCACTGCTTGCAATGGCAGGCGGTCACATCGCGCATCGGTCCGTCGACCACATAGCGCACCGCACCGCACAGGCACTGGCCGCGCGCTTGCTCAGCCATTGACGGCCGCTTCCACGCGTGGGCGACGGCGGCCGGTGCGCTCGCGTGTATTGCTCTCGGGCTCTCGGTAGTGGCTGATCCAGCGCTGGCAATTGGGGTCGTTGCCGATCATGACATCCGCGCCTCTGGTGGCGACCAGTGTCTCCTGGTGCAACGGGTTGGTGATGGCCGAGGTCAGCCCAGCGGCGATGGCCATGGTCAAAAAGGCTTGGTTGATGCCGTGTCTGTTGGGCAGTCCAAAGCTGATGTTGGATGCGCCACAGGTCGTATTGACGTCTAGCTCCTCGTGGAGTCGTCGCAGCAGGGCGATAATCTGTCTGCCGGCGGTGTTGATCGCGCCGATTGGCATCACCAGCGGATCGACGACGATGTCACTTTTGGGGATACCGTACTCACTGGCGCAGTTGATAATTTTTTTCGCCACCTCAAAACGGACATTGGGGTCCTCCGAGATGCCGGTCTCATCGTTGGAGATCGCAACCACGGCCGCACCGTGCTTGGCGACCAATGGCAAAACGCGGTGCATCTGCTCATCCTCCCCGGTCACCGAGTTCACCAGCGCCTTGCCCTGATACACAGACAATCCGCGCTCCAGCGCCTCGACTATCGAGGAGTCGATACACAGCGGGGTATCGGTCAGCGCCTGAATGCGCACAATCGCCTCCTCTAGGAGCGCCGGTTCATCGGCCAGTGGAATGCCGGCGTTGACGTCCAGCACCTGGGCGCCCGCGGCCACTTGTGCCATGGCATCGCTCTCGACACGGCTAAAGTCGCCCGCTTTCATCTCCGCTGCCAGCAGCTTGCGCCCGGTGGGATTGATGCGCTCCCCAATGATGACAAACGGCTTGTCGTGGCCGATGGTGACCGACTTGGTTTTAGAGCATATGGTGGTGTGTGCCATGGGTTGTGATTCCAAATAGGGTTAGTTATTGTCGAGTGGGGCGGTTAGCCCTTTGTGCTTAATCAGTTGCTCTAAACGCTTGTCGTCGTATTCCGATTCGATCTGCAGTGCTTGGGCGCGGGCTATCTCATCTAAATCGCCCGCCTCGCACGCACTGCGCTCGCGTCGCCAATCTTCCATATAGGCATCGCTGCTGCCGCGCCCAGCGCGCATGGCGGCCCGATCAATCGCCTGCTCAAAGCGCTCGGCCAGCTTTACTTTGGCACTGGTGCGGCCCTGCTTGGCCATCACTTGCGCCGGGATATCGCGCCAGTAAAAAATGATTAACTCGGTACTCATGCTGAGCCTATCTGTTTATGCATAACAATGGGGTGCAACTCGGTGGCATAGTGTTGCAACTCAGATTGCAGGTTGCCATAGCCGGTGAATCGGTAGACGTACTGCAACCCCAGCGCCTCTGCCGCTGCACGCGCTTTTTGGCACAGGGCCGCATTTTCTGTTTGGGCCAGATACACCAATTTGGTGTAGTTGCCAAAATACATCGACAAGAGTTCGGGGTGCTGCTTGATCCCTAGCTCCGATAGAATCAGCCGATCAAAGTGCTGGGCTAAAAAGTCGGTGAGGTAGAAAGTGCCGAGGGCATCCTCGCTCAGGCGCTCGAAGGTGTCTAAGCCGGAAAAAAAAGCGTAGCAGTGCGCGCCCGCTAGACGGCTGGCGCCCGTCTTCTCGAGGACGCGATCTAATTGCCCGCCGGTGCCGCAGTCGCCATAGGCGACAAAGATATCCTCGTAGCCGTCTTTTTTAAGTTGCGATATTTTGCGCTCGACTGCCGGTGCAATCAACTCGGGCCGGTTGTGTAACTTGGCCGGCAGACAGGTGAGCTTTAGATGCCGCCAGCCGTTTAGGTCGATCAGCGTGGTGATCTCCTTGGCCAAGGCGCCACAGGCAAGCACCACTTTGGTCTTCATCTGCAATGTGGCCAGCTGGTGGGCAACGTTCGCTAACGCGCCGCGCGCTGTTTGGTCACCAGCTCTTTTGCCGTGTCGACGGCCACGGCTGCGTCGCGACAGTAGGCATCGGCGCCTATGGCCTGGCCAAATTCTTCATTGAGCGGTGCGCCACCGACCATCACGATATATTTGTCGCGTAGCCCCTCGGCTTTGAGCTCATCGATAACCACCTTCATGTAGGGCATGGTGGTGGTCAGGAGTGCAGACATGCCGAGAATATTTGGGTCGTGCTCCTTCAGGGCGGCGAGGTAGTCATCTACCGGATTGTTGATGCCGATATCGTACACATCAAACCCGGCTCCCTCCATCATCATGCTGACCAGATTCTTGCCGATATCGTGGATATCGCCCTTAACCGTGCCGATGACCATGCTGCCAATGGTTTGTGCACCGGTCTCCGCCAGTAGTGGGCGCAGGATAGCCATGCCACCTTTCATGGCGTTGGCAGCCATGAGCACTTCCGGTACAAACAAGATGCCATCGCGAAAGTCGATGCCGACAATTGTCATGCCAGCCACCAGCGCATCGGTTAAGACTTTGTCTGCCTTCCAACCGCGTTCTAATAGGATGTTGACACCCTCCATGACTTCCTCCTTGAGGCCGTCGTAGAGATCGTCGTGCATCTGCTCGATCAGTTCGCTCTCCGATAGACTGGAGAGGTCGATATCGTCTTGGTGTTCTTCTGATGACATGTTCTATCTCCAAAAATTAAACCGCATGAGGTAGCTAGAGTAGAGGTAAAAATTAGCCGATGCAATCAGATGATACGGCAGCCGCAAAGCGGCAATGATACGACTAGTCTTTTGCCAAAGCAATAGATAATAGCATCGCCGGAGCACACAAATCCATCGGGGCAAACAGGTGTTAATTGTCGGTGCATACAGGCTGTAATCGGTTGAATATCAAGTACATAGGTGCATCTGATCCCTAAATAAGCTCACTGAGCTACCTGTTCGGCCCTTTGCAAGATGATTTTTTTCCATTGGCTGGGGCCGGTTTTGTGTACAGAATTGCCTAGGGTATCGACCGCAACCGTGACCGGCATATCGACCACTTCAAATTCGTGGATGGCCTCCATGCCGAGATCGGCGTAGGCGATCACCCGCGCTTTTTTGATCGATTGGGAGATCAGATAGGCGGCGCCGCCCACTGCGATCAGGTAGGTGGCAGCGTGTTGTTTGATCGCATCGATGGTGGCAGGGCCGCATTCGGCCTTGCCGATCATGCCGAGCAGCCCCGTGTCTGCGAGCATGGTGTGGCTGAATTTGTCCATGCGGGTGGCCGTGGTGGGCCCGGCTGGGCCGATAGGCTCATCGCGCACCGCATCGACTGGGCCGACATAGTAGATAAAGCGATCGGTCAGATCGACCCCATCTGGCAGGGGTTCATGGTTTTGCAACTGGGCTTGCAGGCGCTTGTGCGCGGCATCGCGCGCGGTGAGTAGCTTGCCAGATAGCAGCAGGGTCTCGCCGGGGCGCCAGCTTTTTATCTCTGCGCGGGTGAGGTGCTCTAGGTCGACTCGGCGCGCTTGCTCGGCGTTGTTATCGGGTGCAATCTTTGGCCAAGTGGCTAAATCTGGCACCGATTGCAAGCTGGGGCCCTGGCCGCACAACACAAAGCCGGTGTGTCGGGTGGCAGCACAGTTTGGAATCATGGCCACAGGCAGATTGGCGGCATGGCAGGGGTAGTCGTTAATTTTGACATCGAGTACCGTTGTCAGGCCGCCCAGCCCTTGGGCGCCTATGCCAAGGCCGTTGATCGCATCGGTGATGTCGATGCGCAGTTGCTCGATCTCGGTCTGGGCGCCACGGGCGCGCACCTGTGCCAGATCGACCGGGCCCATGAGCGATTCCTTGGCCAACAGCATGGCCTTTTCAGCTGTGCCCCCGACCCCGATACCGAGGATGCCCGGTGGGCACCAGCCTGCGCCCATACCCGGCACGGTCTCGAGCACCCATTGCAACAGGCTGTCCGATGGATTGAGCATGGCAAAGCGCGCCTTGGCCTCGGAGCCGCCGCCTTTAGCGGCCAGATGCACGCTGACCTGATCGCCCGCCACGAGCTCGACCGACACCACAGCTGGGGTGTTGTCCCGGGTGTTGTTGCGCTTGCCCAGCGGGTTGTCGAGAACTGAGGCGCGCAGCGGGTTATCCGGGTTGAGATAGGCGCGGCGCACGCCCTCATCGACCATCTCTTGCAGGGTTTTATCGCTCTGCCAGCGCACGTCCATGCCGACCTTGAGAAAGACATTCACTATGCCGGTATCTTGGCAGATGGGGCGTCTGCCCTCTGCACACATGCGCGAGTTGATCAGTATCTGTGCCATGGCATCTCGTGCGGCGCGCGATTCTTCGATGAGATACGCCTCGTGGAGCGCCTGCAGATAATCGGGTGGATGGTAGTAGGAGATAAATTGCAGCGCATCGGCAATCGATTCGATTAGATCCTCCGCGTAGATGATCGACATGGTAATTTTTGATCTCCGGACAGGCGGTTTATGGAGTGGGCAACATCGGGCGTAATCCTAGGGGTGTCCCATGGTATCGGCGCAGTTTATTATTCGAATATACTACAGGTGTGGCCGATATTAGAACAATTTCTGGGGTGTTAATGATTGGGGTTGAGGGCTTGGTGCTCTCGGGCGCCGACACGCGCCGTCTGCGCAGCCCGCTGATCGGCGGGGTCATTTTGTTTGGGCGCAACTTCGATAATACCGAGCAACTCACCGCCCTGTGTCGTGCCATTCGGGCAGCCGTTGCCCCCCGCTCGCTCCTAATCGCGGTCGATCAGGAGGGGGGCACGGTGCAGCGCCTCGGCCCGCCATTTAGCCAAATTCCCGCCATGCGCACCTACGGTCATTTATATGATCGAGAGCCCGAGCGAGCCTGCCAATTGCTGGAGCGCACGGGCTGGTTGCTGGCGCTGGAGCTGCGCGCGGTCGGTATCGATCTGACTTTTGCGCCGGTGGTGGATTTAGATTATGGCATCAGCCAGGTCATCGGCTCGCGCGCCTTGCATCGGAGCCCCGATCTGGTCATTTGCCTAGCCGAACACCTGCTCAAGGGGCTGCGCGCCGGTGGCATGTTTGGTGTCATCAAGCACTACCCGGGCCATGGCGGCATAGCGGCCGATTCGCATCTCGAATTGCCGGTGGATAACAGGACGCTCCAGCAGCTGATGGAGTCGGACATGCAGCCGTTCAAGGCGTTGGTGCAATGGGGTGTGCGTGCCCTGATGGCCGCCCATGTGCGCTACCCGCAGGTCGATGCTGAGCTGGCGGGCTTTTCTCCCTATTGGTTGCAGACCATCCTGCGTCGGCAATGGCAGTTTACAGGGGCGATTTTTAGCGACTGCCTGACAATGGCGGCCGCCGAGTCTTTGGGCAGTTTACGACAGCGTGCATCGGCTGCGCTCAAGGCCGGTTGCGATATGCTGTTGTTCTGTCATCCGAGCGAAGAGATGGATGACTTTTTGCTAGAATATGCATGTGCGCCCGATGCCGAGCGCGAGCGGCGGCTAGGCGATCTAATGGGCGTATCGAGCCAATGGGATCACGATCTCACTATGCAAGATGCATTGCGATCCGAGCTGCAAACCTTATCTCATGGTTGAGCTGATGCATCCAATCGAAAATTTCCCTGGCGACTCTTGAAGAGACTGTTGTGATCGGCATAGTCGGCGGTACAGCTTTAGAGCTATTTTCTGAGGGCGAGCTCATACAGGAGTTTTCGGTGGCGACACCCTATGGTGCGCCCTCCGCTCCCCTGAGTGTGTTGTGTTATCGCGGGGTGCGGTTTGTGTTTATCGCCAGGCATGGCAGAGATCATCACCTGGCCCCTCACCGCATTAACTATCGGGCCAATATGTGGGCGCTGTACCAGCTGGGTGTTAGCGCTGTCGTCGGTTTGGCCGCTGTCGGGGGGATGGATGCGCAGGCAGCGCCAGAGTGCTTGGTTATCCCGCACCAGATCATCGACTACACCACTGGCCGAGAAAATACTTACTTCGATGGGGTGTATCAGCCACTAGCACACGTCGACTTTACCGAACCCTACACGCCTTGGCTGCGTCAATCTTTGTTGGATGCCTGTCGGGTGGCAGGGAGCAACTGTGTCGAGTCTGGGGTCTATGCTGCCGTGCAGGGGCCACGGTTGGAAACTGCTGCCGAGGTCACGCGCCTGATGCGCGATGGCTGTACCCTAGTCGGCATGACCGGCATGCCAGAGGCCGTGTTGGCGCGCGAGCTCGGCATGGCATATGCCTGCTGTGCGCT
>CAZROX010000057.1:0-9973 GCA_964601845.1 uncultured Halothiobacillaceae bacterium
TCATCGAACAGCGCGATTCATTTTCGCAAAAATATCCGTGTCGATTCTCGCGTTGCGATAGGTGCCACAGACTAGGCCCATCGTGAACCCACTAGTACCAGCCACCCGAGCGCAGCATGCCCAAAGCTAAGGCAAACATCAGCAGGGCGATGCCGATATTGAGTGCGCGCCAGACTGCCGGTCGCTGCATAGGGGTCGAGAGTAGACGCGCACCATAGCCCAGCAAGGCAAAAAATAGCACGCTGGCACTGATCGCACCTAGCGCAAATAGGATCTTGTCGTATTGCTCAAATTGTAGCGAGACGGTTCCCACTAGCACCACCGTATCCAGATACACATGGGGATTGCCGAAGGTCAGCAGAGCCGCCATGCCAAGGGTTCCGCGCAGGGTCGTGTTTTTGGTCGTTTGAGTTTCGGCGATTGGGGCGTGCACGGTTGCCAGTCCCTCGCGCAGGTGTAGCAGGCCGTAGCAGCACAGCCAGAGTGCGGCGCCACCAAATAGCCAGTGGGCGTAGCGCATGGCGAAGTCGGCCACAAATAATGCCAAGCCAAACACGCCAACCGCTATGAGGAGCGCATCGCTGATGGCACAAAACAGCACCACCGCACCCACGTGTTGCGCGAGCACGCCCTGGCGCAATACAAACGCATTCTGCGCCCCTATGGCGGCAATCAGCGAAAAGCTGAGGGCGAAGCCTGTGATATAAGCGGTGAGCATAGCTGTCTCGATGGCACTAGAAGCAACGCTGGAGCCTAACACGGCGGCCACTTAAAAGCACACCGCTTGCCGGATTGGGCAAGCGGCTAGTCTCAGTACTTAGCGTTCAGCCGATACGCGACGCATATCCATGCGTTGTTGAGATGCCCCGATAGCAGGTGCTCTGGCGTAGGCATGGGGCAGTGTGTGCAGGATGCTAATGTGTCTGCTATCCACTCTAATATAACCCTGCTGGCGCAGCTGCCCGATGATTTTGCTGACCATCTCCCGCGAGGAGCCGACATGGTTGGCGATGTTCTGGTGGCTGATTCTGTGCAGAACTGTCTCATCGCCCTGTGTCTGAGCGAGTCGCTTGAGCAGTCGGCAGACACGTCCCTCGACGCTCATGAGGCCAAAGCAGGTGATGTCTTCTGTCATATCAATAATGCGCTCGGCCATTAACTTAAAAATAGTGGTCGTCAGTTGAGGGTGTTGCAACACAAGCTGTGAGAACTTTGCCTTGGATAGCACGGCAATCTGCGAGTTCTCCAGTGTGCACACACTCGTTGCGCGCGCCGATGCACCCAGCAGGGTAAGAAAACCAAACGACTCGCCAGCGCCTAGCCTGCCCAATGTCAGCTCGCGTCCTTGAACGTCGCTGGCAGATAGGCTAACCGAGCCGCATAAAATGGTGTAGAGCGCTTGCGATTGATCGCCCTGAAACAAGATGCTACGACCGCGCTTGTAATGACGCATTAAGCACATCCCTTGCAACATGTGTAATGCTTGATCGGACAGGTCGCGAAAAAGTAGCGCGCGCTGGATAGCGAGACTTTTCATCAAATTAATCCTCCATGATATTTTGACGAATTGTTTTGGCCTAATCTCAAATAGGCAACTTTATGCTAGCATAAAATTACAGACCCTGGAGCGGGCGGCTAAAATGTCGTGTGCCTTAGCGTTAATTTTTTTGCAGTAATGAGTGTGGGCGAGAGCAGCGGATAGACCGGCGCGGGTTTAGCTAGACATCCCGATACTTTCCTGATAGGATTCACGCCGTTATCTGCGCTCTTTCTCATGTTGATCGCGTACCTAGATCCCCACAATTAAAAAAATCGAGCACGATTATGTGCTCTCCCGTTTCGAATCCGAAATTGTGGGCAAGTATCACCTTATCCTCGTCTTTACCTTTTAAATAAAACTTTCAATAAACAGCCTATGAATTTAACAGACCTGAAAAAGAAATCTCCCAGTGAGTTGCTCGATATGGCCCAGTCTTTGGGCATAGAAAATATCGCCCGCTCTCGCAAGCAAAATGTTATTTTTGCGCTATTAAAGGCGCACTCTAAAAAAGGCGAGGATATCTCCGGCGATGGCGTGCTGGAGATCATGCAGGATAGTTTTGGCTTTTTGCGCTCGGCAGATAGCTCTTATATGGCAGGGCCAGATGATATCTACGTCTCGCCGAACCAAATTCGCCGATTTAATTTGCGCACGGGCGATACAGTCAGCGGAAAAATTCGCCCGCCCAAAGAGAGCGAGCGCTATTTTGCACTGCTCAAGGTCGACACCATCAATTTCACACCATCCGATGGCTCGCAAAACAAGATTCCATTTGAAAACCTAACCCCGCTACACGCGACGAGCCGCTTGAAGATGGAGCGCGGCAATGGCAGCACAGAGGACATCACCGCGCGCGTGATCGACATCGCCGTGCCAATCGGCAAGGGTCAGCGCGGGTTGATCGTCTCGCCACCCAAAGCGGGTAAGACAATGATCTTGCAAAATATTGCCCAGAGCATTACGCATAATCATCCCGAGTGCTATCTGATCGTCCTGTTAATTGATGAGCGCCCCGAAGAAGTGACCGAGATGCAGCGCATGGTGAATGCCGAAGTGGTCTCTAGTACCTTTGACGAGCCAGCCAGTCGCCATGTTCAGGTGGCAGAGATGGTGATCGAAAAGGCCAAGCGCCTGGTCGAGCACAAGACGGATGTGGTGATTTTGCTCGACTCCATCACGCGCTTGGCGCGTGCCTACAACACCGTGGTGCCGCCCTCTGGCAAGGTGTTGACAGGGGGTGTGGATGCCAATGCACTCCAGCGCCCGAAGCGCTTTTTTGGTGCGGGGCGCAATGTCGAGGAGGGCGGCAGTCTCACGATGCTAGCCACCGCACTGGTCGACACCGGCTCCAAAATGGATGAAGTGATCTACGAGGAGTTCAAGGGCACGGGTAATATGGAGCTGCACCTAGATCGACGCATCGCCGAGAAGCGCGTCTTCCCTGCAATCAGTGTCAATCGCTCTGGCACACGCAGAGAGGAGCTGATTATCGATCAGGAAGAATTGCAGAAAATATGGATTCTGCGCAAATTCTTGCATCCCATGGATGAGACCGAAGCGATCGAATTCCTGTTGGGGCGCCTACAGCAGACCAAGACCAACAGCCAATTTTTTGAGTCGATGAAGCGCTGAGTATCGGGCATACTGTCCTGGTGAATTTTTGCTTGTCGATTGTGTTAGCGGATCGCATATATTGGAAAGATGGCAGAGTCGCTTAGAGTGCTAATTGCCGACGATGAAATGTTGGCGCGTGATCGGTTGAGCCGCCAGCTCGATGCGATTGCCAGTGTGAAAAAGGTCGGCGTGGCCTCGAACGGCCGCGAGGCGGTCGAGCAGGCGCGGTTGTTGAACCCGCACGTGGTGTTGATGGATGTGCGCATGCCAGACATAGATGGGCTGGGCGCTGCCAGTCTGCTGCGCCAGCTGCCCAATCCACCGGCGGTCATTTTTACCACCGCCTACAGAGAGTACGCTTTTCCTGCATTTGAGACCCACGCAGCTGGCTATCTGCTCAAGCCCGTGCGCTTAGAAAAATTGCGTGCCGCCCTACAAAATGTCGCGCACCTGAGCGACACGGGCGCATCTGAGCACTCAGAGCAACGGACACATTTTTGTGCCGCCATAGGCGCGCGCAGAGAGCTCATCGCCATAGAAAATATTATTTGCCTGTGTGCCGATCAAAAATACACCCGTGCTGTGCACGCATCGGGCGAGTTGTTAATTGCCGATTCACTAAAGCGCATTGAGCAGGAGTTCCCCAATCGGTTTATACGGGTGCACCGCAACGCGCTGGTGTCGCTGCACCATATTGCCGGCATTCACACAGTCGCCGGTAGCACCCAGGTGTCGATGCATGGCCTGACAGAAAAATTGCTAGTGAGCCGGCGGCATATACGCGATCTGCGCAAGCTGTATGTACCGACTGAAAGGCGTGCTGACACATGAACAATTCTCTGCGTATCGCAACGCGAAAAAGCCCGCTCGCCTGGTGCCAAGCCGAGCAGGTGAAGTCATCTTTAGAGGCGCTTAATCCGAGTCTACAGGTCGAGCTGATCGGCATCACGACAGAGGGCGATATTCGATTAGATCAACCTCTGTCTGCGCTGGGCGGCAAGGGGCTGTTCATCAAGGAGATTCAGCAATGCCTGCTCGATAAGCGGGCGGATATCGCGGTGCACTCTATTAAAGATATGCCGATGGAGACGCCAGATGCACTGAGTCTGGCGGCAATTACCCAGCGTGCATCGCCACTGGATGCGTTGGTTTCCAATCGCTATCCCACTTTGGAGGCGATGCCAGCTGGGGCCTTGGTGGGCACCTGTAGCCTACGCCGTCGGGCGTTGCTCGGCGCACGGTTTCCCCATCTACAGGTGGTGAATTTACGTGGCAACGTCGGCACGCGTCTGAAAAAACTCGATAGTGGTGAGCTGGATGCCCTGGTGTTGGCCTGCGCCGGCTTGATTCGCTTGCAGATGGAAGATCGCATCTTGCAAGCGCTCGATGCGACTAACTTTTTACCTGCAATCGGTCAGGGCGCGCTCGGTATAGAGTGTCGGCAAGATGCACCAGATGTGCAGGCGCTCCTGCTTGGCCTGCACGATACACCCTCGGCCAACTGCGTGCTGGCAGAGCGCGCGTTTAATCGCAGGCTCAATGGCGGTTGCCACGCGCCGATTGCAGCCCTCGCCAGCTGCGAGGGCGATAAGCTGTCGCTCGATGGGTTGGTCGCCTCCCTCGATGGTCAAACAATACTGCGCGCGACCCGCTCGGGCCTGTGCGCCGATGCGGAGTCTTTGGGCGAGGCCCTAGCAGATACATTGATCGAGCGGGGTGCGTGGGACATCTTGCGTGCAGCAGGTGTATTAGACGCACCCCAGAGTGTCTGATGCCCAGCACGCTCGATGGGCTGCGTGTTTTGGTGACGCGCCCGCGCGTGCAAGGGCAGTTGCTGGCAGAGCGGATTGAGCAACAGGGCGGCACAGCGATCTGCGTGCCGACACTGGAGATTGTGCCTCTTTCAACCGATGTGGATGCTGCGCACACACGGGCGCATCTCTCAACGTGTGATCTGATTATTTTTGTTAGCCCCCATGCCGTGGCCTATGCCGATCAGCTGATCGGGCTGGCCAGTTTCTTGGCCGACACCCGCGCCGAGCTGATCGCCCCGGGTGCGGGCACCGCGCGCGCACTCTATGAGTGCGGTGCAAGCGAGGTGCTAGTGCCCGAGGGGGCACACGATAGCGAGGCGCTGCTGCGTCTGCCGCAGCTGGCCGATGCGCGCGTGCAGGGCAAGCGCTGCTGCCTTGTGCGCGGCACGACAGGGCGCGGGCTTTTGGCTAGCACGCTGTGCAGTCGCGGGGCAGTGCTAATGGATCTGCCGCTCTACCAGCGCTGTCTGCCGCCCTCGTGCGCGGCGCAACTCAAAGAGGCGTGCGAGCGCAAGTTAGATGTCGTGCTAGTGAGCAGTGGCGATGGTTTGGCCAATATGATTGCCGCCGCCGGCAGCGCCCAGGTGCTCGATGTGTTGCGAGAGCTGCCCTTGTTGGTGCCGAGTCCGCGCGTTGCCAACATGGCGCGGGCAGAAAATTTTTCACAGGTATCGAGCAGCTATGCATTGGGCGCCGATGGCACCTTGCAGCGTTTGCTAGAATGGGCTGAGCACAGATAGGGGCGAGGTTCTTTATAACAAGCTATGCAGCCGGCATCACCAGAACAAGATACCGACACAGGTGACCTGACAGTCGATCGGCCTGCCGACGCCGCAGCCCCCGAGCACCCGCGCTCGGGTAAATGGTTCGGCATATTGTTCGGCTGCTGCGTGGTGGCGGCACTGCTGGGCATCTACGCCCTCGGATATTATTTTTGGCAGATGCAAAACCAGAGCGAGCAGCAGCTGGCGCAGAAGTTGCGTGCGCTGGATGCGCGCATCGGCACGCAGGATACGAGCACGCAGAATTCACGCGCGCAGCTATCGGCGCTCTCCCAGCGCGTGGCCAACTGGATCGCTACATCCAATAAAACAGATAGCGCCAATCGCGAGCAGATTGAGCAGTTGCAGGCCGCTTTCACCGACTTACAAAAATCACTCGTGCGGGTTGAGAACGACTGGGTGCTCTCCGAGGTGCGGTATCTGTTGCGCATGGCCAATCATCGCGTGGTGCTCGGGGGCGATATCGAATCCGGCGTGGAGATACTACAGTCCGCCGACAAAGTGCTACAGGATTTAGGCGATGGCAATCTGTTGGCGGTGCGCGTAGCCCTGGCCGAGGAGATCGACTATCTGCTCAAGCAGGAGTTGCCGGATATAGATGGCATCGCCATCGCCCTGCGCCAACTTGAGCTATACAGTGTCTCTGCGCCCTTGCGCGGCTCGGGCACTGCCGATGCTAATGCCGATGCATCCCCCGCCGCCGATGAGCGCGAGTACGACACCTGGTGGATCGCCTACGCGCATAAACTGATGGACAAATTATTCGTTTTGCGCAAACAAAGCGCCCAGAGCACGCCGACCTTCAGCACCGATGGCGTGCTGTCAGATGTGCTGCCCGATCAGCGTGTCGCGCTCCAACTGGCGCTGAGCCAGGCGCGTCGGGCGGTGGTCCGCCGCGACCAAGCTGCATACGTCCATGCCAAAGCACAGGCCATCGACCTGCTCAAACAGTATTTCGACACAAACGACAGCGGTGTACAACACGCCCTAGATGTACTGGAGTCACTCGGCAGTGAACCCTTGCGGCTGCGCATCACCGTTATGCAAGATGCCCTGCAAATGATCGAGCAGATGATGGCACCTCAGGAGATCGAACAGTGAGATTATTATTGTTGGTTCTGGTGTTGCTACTGATTTCACTGTCGGTTATATGGGTGGCAGATGTATCGCCCGGCGAAATTACCCTGTTGTACCGCGACTGGATTTTTGAAACCTCAATCGCCGCCGTGGCGATAGGCGCCTGTCTGGTGCTGACACTCGCTCTGATACTCGCGCGCGTGCTCTTGCTGCCGTTTCGACTGCTGGGCTATGGCCGATTGGCCGATGCCCATGCGCGTCGGGCCAACCAGCTGGCTCAGGGCGTTTGCGGGCTGCTTGAGGGGCGTTGGCAACAGGCGGAGCGCGGCTTAAAAAAATTGCGTTACCGGCCCGATGGTTTTGGCATGTCCGGCGTGCTGCTCTCCGCTCGGGTGGCGCAAGCGAGCGGCAACTGGCGCTTGCTAGATGTGATGTTGGAATCCGTTGTCAAGCGCTTCCCCAAGGGGCAGGTGGCAGCTGAAGTGATGCGCGCGGAGGCCGAAATGACTCGGGGCGAGCACGCAAAAGCGTTGGCGACCCTAGAGGTGCTGTACCAGGTCAATCCAGACAATACCCATATCCTCTCATTGCTGTGTCAAGTGCTGTACAAGCTGGCGCACTATCAGCGATTGGGCGAGTTGCTGCCCAAGGCACGCCATCAGTGCATCTTCGACCCCACGCCACTCTCTGAAATGGATTACGTGGTTTTCAGAACTGAGCTGGCTAACTGTGATGATGAGGTGCTTTTGCAGCAGTGGCGTAGTATGCCGCAAGCGGTCAAAGGCCACACCGAGGTGCTGACCCTGTTGGTCACGCGCCTGTCGGAGCAGGGCCAGTTGGATCAAATAGAGAAAATATTGCGCGAGCAGCTGCAAGTTAAGTGGGACGACTCCCTAGTTGCGCTCTACGGCGATGTGCACACCAAGCAGGTCACCAAGCAATTGCAAGTGGCGGAGGGTTGGCTTGCATCCCATCCAAAGAGCGTTGCGCTGCTGCTGGCACTGGGGCATTTGAGTGTCGCCTGCAAACTGTGGGGTAAGGCGCGCTCGTATTTTGAGGGGGCCATCGCTCTGGCCCCCTCCCCCCAGGCAATGCTGTCACTGGCCGAGTTGCTCGATCAGCTCGGCCATGCCCAAGAGGCGCGCCAGTGCTACATGGACGGCCTGCGCTTATCTGGCAAGCGATAATCTCATGCGTGCTTGGCGCGCTCTCGCTCTTGCCCGCATCGCCCTGGCACCACGTAGATGGATAGTTTTTTGCAAGGTTGCGAGCGGTTGATAGCCAGTCGCCTTTAGCATATTGATGCTTTTAGTACTTGATATTAGCTTGCCCAATGCTGTATCGTTCTGGGTAGAAAGTTTTAGCCACGGCGGATGCGTGTGTTTGGCCGCTAGGTGGTGTCTTTAAAAATAGGTACGCAAAGTATTTTGCGGCACCTGTAAGTCTGTTTATTGTGGAGTGGGCGTATACCAATGTTTGGATTGAGACTGATAGGCACAGTTAGTCGGTGGCATGTTGCATCGCTTGCATTGGCAGCTTTACAGCTGGGTGGTTGTGGTAGCGGTTCTGTTAGTAGCAATGCTGTTGCGGTGGTAACCACATCGACAGCGAGTTTGCCAGCGCTTATCGGCAACACGCAAAATAGTGGCGGTACGTTCGTCAACAGCGAAATTTTTATCGTTGGTAGCCCTAGTGGCAGCGGTACAGTGACCAACCCCTACAGTGTTCCCGTTAGAACATCGAATTTGCGATTACAAATTGCCTTGGCAACCGCCAACTCTGTTCCCTTGAGTTCACACTCTCAGGTCGACATCGAGTTCAGCTCTACCTGTACAACGGGTCGGTTTGGCAATCCCGTGTTGCAGGGCTTGGTGAGCGGCGCTGGTGAGACAACCTTTGCAGCCGGTGCATGCCCTGGTGTCAGAACCGTCACCGCCACTATGTATGAAGCTGGCACAAGAAACATGATCTCCACCGCAGCAGCTACGCTCTCTGTACCGGGTAACCCTGCGGATGTAGCGACTGTCCAACATGTTTCATCTGTTGCATCTGAGCTGTCTCTACGTGGATTAGATACCAGTGCGGTGACTGCATCAGATCTCGTTTTTCGTGTATTGGATAACAACGGCAATGCGTTGGCCGGCCAAGATGTCACATTTAGGGTGAATAGTCTCAATCTGGACGATAACACCAGCGTCGGTGCGCGGATCAGTCAGAACATGCGTGTTGTGCGCTCCGATAACACCGGTTTGGTGACAACGCGTGTACTCAGTGGGTATCGCCAAGAGAATTTTGTTGTTAATGCCCGTGTATCGACTGGCATTAACGAGAGCTCAAACGAGTTCACCGTGGTCAATGGTTTACCAGCGCGCTTGATTCTAACCAGTGCAACACTTAAACCCCCTGGTGCCTATTCCACATCATCAATCGGTGCAAATTCCGTCAAGGTGCAGATCACGGCAGCTGTCGAGGATAGAGATGGTTTAGCAGCGCGTGATGGCACTGAAGTTTTCTTTAGCGCCCCCGAGACAACAGCTGGCAACATGGTTAGCGATCGATGTGTTACTACCAATGGAACCTGCTCTGTTCAATGGGAGAGCAATCGCAGAGAGCCACGTGCCGGTGAGGTCGTTAACAACGATTACCGTGTTGCGATTATGGCCTATGCCCTAGGTGAAGAAGAATTTATCGACTCAAACAAGAATGGCGTGTGGGATAGCGGCGAATCCTATACCAATCTGCTTGAGCCCTATATTGATGTCGACGAGAGCTTGAGCTTTTCTCCAACTATCGATGCGTTTATTGACCGCGATGATAGCAATAGCCGCACTGATCCGTCGACTGTCGGCGGTAATGCGCGCTATAACGGCCTGTGTATCAACAGTGGTTCCGGTGTTGCCGAGAGGGACTGTAATGCGAGCAACTTGGTGCCTGTCAGTGACCAGATAACCTTGATTTTGTCTGCAGACGCATCATCAGATTTCTCACCCAATTTTTATTCCAGTGTAGCTGGGAGTGCAGCTGGAGGTACGGGTAGTATTAGCGCTTGGCCGATTGATGCCGATGGTGTGTTGGGGGCAGTGTCAGCTGGTGTGACCTATGGCGGGTTGTACATCACAGATGGGCGCGCATCTGCCGACCCAGCA